>JANYGK010000094.1 GCA_025362395.1 Bacteroidota bacterium
CATAAAACGAATGGAGTTAAACCCTTCTATTGATCCGACCACTTTTTCATACTCGGCAATAGGAATTTTAAACTGGTACCAGTTTACTGTTTTAGTGATTCCGTCGATGGTGGAGGTTCCCTGAGTTACGTTTACAATATTATTTTCTCCTACTTTGTTAGGCATCATATCCTGGGCAGAGATTTTAATACTGTACTGGTAATAATTTTCTGTTTGACTAAGTGTGTTATCTTTATTTACATCCTCAATATTAGGCGAGTTTGAACCTACCACATTTACACCGCCTACAGTAGCTAAACTACCCGTTGGTGAGTTGCCTTCCGGATTATTGTATTTTTTATAACGGTGTAATGTATTTCCGGGTAAACGATCAAGCCCGTCATAAGAGGCATCTTTAGGGTGCAGGTATTTATCTGAGCTTGGGTCATTAGTTAAAACATCCTGAACTGCTGTTACCGAAGAGTTTGCGGTTGCCGTCGTTAAATTATTTCTAAACGTTGAAAAAACTCTTATCTCAGTGCTATCAGCCATCCCATCATACCCCACATCCTGATAAGGCCTGTCATTAGGGTCGTTTACAAATGAGCTGGATGAAGGGGTAATAATCGGATATACTCCAATGGATGACCTTGAAGTTGCCAGGCCGGCATTTTGTCCGCCCGGAGCGCCCGGTAAGCCATTTTCATACAACATGCTACCATCTTTAATAATATCTTCACTTACGTTACCCAGGTTAATAAACATTTCACCTGAAGGAGGGTTGGCCCTATCCATTCCTTCGTATGTTTTTGTGGCATCATAATCTTCATTGAACGGATCCATCATCCAAAACTGCACATACTCAATGTTAGCAGCCTGAAAATCATTGGTTTCTAAACGTCGCATAATACCTCCCCAACGGTTTGCAGGATCGTTTAATTTACCTGCTATATTAACACCGCTTGATATACCGGCAGCCGGAAATGCATCATAATTATAAGGTCCTCTTTCGTTTGGGTAAAAAGCAAGGTCTAAAACCGATAGTACCACAGGTTGGCCGTTGGCAGGGGTTTTAGACGGAAATAATTCCGTTTCCAATACCTGCCGCATAAAATTATTTGAATATGTTTCTTTAGGAATGTTTGCCGGCTTTAACGAAGAGTTTTGCTGGCCGTAAAATAAATTATCAACAGTATACCAATTAAACTGGGCACGGTTCATCCCTATTCTGGGGTCATCATTTAAAGCAGACTCCGGAAATAAAAGAGGTTGCCCTTGCGGCACACTGGCCAAAATCCAAGATTGCGGACTTTTAATATCAATCAGGGAAATACTTCCTTCAAAATCATCTACATAAGAAGTACCGTTTTTACCGATGGCTTTGGCGTTACCCGGTATTAACTGGGCAAATTCCCCTTGGGTAACAATGGTGCTCATTTCCTTTGTATTAATTAAAGGGATTTTATCAACCAACCTTGTTAAAAAAGGAGCATCTGTTTTATAATTATAATCTAAACCCCAAATGGTGTTAGATACCGGCTCATCACCAATAGTTACTTTTTGCGTAACGGGTTTTTCATTTAAGCGAAGTAATGTGCCGCCTAACACCAAGTCGCGGTTTACTTTAAAGTCAAGCCTTGTACCAAATAAGCTCTTTTGCTGTACATTAAATAAAGAATTGCTTTCAGTACTTACTTTAATAGTAGCGCCTGAATTTAAAATACTTTCATTAATAATTTTTACGCGGCCCAAGGTATAGTCAACCGTATAATCCTGATTTTCTATTAATTTTTGTCCGTTCGCGGTAACCGCTACGGAGCCTTGCGGAATGTTTAACGCATTTAATGATATTTCAGACCCTGATGCCGATTTATATTGTCCTTTTATTTTATACCTGTTTTTTTCGGGTAATTGTTGGGCAATAGTTCTTGTAGAATCATATAATTCCTGAAAAACATATTTATTGGCATTAGGGAAATCGTTTGCCGCAAACTTACTTCTTAAATTATTACCAAAGGGTTCTTTCGAGGATAAGTAAATTCTTCCGTTGGTAGGGTTTATTGTATAATCCTTAATAAAGTCATACACACCATCAGAAAACCGATCGCCGTTAATGCTTAATTTATCAAGGTCCATTACCTGTATCAATAACTTCCCGTTTACACTCCCGGCAGGTATATAAGGAATATCAACACCTGTTTCAATATTATTATAATACACATCGCACTTAAAATCGGCCGGGTTAAGGTTGTACGCTCCAAGTGAGTATACGTTCTTCATCATCAGATCCCAAGTTAAAAAATTAGGGTTTGTAAGTGTGCTTTTTAATAATTTTAAATATAAGGGGCCCGTAGTAAACTGATCACTGAACTCACCTACTTGATATGTTCGCCCGTTGTATGTATACTGATAAGCTACCGCTACGGCCACATCATTATTAATGGATTGGTTAATTGAAATAAACCCTAAACGGTTGTTAATGGTAAATTCTGTGGGGTTTAATTTCCTTGCATTAACAACATATTCAAAATCGCGGGATGCTTCCATAAATCCATTATTGCTGTTACACGTATTTGTTGCAATGGAACTTCCAATAAGTGATGAAAAAATTTGATTATTTGCTGTTGTTGTTCGCGCAGGCATAATACCGCCAACTGTATTTGTAATAATACTGTATAATGTATTGGCGTTGTTATAAGGATTTACACCGGCGGTATCTTTTATTACGTAATTAAAATTTGTTTGACAACTTGTACTTGATAGTTTAGGGTTTACATGTACGCTATCCTCTGCTAAATCAGAAAAAGCCACAAAGCTTCGTACGTTATCCGTACTCCCGGTTTGGTTGGTAATGTAAACTTCGGCTTTGGTAATAACAATGGGAGTAGCTACTATGGGCAATGTGCTCATCCACTGATCATAATTATCCCTGAAATAATGACCTAAAAAGTAATGCTTGTTTACCTCGTAGTTATCGGCTGTTACGGCAAAGGTTTGTATTTGTGCGCCGCCCTGCACCGTTACTTCCTGTTTTTTACCGCGCTGCTGCGAAAAAATAGTTGTAGCCGTTAAACGCCCGAACTGCAATTGCATTTTTACCCCGAATAAGCTTTGACTACCCGTAATTAACGTACTGTTTAAAGGCAGACTAACGTTACCGGCCTCTATTTTTTTTATGATTTCATCCTCGTAACCTGTATACTCAAGTTTCATTTGGTTTTCCCAGTCAAATGAGGCCTCTGTATTATAATTGGTTGTAATTTTTAATTTGTCCCCAATTTTACCGATCAGGTTTAACTGGATCCGCATATTGAAATCGAAATTGGTAACTTTTTGCTGGCGTTGAGGTATGGCAGGGTTTAATGTTTTATTGCGGTTTAATGCAAAAATAAGCTCAGCTGTTCCTGTGGGTTTAATATCAACGGTATTACCGCCAAATATCCTGTCAAATATATCGTTATTGATGGTAAGCTTTGGAATAATTCCTTTTTTATTTTGATTGTTGAGGTCATCCGCTTTTATCTTTGATTTCCAGTGGTCTTTTACGGCCTGTTTAAATAATGCATCTTGGTAATCCTGAAACTCCACATACGTTTCGGGGCGATAATCCATTTTACCGATTTTTTGGGTAACGTCATAATTGCCTGTTTTTGGGTTGTAGTTTGTTTCTGTTTTTATATTGCCGGGGTTACCGAGGTATAACCCGTTGTTATCGTTATAAATAGGTTGGGCACCATTATTATCATTGAATTTATACGGCAGGTCATCTTTTGTAACCACCGGCGTATCGGGTGGTAAAGCCGGTGTATCGTAATAATAATGCGGTTTGCTCAAAGGGGCATTTTCCGCCTTCGAACCAATAACAACGCTCATTAATCCGATGGATACAGAAGCAACAAGAAGAAATTTAACTCCGCCTTTTATCACGCTAATTGCTACATATTTTTAAGTGCCGATTTTATCAGCAGTTCCACATTTTCAGTTGCTATTCCTTGTTGTTTTATCGCTTTTTCAAGCGATCTTTCTGCTGCCATTTTCGGGAAACCTAATGTTATTAGAGCCATTAACGCCTCATCTTTGTTTTTATTGTACGAAGTCGTTAAAATCTGTGAAATTCCCCCTTCATGCTTGCCCATTTTCCCTTTCAGGTCCACCACAATCCTTTGCGCAGTCTTTTCTCCGATACCTTTTATACTTTTTAACATTGTTACATTTGCAGTATTAATAGCACCCGCAATTTCAGCTGCCGATAAAGAGGATAGCATAAGCATCGCACTTCCGCCGCCAACCCCTGAAACCGATATTAATTTACGAAACAGGTCTCGCTCTTCCATATCAGCAAAACCGTAATAACGGGGGTTATCATCTCTTATATAAACGCTTTCAACAAAAAGCTTGGCTGTTGGCTTACTTTGAATACTTGTATAAGTGGTTAAAGATATGAGTAATCCATAGCCTACTCCATTGGTTTCTATTACTGCAAATGCAGGATTTAATTCGGTTATTTGCCCGTTTACGTAGCTTATCATAAGAGGCGTGAAAATAATAAAAAGTTAGGGGATTACGTAAAAAAAAGTTAATTTATATTTAGGATTTTCCGGTTCAAATTTACCCTGAACGTTAAAAAAATTGCCCCTGATGCGTTTTTGTATTTTAAATAATTGTTATATTTGTGTAACTAAATTAAATTGTATTTGGAAACCATTATTATTATTACGTTGTTAATTTCCGCTTATTTGCTTGGGTCTATACCTACAGCGGTTTGGTGGGGAAAGCGTTTTTACGGGATTGATGTACGTGAATTTGGTAGTGGAAACGCGGGAGCAACTAATACTTTTAGGGTTTTAGGAAAAAAAGCGGGCGTTCCCGTGTTAATTATAGATATTTTAAAAGGCATTGCAGCTACTTCTCTTGCTTTTTTATCTCCTTTTATGTTTGATTCGAACGAATTTGTTGACCTTGAACTTGGCTTGGGTATTGCCGCTTTGGTAGGACACGTATTTCCTGTTTTTGCGGGCTTTAGAGGCGGAAAAGGCGTTGCTACTATTTTAGGAGTTGTTATTTGCCTTACACCGTTTACAAGTTTATTAGTATTGCTCGTTTTTTTAACGGTATTAATATTTACCCGTTATGTTTCTTTATCCTCCATAATGGGCGGTATCAGTTTCCCGGTTCTTCTGAATTTAGTTCTTAAAAATCATAACGACACTTTATTGGCCTTTTCTGTTTTTGTAGCGGTATTATTAATTGTTACGCATAAAAAAAACATTACCCGTTTATTGAAAAGACAAGAATCTAAAGTCAGTTTGTTCGCAAAGAAAGTCTAAAATTTCCCGCTATTTAATTTTGTTCAATACTCTGTAGGTTAGCTTTAATTCCTAATTCAGTTAATTTTAATTTTATTGAAGTCATCTTTTTTTCATCCATGCTTTTTTGCCTTGAGATTACATCATATCCTTCGGTGGTAAATACCGTTTTTTGAAAATGAATTAATGCCCAGTCATTGGTTTGATAAAGTATTTCCCATTTACTCTTAACTACGGATAATAAGCCTTTACCACGCCACACAAACGCAACTGTACTATTATTAACAGGCGTATCAAAACCCTTAATTGTTTTTTGTTTTTTACGTTTATTGTAGCTTACTACATCTTTTAAGCCCGTAATACGGCGCTTAGTTTGCAAAGTGTATGTAAAACGCGGGTTACGTTTATTTCCTTTCAGCCACATGTTAAAGTTGCTCATGTTAACATACCATGTTCCTTCCAACGCGGTTAATGGGTGCTCATTATTTGGTGAAGGTATTATATTGAAATAGGATATTAGAAGTGCTACGGTAATTATTTTTTTCATTGTTGAGGGATGCGCTCTAATAGATTTGATTTAACTAATGCAAGTACTTTAAGCATAAAAAAACAGGCTTCCGCCTGTTTTTAAAACCCTGTTATTAAAAAAATTATTCTACTTGTCCGCTATGGTATTTCTCTGTTTTAACAGTGGCTCCCTTTTCGTCGTAATAAGTCCATGACCCTTCTTTTTGGTAATCCCCAACTTCTTTTCTAAAATACATAGTGCCTTCTTCTTTGAGACGGCCGCTTTCATAAAATTCCTTTTTAGTATACTTTTTCGTTTTTTTATCTACCAGCTCAAACATAGATGCCGGCATTCCGTTTTCGTAATATGAGTAACGCTTATATAAAAATTCAATATCCTTATCATTCTCTTCCACATACTCAGGCGTTCCGCTTTTAAAAAAATCGTATTGGTTTTGTGTGTTCCCGTCAAAATAATTTATGGTTGAACGTACTTTTCCATTATCATAAAATATTTCCAGTTTAGCGCGTTTAGCGTCTACAACAGATAAACTTCTTTCTATTTGCCCGTTCTCGTAAAAATTTTTAAATATTTTAGCAAACCCGTCTGTATAAAATCCTTTATGCAATAATTTACCGCTAACATAAAAATCTTCCTGCCAACCTTGCGCGTTATAACCATCTTTAGTATATCTTAAGGAATCGCCGCCTATAGCAGGCGCCATCTTATTAAAAATAATAATTCCATAATCGGGGTCGGTTATTTGTGCGGATGTGTAACGTTTAAGCTGTGGAACTTGGTCGGCAAATTTTTGCGAAATGCCGACAACACTATAGCTTAGTGTCAGTAATAAATATGTAAGTCTTTTAAAATTCATTGTTTATGAAAGCAAAACTAATACAAAAAAATAAAAAATAGCGGAAAATATAGTATTAAATGTTAATGAAGACCTGCTGTCGCCAAATAACGTTCGGCATCCAGCGCACCCATGCACCCGCTGCCTGCAGCTGTTACCGCTTGCCTGTACGTTTTATCCGCACAATCGCCTACCGCAAACACGCCCGGTAAATTTGTTTTACTGCTTGCTCCCAACACGTCAATATAGCCCAATTCATCCATATTAAGCTGACCTTTAAAAATGTCGGTATTTGGTTTGTGACCAATAGCAACAAAAAAACCGGTTACGTTTAATGTTCTGTAGTCATTTGTGATTGTATTTTTCACCACCACTCCTTCTACACCTTCTGCTCCCAATATATCGTCAGTTACACTGTTCCATAAAATTTCAATGTTCGGTGTATTTTTAACTCTATGCTGCATGGCTTTACTGGCCCTCATATCATCTTTACGAACAATCATATATACTTTATTACACAGTTTAGAAAGATAAGTAGCTTCTTCGGCTGCCGTATCTCCCGCGCCAACTATAGCAACATCCTGTCCTTTAAAAAAGAAACCGTCGCAAACTGCACAGGCCGACACTCCGCCCGCGTTCATTCGTAAACGTGTTTCATTGGGTAAACCAATCCATTTAGCGGAAGCCCCTGTTGAAATAATAACTGTATCGGCTGTAATTTCAACGGTTTCATCAATCCATATTTTTTTAGGCGTTGATGTAAGGTCCGCTTTAGTGGCTAATCCAAACCGCACTTCTGTGCCAAAACGCTCTGCCTGTGCTTTCAGGTCTTCCATTAATTCGGGGCCAGTAATTCCTTTAGGGTAGCCCGGAAAGTTATCTACTTCGGTTGTTTCGGTTAATTGCCCGCCGGGTGTAAGGCCTGTATATAATATGGGCTTCAAATCGGCGCGGGCTGCGTAAATGGCCGCAGTATAACCTGCAGGGCCCGAACCGATAATAAGACATTTAATGTGCTGAGGTGTTGACATAGTTTATTTTTTGAGAGTACGAAATTAGTATTATTAGTTTAAAAAGTTTTGAAAGTTAAAAAGTTTTGAAAGTTTGGCGCAGTCGTATTTCCCAGGGTATGAGTTATGACAAATAACCCGTAAAATAGTTTTAGTAAACGGGCTGTATTAAAAACAATTTTTTTCTTTTAAAAATCAAAAAGGCAGTTAAACACCCTACGCTATTAGCAATAAAATCAAACCAATCGCCGCTGCGGCCGCTAAATACGGTTGCCTGCATAATTTCAAGTGTACCGCCATAAGCCATGCATGCTAATAAAATAAATATAATTTTAAGGTTATTTATGGATCGCCGGCTTATAACATATAAAAACCATAAGCTTGATAAAATAAAGAACATGCTTGCATGCACAAATTTATCGAAACTCAACAGATCGAGCCAATGGGCTCTAGGTACATACTTACCGGGTGTACAACACAGCATAAAAATAACAACTGTCCAAATGAAGGCAAATGCTAAAGAATATTTAAAAATTGTTTTCACGGTATAAAAAAACCTTCCGCATAAACTACACAGAAGGTTTATTATTTTTGCGAATTTTATTAAGCGCCTATCAACGCTTTGTAAGCGTCTACCGATAACAGGTCCTGAAGCTCAGGAGCACTTTCAATACTTATTTTTATCATCCACCCTTTTCCGTAAGGGTCGGTATTAACGGATTCAGGAGCGCTGTCAATATCTTTATTCACCTCTAATACTTTACCTGTTAAAGGCATAAATAAATCAGATACGGTTTTTACAGCTTCCACCGTTCCAAACAATGCTTCTCTTGCCACTATTTCACCTAACGTAGTTACATCTACATAAACAATATCACCCAGTTCTTTTTGAGCAAAATCAGTGATTCCTATATAGGCTTCACTGCCTTCTACACGAATCCATTCGTGGTCTTTAGTATATTTTAAATCTGCAGGAAAATTCATAATTTATTTTTTTGCACAAATATATCATGTTTATGTGAAAAAGAAAGAAAGAACAAAATAAATCAGCACTTTTTTTACTCACATTTAATGAATAAAACGTTTAAAACTCTATTTGTATTTATGAGTAACAGATTTTAGATTTACACCGCACAAACAAAGGAGTTCATATTATTTGTATGTGTAGTTTATATTAAATTTAACACCTGTATAAAAACAAAATTATTTTAGCAAAGGATACAACCACAATTTATAAAGCAATTATTAAAAAATTAATTACACAATGAAAAACATTACGGTAATCGGCAGCGGCACCATGGGAAATGGTATTGCGCACGTATTTGCACAACACGGCTACTCTGTAAGCCTTGTAGATATTAACGAGCAGGCTTTACAAAAAGCATTGGCCACCATTGCAAAAAACATTGACAGGCAAGTAGCGAAAGGCACTTTTACTGAGACTGATAAAACCAACACTTTAAATAATATTAAAACGTTTACAAAGCTTGAAGAAGGCGCTAAAAATGCTGATCTTGTAGTTGAGGCAGCAAGCGAGAACGTAAAAATAAAAATGGATATTTTTAAGCAGCTTGATGTGATCTGTCCTGCCAATACTATCTTGGCAAGCAACACCTCTTCAATTTCTATTACACAAATAGCCGCAGTGACAAAGCGTGCCGATAAAGTAATAGGAATGCACTTTATGAACCCTGTACCTGTAATGAAGCTGGTTGAGATAATTCGCGGTTACTCCACAAGCAATGAAGTGTGCAACTTAATAATGGAAACTGCTAAAAAATTAAATAAAACACCTACCGAAGTAAACGATTACCCTGGTTTTGTTGCCAATAAAATTTTAATGCCTATGATTAACGAGGCAATTATTACGTTATATGAAGGGGTTGCCGGCGTTGAAGAAATTGATACAGTTATGAAACTGGGCATGGCCCACCCTATGGGGCCTTTACAATTAGCTGATTTTATAGGCTTGGATGTATGTTTAAATATTTTACGCGTTTTACAGGACGGTTTCGGAAACCCTAAATATGCGCCATGCCCCTTATTGGTAAACATGGTAACTGCAGGGCATTTAGGCGTTAAAAGCGGAAAAGGATTTTACGATTATGCCAACGGAACTAAGGACCTTGTGTTAGCGGAACGTTTTAAAAAACAAACTCAACACGCGTTAGCTCAATAACAAAATTAAATGACAGAAACTTCCATATTTAATATTGAATTTCCTCCTATTAAAAGCGCGGGTGTGTATTATTTTAATACGTCGTCGGGTTTAAGGTATGAGGTAAGATTTGGAAGAAGACAAGATAATATTTTACATTCAACCATTGTGTTTGGCGTTATTAATGAAGAGTTTGAAGGTGAAGAATATGTAACGACCAACCGCGGAGAAGTATATAAAGTAATGAATACGATAGTGATGATTGTAAAAGATTTTATTGATCAGCACTCCAAAGTAAACATTTACGAATTTCATGCCATTGACAGGGAAGATGAGGATGAACACTTATCTGAAAAAGAACAAAAGAAGAATAAAATAAAAGGCAACGCGAGGTTAAAATTATATAAACGCTATTTACCTAAAATATTTGAGCGTGGCTGGAGCTTTAACTTTGAAGGAAATAATGCTATTGTAACCAAAGCTTAGGAATTTGATAGTTTGATGAGAAAATTCACAATAAAAAACTAAAAAACCGGTTCTTGATTTAACTTTGCGCGATAGATCAACACTCACAAAATTTACTTCACACAGTAGTTATGGCAATATATAAATTTAAAATATTCGTAGAGGACAACGAAGACATTTACCGGGAAATAGAGATTTTATCGTCCCAAACATTTGAAGAATTTCATACCATTGTACAGGACGCTTTTAAGTTTGATAAAAAGCACGCTGCTTCATTTTTTGTAAGTGACGATTACTGGCGTAAGGATCAGGAAATCACTTTAAGGAAGGAAGACCTTGAGCTGGATGAGGATGAAATTAAATTAAAGGTGGCTCCAAAAAAATTAATGTCGGGAACTAAAATTGCAAAATTTATTGAAAGTCCGCGCCAGCGTTTTTTATATGTGTTTGACCCCGCGGTAAAATGGACCTTTTGTATTGAGCTGATGAAAATTTTACCGGATAATCCTAAAGGCGTTTTTCCGGCCATTGTAAAATCAATAGGTAACCCGCCCAAGCAATATAAGCAAATACAAATGGCTAAAGGTGAATTAACGCCTGATCAGCTTATGGACACCATGTTGGCAGATACTGAACCGGAAGCAGACGAAAGTGAAATTTATAAGGCCATTAAAAATGACACCAACGGTGTTGATGAAGGTGACCTGAACCATTTAGAGGGTGAAGAAGGTGAAGATAATCCTGAAAGTGAAGACAGCGATTTAATGAATGAGGACGACGAAGAAAGCTTTGAAGACCTTGCTGATGAAGGGGATGAGCACTAAACTATTATTTAAACGATAACAAACACGATATTAAGTAAACACATGGAAACCAAAGAAAAAGCAAACAAAGCATACGAAGCACAATTAAATGATTGGATAAGCCAAGAAAAAGCGGCGATTGAACTGATAGGTATCATTGGAAAATTGTGGTTTGAAAAATCAATAGAATTAATTCTTTTCAGAAACCAATTAGTTGACAGAAGCGCGAGTGAAATTATGAAGCTTCATTTATACGCGAAAGATATTGTAAAGAAAACAATTTCGGTAAGCGATACAGTAATGTTGGCTACTGATTTATATAACAGCGATGTTTGCCCTTCCCGCATTGATATTGGTAAGCTGGCTTTTGAATACCAACAGGAAAAAGCAAATTTTAAATCATCATCCGATTTTATAAATAATAAATTAAGAGACCTGATCGGTAAAAAAACAACACAAATTCCTAAGGATGTTATACTATACGGTTTTGGGCGTATAGGCCGTTTAGCCGCACGCGAAATGATTTCGCAAGCCGGTAAAGGAGAACAGTTAAGATTGCGAGCCATTGTAACGAGGGGAAATTCGGATGATGAAATTATAAAACGCGCTGATTTGTTACGCACCGATTCGGTACACGGTAATTTTCCGGGAACTGTTATTGAAAACCTTGCAAACAAAGCCTTAATTATTAATGGGCACACCGTGCACATGATAGATGCAAAAAACCCGGAGGATGTGGATTATACTGCTTATGGAATTGATAACGCATTGTTAATTGATAATACCGGTGTTTTTAGAGATGATGTTGAATTAAGCAGGCATTTAAAAGCTAAAGGCGTAGATAAAGTATTATTAACGGCACCTGCAAAAGGGAATGTACCCAACGTAGTGCATGGTGTAAACCATGAAACCGTTGACCTGAAAACTCAAAAAATATTTTCGGCGGCATCGTGTACCACTAATGCCATTATGCCTATACTTTATGTTATTGATAAAGAATTAGGCATTGCTAAAGGACATATTGAAACCGTACATTCTTACACGAACGATCAGAATTTATTGGATAACTACCATAAAAAATACCGCCGAGGCCGTTCAGCAGCGTTAAATATGGTAATTACAGAAACCGGTGCTGAAAGCGCTTTAAAGAAAGTATTGCCGCATTTAGCCGGTAAATTTACTGCTAATTCTGTGCGTGTACCAACACCTAACGTATCGTTGGCAATTTTAAATTTAAATATAAACAGGGAAACCACGCGCGACGAGGTAAATGAAATTATGCTCAAGTATGCTTTGAACGGCGCACTGGTAGAGCAAATTCAATATGCTTTCAGTAACGAATTAGTGTCTACCGACATTGTGGGAAATCCTTGTCCTTCTGTTTACGACAGTAATGCCACTATTATTTCTCCCGATAAAAAAAGCATTGTCTTGTATATTTGGTATGATAATGAGTATGGTTATACGCGCCAGGTAATTCGTTTTTCTAAATATATTTCGGAAGTACGAAGAGCTATTTATTATTAGTCGGTTCTTAGTCGGTTCTTAGTCGATCTTTTTTAAGAAAGTCCCTCCTCTTAACAGTAGAGGGATTTTTTTTCAGGACAATTATATAAGATTAAAGCCGTTATTTTATTAAAATGATATATATGAAGTACATCGCTGTTTTATGTTTGGGATTTTGTTTAACTATGTATTCACAAGACCCTTTATTTACAAATAACCTACGGTCTTTAGTATCACTTAATCCCTCGTTTGCAGGAAGTAACGGCTTAATAAGGTATCAATCGATCACAAGAAACCAATGGTATCATTTATCGCAACCGTACCTAACATTTTATAATAGTTTTGATGCTTATATTAAACCCTTGCGAGGCGGTTTTGCCCTTACCTATATAAGAGATGATCAATTAAAAGGAACTTTAGTAACAGACAGAGTAGACTTAACTTATGCGCAACATTTAAGTTTATTAAAAGGTAAATTAAAAATTATTCCTTCCATACAGATCAGCGGTTTTCAAAAAAAATTGGACTATTCAAAATTAACTTTCGGGGATCAAATAGATCCGCGCCGTGGATTTACACAAGGCGGAAATGAGTCCTTTAAAAATTCTGTAAGGCGGAATATTGACTTGAGTTCGGGTTTAATTGTAAATTACAATCATTTTTATGTTGGCGTTTCCGTTTTCCATATAACTCAACCTGAGCAAGGATTACAAAGTACCGGTAAATTACCGCATCGGTTAAGCGTATTTGCTTCTTATAATTTCAGATTGGGAGAACATTTATTATTGAATGGATTATACCGTTTCGAAAAACAACAGAATTTCTTTGAGAATCAGTTTGCTGTTAATTTACTTTATAAACATTTGATACTAAACGTTGGTTTTGGAAGTAATAATTTAGTGAGCACTTCTATGGGTTTTCGTCACAACTATTTCATTATATCCGGCGGTTATGAATTTGGTTTAAGCGGGTTAAACACGGCATGCACTTATGAACTATCGGCAAGTTATACGTTAAGAAAAAAAGAGAATCGAAAGTTGATTAAAGATTTTGAGAGGTGGTAGATGTATTGGCGTTCAGCTATTCACTGAACCTATTATTATTCGGAATTTAAGTAATTTAGTCAATTACCTTTATTAATTTAAACGGTAAGTGTATGATGTTTTGAAAATTATTTCCGGCAGCTAAGGTATCCTCATCCTCTTCCTCATAATACCATTCTACGGATATATCGGTTATTTTATTTTTAAGTGTTTCCAGTTTTTTCAATAAGTTTAAAATGCAAACGGATGAGCTGCTGTTATAGTATTCAAGCTGTATAATAACTTTAATTGCTGTAACGGGAACTTTAACGTACTCATCTAAGGCATCAAACAAAGGTTTATAAAACGACACAGAATTTTCAGGGATAGAGCGCCCTTTAATTTCAAGTTTTCCTGTTCCGGGGTCAAAATAAATATAGGGTGTAGATGGTGTTGCTTTAATAGAAAATATATTCATAAAAGTGAGAGTTAGTGTCTTGTTAACCAAATATAAGTGAAAATAGTTTAACTTTCAAGTACTTAAAAAAACTATATTCCTACACCGTATTAGGTAATTAAAATTATAGTTCCTTCAATAATACATTCAATTCTTCCTCTGTTAAATCACGCCATTCGCCGAGCTTTAATTTACCGAGCTCAATATGCATCACACGCACTCTTTGCAGCTTTATGACCTGGTAATTAAACGCGTTACACATTTTCCTGATCTGCCGGTTTAAGCCCTGGGTTAACGTTATTCTGAAAATACGTTTTGCGCCGGCTTCCTTACTTACTATGCACGGCTTTGTTTTTTCCCCGTTTACTTCAATGCCACCGGCTATTTCATTTAAAAAAGCCTGACGCACCGGTAAATTTAACGTAACAACATATTCTTTTTCATGCTCATATTTTGAATGAGCAATCTTATTCATTATTTCAGCATGGTTCGTGAGTAATATTAATCCTTCAGAATCTTTATCAAGCCTGCCTATCGGGTAAACAGCTAAGGGATGGTTAACAGCGTCAATAATATTACCTGCAATTTTTTCGGAGGTACATTCTATTCCTTTAGGTTTATTGTAAGCAATATAAGCAGGAATAAATTCGGTAGGCCTCAGTTGTTTTCCGTCAATTAAAACAAGATCACCTTCCTTAACCTCTGTGCTAAACACAGCTGTTTTTTTATTTACGGAAACACGTTTTTCTTCTATTAAAATAATTGCTTTTCTTCTGGAAGTAAAACCTGATTGGCTAATGTATTTATCTACTTTCATTAGGCGGTTACGGGGCCTTTATTAACATTCCTGTAAAGAAACGATGTATAGATGTGCCTGCGGGCAAACCTACCCTGGGAATCGGCATTAATCAATTTTACATACGTGTTTTCCGGTACACCATAATATTCATAGCCTGTTCCGTCTTGAAAATCAATACGCAACCGTTTGCCTGTATAGGTAATATCCGCAATATTTGAATTTGATGTGGTATTTGTATAATCCGTAAGGGTTGCTTCTATTGTTTCAGGAGCAATGCTCACTAAAAAATGATAAGCTTCAATAATGCGTTTGCTTTTTTCTTCCGCTTCTGTTTTAAGCTCTTCATTATCCTGAATTTTATCCGGATGGTATTCTTTCATAAAATTACGATAAAGGCTTTTTAATTCATTTAGCGTAACAGCTTTGTCAACTCCCAAGAGCTTTCTGTATTCAATAATTTTTCTCATTGTTCAATTTATGTACTAAAACCAATTCTTATTTTAAAGAAACGGATCTGTTTAATTTTTCGCAAAGATACATTATTTTCGCTTACAGGCCGGCGGTATCTCTTTGAAAATTCCAACCGGATAAACTCTAACTAATTTAATTGATGCCCGAACAGGGAAAGTGGATACTCGAACAGGGAATATTGATGCGGGAACAGGGAAAAATGTAGCTCGAACAGGGAATGTGGATGCTCGAACAGGAAATATTGATGCGAGAACAGGGAAAATTGATGCGGGAACAGGGAAAAATGTAGCTCGAACAGGGAATGTGGATGCTCCAACAGGGAATATGGATGCGAGAACAGAGAATAATGATGCGGGAACAGAGAATAATGATGCGGGAACAGGGAAAATTTAGCATCTATTGCATGACACCCAAAAGAGCTTTGTTATAATATGAGTGGAGTAAAGGCGCATTCATGAGATTCAAAAGAGTTTAATTTTAGTTCCCTTACAATTCCCGCATATCGTTAGGGGCTGTATTGGTTTGCCTCTTAGATAAACGGAAAAAATAATTGATTCCTAATCCTATGGAATATAAACGACCGGATATTTGCGGGTTCAGGCCGGTGCCCGAATAATAATAATTCGTGTTTATACCCAGGTTTGGCTTTATGATAGAAACCCTATAAATAGGGAAAATTCGGAGTCTTGATTTATTAAAGGTAATGTCTACTCCTGCTCCTATTTGAAACTGCAAGTTTATTTTTGAGTATCCTGTTGAGTTTTCATTTAAATAACCGACGGTATTTTCAAAAAAATAACCTTTGGTACTTTGATTTAAAAAAACATTAGTTGAAACGCCTGTTGTTATAAACGGCGCTATTTTTTTCCGACTGAAATAATAATCAATCCTTACAGGAATATCAAAAAATCGATAATTATACTTGTAATGATCGGGAAGAGGTGCAGGGGTGGCCGGGAATAAAAGTAGTTTTGTTTTACCGCCTTTATCGCTGTATTGTAGCCCAATACTAAGCGCTAGCCGTGTGTTAATTTGGTATAAGGCCTCAAGCCCCAAGGTATACGAATATTTTGAAATATTGTAATTACTGTTAGGGTTGCTAGCGGATAAAAAATATGAATCAGGATAAGGTACTTTACCAAACGAAAGATCGGGTGAAGCAAACACACCGATGTAAAATTGTTTAGATTGGCGGGGTTCGTCTTGCGCTATACCCGTTAAGACTATAAAAGCAATGATTGCAAATAAAGTGTAGTGTTTTTTCATATTGTAAGGGTTGAGTTTAAATTTAAGAAGAATAATTGACCGGCAATGAATCTGATATTGCAATGAGGTTATTTTCGTCTTCGAATTTGTTTCCGGAAATAATTGCATACACTGTAAAGGTATGGAAGACGTATTAACTCTCTCCGGCTTATGTTTCTTTTGAATCCAATAACCTCTTTATTCCCTTCCCTCTCTTTACTCTCTCTTTGTGGTAAATCATCTCAACGCTTCCCTATGCCTCCTATGTTTTCCTACGTGGTTAATAATCCAATAGATGAGATGGCTTCGTGCCTCGCAATGACGGAGCTGCACTACCTGAACAAACTGATAAACCCTTTCAGTTTTTGCACCTCTCCTTTAACTTCGGTATACTGTAATGCATAATAGTACACGCCTTCCGTACAGGCTTCTCCGCTTGTGGTACAGCCATCCCGATAAGCGCCGTTAGGGTTATCGGTTGCCGACAAAAAATGTACGCCTTCCGTTAAGTTAGCTTGTATTTGTAAAGCAGACTGTTCTTTGCTTAAGGTATGCCTATACAATACACGGACGCTTACATCGTAAATACTAATGGTGGCATCGTTGGCAGTTTTGTATGTTAGAGTCATAGCGCAAACCGTTATGCGAACCCGTCATTGCGAGCCGACGTAAGGAGGAGAAGCAATCTCATACATAGTATATAAATCTATTTAGTAAAGCCGGGTATGAGATGGCTTCGTGCCTCGCAATGACGGAAGCACATCGCAACACTTTGTGTCCATTAAGTCAATCAATTCCATCTCTCTTTTCTTAGCCTTCAGTATAATTGTGTGGTTACCAATAAAAACAAAACGCACTCTAAGCAGCAGGGAATTTTTGAATCATAGTCGTGCTGAACTTGTTTCAGCATCTCACCGTTATTTCCTGTTGACCTTCTTCGTTCTTTTTTCCTTGACGAAAAATGAACCAAAAAAGTCAAGGGCAAACGCCAACTCCAAGCGGCCCCGCTCTTCCTTCCCCAACTTGCAGTTCGCACCGTTCGCCCAAAACAGCCTCACTATTACTAACGTATGAGAGACGTATTAAACTTCGACTCTATGTTTATATGTGGTTAAATAATAGGGGTGGGATTGCTTCGTGCCTCGCAATGACGGGCTGCACTACCTGAACAAACTGATAAACCTCCTTTCAGTTTTTACACTTCAGCATCGGCATACTGTAATGCAGAATAGTACACGCTTTCCGTACAGGCTTTTCCGCTTGTGGTGCGGCCGTCCCAATGAGCTCCGTTGGGGTTATCGGTTGCCGACATTATCAATGGAGGAGATGTATAAATACTTCGGTTTTATGTTTCTTTTGAATCCAATAACCTGTTTATTTATTTATTTGCTTCCCTCTCTTCCTCTGTGGTGGATCATTCCTTTCCTATCCCTTCTATGTATCTATGTGGTTAAACAGAAACTACGTGTGAGATTGCTTCTCCTACTTACGTCGAAGCGCAATGACGAGATACATTAACTAAACAAACTGATAAACCTAATTGGTTTTCCCCGGGTAAACTTTTAAAGCTTCTTTTAAGCAAAGCACAGCGTTTTTCAGGTCTTCCCTATTTAAGACGTAAGCCAAACGTACTTCGTTGGTTCCGGAGCCTTCCGTTGAATAGAAACCTGTTGCAGGAGCCATCATAACGGTTTGCCCGTTGTAAGAAAATTCTTCGAGCAACCATTGGCAAAATTTATCGGAGTTATCGATTGGCAAACGTGCAATGCAATAAAAGGCGCCACTTGGTTTAGGACAAAATACGCCGTCTATTTTATTAAGCTCTTCTATTACAAAATCCCTTCGGGCAATGTATTCTGTTTTTACGCCGTCGAAATACGATTGCGGTGTATCCAGTGCTGCCTCCGCTCCTATTTGTCCGTAGCTTGGTGGCGATAAACGCGCCTGTGCAAATTTCATGGCTGCTGCCATTACTTCTTTATTTTTACTGATCATAGCGCCAATACGCGCTCCGCAAGCGCTATAACGTTTAGAGATAGAGTCCAACAAAATCACATTAGTTTCGATCCCGTCTAAATGCATCACCGACACATATTCTTTACCGTCGTAACAAAACTCACGGTACACTTCATCGCTCAATAAAAACAGGTCATGTTTTTTTACCAAGTCGCGCAGGGCCGTTAATTCTTCTTTGGTATACAAGTAACCAGTAGGGTTGCCCGGGTTACAAATCATAATCCCTTTTGTTTTTGGGGTGATCAGTTTTTCAAAATCACTGATGGGAGGTAAGGCAAAACCGGTTTCTATATAACTTGTTACAGGCACTATCTTTACATCGGCTGCTTTTGAAAAACCGTTGTAATTAGCGTAAAACGGTTCAGGAATTATTACTTCATCACCTGCATTAAAGCAAGTCATCATCGCTATTTCAATAGCTTCTGAACCGCCGCAGGTAATAATAACTTCGGTATGGTCAATATTAATATTGTAGGTTTTATAGTAGCCGCACAATTTTTTACGGTACGATTCATTGCCTGCGCTGTGGCTGTATTCCAACACTTTTATATCAGCTGTTTTAACCGCGTTTAAAAACGATGCGGGTGTTTCTATATCGGGTTGACCAATATTTAAATGGTAAATTTTTGTGCCGCGTTTTTTTGCGGCTTCTGCAAAAGGAACTAATTTACGAATGGGAGAAGAAGGCATTTCATGAGCCTTGGCTGATATTTTTGGCATAGTGCTTTTTTAAAGTTTGAGAATTATTTAAGGGTTATATCCCATAATAATTCAGACAAAAATAATCATTTATCGCATCATTTTAGTTCAATTTTTTCTACCCTAATAACAGCTTAAAAAGATTAAATTTGATGATCGTATTACTTAACTACTTCAATAAATTTATGATCCCTAATAAACGCAAAATTATTAACGACCCTATTTACGGGTTTGTAACGTTGACTGACGATTTGGTGTATGACCTGATCAATCATCCCATTTTTCAGCGGTTAAGGAGAATAAAGCAACTGGGCTTAACCAATTTGGTTTACCCGGGAGCGCTGCACACCAGGTTTCATCATGCTATTGGTGCTATGCATTTAATGACGGAAGCCTTACAGGTGCTTAAATCAAAAGGTATTAAAATTACAGACGATGAATGCAGGGCGGCTATTATTGCCATATTATTACATGATATAGGGCACGGACCTTTTTCGCATGCGCTGGAACATACGATTGTGAAAGGTGTACACCATGAGCATATTTCGATGATGCTGATGGATGAGTTGAATAAAACCTTTAAAGGAAAACTAACCTTGGCCATAAAAATATTTAAAGATGAGCATCCTAAAAAATTTTTACATCAATTAGTATCCAGTCAGCTTGATGTTGACAGGCTCGATTATTTAAAACGTGACAGTTTTTTTACCGGTGTTTCTGAAGGCGTGATCAGCACTGATCGCATTATTAAAATGCTAACGGTTGTTAATGGTAATTTAGTAATTGAAGCTAAGGGCATATATAGCGTAGAGAAATTTTTAATTGCCCGAAGGCTAATGTACTGGCAGGTTTATCTGCATAAAACAGTATTAGGCGCTGAAAAATTATTGGTTAATATTTTAAAACGTGCCAAGGAATTATCTTTATCCGGTAACGACTTGTTTGCGACTCCCGCCCTGTCTTTATTTTTAAAAAATAATTACAATAAAAAAGATTTTATCAGTAAGCCGGAATTGCTGGAACAGTTTGTTTTATTGGATGATTACGACATTATGGCTTCCATAAAAGTATGGATGAACCATGATGATATAGTATTATCTCTGTTATGCAAAAATATGATAGAACGCCATTTATTTAAAATACAACTGCAGAACAAAAAATTTACCGAAACCGAAAAAACCGGTTGGATAGAAAAAGTAATGAAGAAATATAAGCTTACTAAAAAGGAAGCAGAATATTTTGTGTTTACGGAAAGCGTTAATAACAGCGCTTATAATTCGGCGGAAATTAAAATAAACATATTGTATAACAATAATGTGTTAGTTGATGTGGCAAAGGCTTCGGATCAGTTGAATATAAAGATGCTGAGTAAAAAGGTAACGAAGTATTTTATGTGTTACCCTAAGGGGATTTAAGAATTATTCTTTGTTATTGGCATTTAACCAATTCCCTCTTTGAAGAGGGTGCCTGAAAGGCGGGAGATGTTTCATTTAATTATTATCGTTTTCAAATACATCCTCCGTCCTGCGGACAACTCCTTCAAAAATAGGAATTTGTATATCACTCAAACTTTTTCCCACAAAAAAGCCCCGCATATTATGCAGGGCTTTTTGATATAACTTAAAATACCAATTATGCTTTTTTAGTTTGTAATTTTTCGCGAATACGTGCTGCTTTACCTGTACGTGTGCGGATATAGTATAATTTTGCTCTGCGAACAATACCAACTTTATTTAATTCAATTTTATCAATAAAAGGAGATGCTATCGGGAAGATACGCTCTACGCCTACTCCGTTTGAAATTTTACGAACTGTAAAAGAAGCTGTTGCCGGTTCGTTTTTGCGCTGAATCACAACACCTGAAAACTGTTGGATACGCTCTTTATCACCCTCTTTAATTTTGTAGTGTACTGTAATAGTATCACCTGCTTTAAATTTTGGATGGGCAACTTCAGTAGCTAATTGTTTTTTTACGTAATCTAATAATAAACTCATTGTTTTTTATTTAAATAATTTATCATTTTTGGCATTCGCTGCACCGTGCAACCAGAGGCTAAAAAGTGGAGGGCAAATATAATAACCTTTTTGTTGAAAAGCAAAATAAAGTTTACTTCACTTCAAACTCTAAAAAATGTTCCCCTTTTATGTATCCCTGCAGCTTATCCCCAATTTTAACAGGGCCCACACCTTCGGGTGTTCCCGTGTAAATAAGGTCGCCCACCTTAAGCGTTACAAATTTAGACACGTATGAAATAACTTTATCGAAACTGAATAACAAATCCTTCGTATTTCCTGCTTGTTTCAGTTCCCCATTTACTTTTAATTCAAAGTTTATGTCAGCCAAATTCCCTAATTGTGCTTTGCTCACAAACTTACCTAAAGGGGCTGAACCGTCGAACGCTTTTGCTTTTTCCCAAGGCAAGCCTTTTTCTTTGCATTTGGCTTGTATATCCCTGGCAGTAAAGTCAATACCAAGTCCTATTTCATCATAATATTTGTGGGCAAACTGCTCTTCAATATGTTTACCTACTTTATTAATTTTAATCACTATTTCAATTTCATGGTGCAGATCTTTTGTAAATTCAGGATAATAAAAAGGTTCGCTATCCTTTAATAAAGCTGTATCCGGTTTCATAAAAAATACTGGTTCGGTAGGTACTTCACTTTTCATTTCTTTGGCGTGCTCCGCGTAATTACGCCCTATACAAATTATTTTCATGATTAGGTTATTCTTTTTTTGTGAAATTACGTATCCTTATTTACCGGTCACTCAACCAACATCTTATATAGTTTTGACGCGATTTTATTATTAATTCTATTAATTTACTATTTTTGACAAATTTACAATCATTTATAAATGAGCAATACAAATTACGATATAATTATAGTGGGCGGCGGCATTGTTGGCTTAGCGACAGCTTATAAATTAACGCTTCAAAATCCTAACAAAACCATATTGGTTCTTGAAAAGGAAAAAGTAGTGGCGGCGCACCAAACGGGTCATAATTCGGGAGTAATACATTCCGGCATTTACTATAAGCCGGGTTCTTATAAAGCCATTAATTGTGTGTCGGGCCGCAGGGAACTCATACAATTTGTAAAAGAACACCATATTGCACACGACCTGTGTGGTAAAATTATTGTAGCAACCGAACAAAGTGAACTGGCACACATGAACAAGGTGTTTAATAATGGTTTAGCAAATGATGTAGAAGGCATAGAAATTATTGATGCCGCTAAAATAAGAGAGATAGAACCACACTGTAAAGGCATTTCAGGCATTTGGGTGCCCTGCACCGGTATTATTGATTATACCGATGTGGCTAGGAAATATGTAGAGCTGATTCATGCAAAAAACAACGGAAGCAAAGTATTAACCGAACATAAGGTAACGGGGTTTGAAAAGAAGGGCGATACAACCGATGTGATTACTGAGCGTGGTACTTTTAATGGAAACTATATTATTTCCTGCGCAGGCTTGCAGGCAGACAGGATCACTAAAAAAGATAACGTCAAAACAGACTCCGCTATTGTTGGTTTCCGGGGCGATTATTATGACCTGACAGATAAAGGCAGAGAAAAAGTGAAGAATTTAATTTACCCGGTACCAAACCCCGAATTTCCTTTTTTAGGCGTGCATTTTACACGCATGATCAAAGGCGGTGTTGAATGCGGGCCTAACGCCGTATTTGTTTTTAAACGGGAAGGATACAGTAAAACAGCTTTCAGCTTAAAAGATACCGCAGAAGCATTCGGTTACATGGGAACCTGGAAATTTTTCGGAAAACACTGGCGCTTTGGTTTGGATGAATACAGGGGCGCATTCAGCAAAACATATTTCCTGAACCGTTTGCGTAAATTAATTCCCGACTTGCAACCGGATGATATTGAACCGGCACGTTGCGGTGTAAGGGCTATGGCTTTAGGGCCAAATGGTGATATGCTTGACGATTTTAAAATTGAATACAAAGGCAATTCCATGCATGTGATCAATTCACCCTCGCCTGCCGCTACGGCTTCTTTGGCTTACGGTAATGAAATTGCTACTATGGCAAAGGAGTATTTTAAGTTAAGCTAACCTACCATGAGATTTTTTACGCTGCATATTATTCTTTTAATATGTTGCCGCGTTACGGCACAACATATTGACATTGAAGGCCACAGGGGCTGCAGAGGAGTAATGCCCGAAAATACCATAGAAGCATTTATAAAGGCGATTGATTTAGGGGTTACCACCCTTGAAATGGACGTGGTGATTACAAAAGACCATAAAATAACGGTGTCGCATGAACCCTTTTTAAACCATGAAATCTGCACAGGGCCACACGGCGAGTTAATTGATACATCAAACGAAACTACGTTTAATTTGTATACCATGAATTATGAAGAAATTAAGCTTTGTGATTGCGGCAGTAAAATACATCCCCGTTTTAAAGATCAGCTAAAACTAAAAACAAATAAACCCTTACTGGAAAACGTGATTGATACTGTAGAGAACTACATTATTTATAAAAAACTAAAACCTGTAATGTATAATATTGAAATTAAATCAACACCCGCAACAGACGGTATTTTTCATCCTGCCCCTGCTCAGTATACCGACTTAGTATACGGGGTAATTCAACAAAAACAAATAGCATTTAAGGTAATCCTTCAGTCTTTTGACATCAGGGTTTTACAATATATACACTTAAAGAAACTGCCGGTTAAAACTGCCTTGTTAATTGAAAACCAAAAAAGTTTCAGGCAAAATATACAAATGCTTGGCTTCAATCCTTCTATTTACAGCCCCTATATGCAATTAGTAAATAAAGAGCTTGTAAAAGAATGCCATAAAGAAAAAGTGCTTTTAATTCCGTGGACAGTTAATGAACCCAAAGATATTGAGCGTATGCTAAAACTTGGAGTAGCCGGCATCATCAGTGACTACCCCGGGAGAGTTGCAGATATTTTGAACAAAAAATAATGGTTTTTGTTTGTGTAGCTGAAAGATATTTTTAAAGAATACTTAAAATAACTCAGTAAAATTTTTCAAATTTTAATAATAGTTTTTAATTGATTTAATTATATTTGATAATACATTTATTTTACAAAAAATTGGAAACGGATTTTTATAAAGAACAATTACAGTCTAAAGAAGACATGTTAGTGAGAACGACACGGTTTTTACTTGATACACAACTTGAATTAAAAGAAAGAAACAAAGAACTTTATAATGCAAACCAAGATGTTTTTAACAGTATTAAGTTTGCGGAATTAATTCAAACGTCATTGTTGCCTGACATTGATATTTTAAAGATTTTTATAAAAGACGCGTCTTATAAAGTAATGCAACAAATAGGTATTGGCGGAGATACTGTTTTTATTAAAAACACTAACGGAGGTATTTTTTTTGGATTATTTGACGCAACCGGTCACGGTATTCCTGCGGCTATGCTAAGTATTAGTGGAGTGCTGATGTTAAATGAACTTACCGGCTCAATGGAAGTGGACAGCCCTAAAGTATTATTGAAGCTTTTAAACTACCGGTTAAACAGTACATTTAATGCTGATAAATCATTAGCGCACATGGAAGGTATTATGTGTTTATTTTCGTCAAAATTACGCACCTTAACGTATAGTTCCGCTAATGGAAAAGGCTTATTAGTATCCGCGACCGGCGAAATCATTGAATTATTTTCCACAAAAAAACCAATAGGCGAACATGCGGCTACTGAGTTTGAGAATTTTGAAATACATTTTAAACAGGGAGATAAACTTTTTTTATATTCAGATGGTTTAACGGATCAATTTGGAGGGGACCGTGATAAGAAATTTTCACGACTAAAATTAAAGCGGATACTGGCCGATAACTACAAAAAAAATGTGAATGAAATCAATAAAATTATTGAAACAGAGCATGAGAGTTGGAAAAAAACGACTCAACAAACAGATGATATATCCTTTATGATTATAGAATTTTAATTATGGAAACAACCAGTTTTAACGGATTTGAATTTAAGGTTATTTATAAGTGTCCTTTTTCATCCGTGTATTATAATGAAACGCTTAAGATGGCGCTATGTATAGCTGAAGTTGAATATATTCCTATAGATAATTTTAAAGCGATTTTCTATTCGATCTCGGATTTTATTGAAAAATCCACGATTCAACACCTTGTATTTGATAAAAGAAATTTGCGCACCTTTCATCAGCCGAGCATGGAATGGTATTTTGCTATATGGAAACCGATCGTTAAACTGAAAGGGTTGGTAAATCATTATAAGATTTTACCTGAGCCGGAATGGTTTGTTCAGGCAGTAATGGCGGGTAAACATGAAATATTTAAAAAATATGATAAAGATTTACTCAATGGTATAAACGTATACTATGTTGATTCAATTGAAAGCGCTATTGAGAACCTAAATGCAAAATAATTTAGTACTATGAATAAAATTTACCTTATCATTTCTTTAATCGCCTTTAACCGTTTCGTTTTTTCGCAGGAAGAGCTAAAACATTGCGGGGCTGATGAAATGCGCATCTCCACTTTAAAACAAAACCCTGAAATAGCTAAAGCGGTTATTAAACGTGACAAAGTGCTGGAAGATTTTACGCAGAATTTCATAAAGGATGCTTCTAAAAGTCCTTCTACGGCAACATACATTATTCCCGTAGTATTTCACATTATACATAATTACGGACCGGAAAACATAAGTGACGCTCAAATAAAAGATGCGATTGACATTGCCAATAAAACGTTTAATAAAACACATCCTAATACCTCTTCTATTATTCCTGCCTTTCAGGGTATTCACGCAAACTGTGACATTGAATTGCGTTTAGCCGCAAAAGACCCTAACGGTAATTGCACAAGCGGCATCAATCGCATAGCTTCGCCGTTAACAAGCTCGGGCGACCATAGGGTGAAGAATTTAATACACTGGCCTCCTACTAAATATTTAAATGTTTACGTGGTAGCTAATGCCGCAGGCCTTGCAGGACATGCCGTTTGGCCGGGCGATGCGGATACGATCCCTTTATGGGACGGCATTGTACTGTCACATAATTATATAGGTACTATCGGTACTTCTAACTTAACACAATCGGTTGCCTTTGCTCATGAGTGCGGCCATTACTTTAACCTGCAACACATTTGGGGCGGCAATAATGTACCGGGCTTTTATTATTATCCCTGCGCCGATCCTGCAAAAGATTGTAATATTGATGACCTTGTGGCTGATACCCCGCCTACCATTGGTTGGGTAAGTTGTAATTTAAGCGGTGCCAGCTGCGGCAATACAGTTGATAATGTTCAGAACGCGATGGATTACAGCTATTGCAATATTATGTTTACACAGGGTCAAAAAACAAGAATGCAGGCTTGTTTAAACTCGCCTATTGCCGGCAGAAATAATTTATGGCAAACTGCAAACCTTATCGCTACGGGCGTTTATACAACTTCTACCTTATGCAATGCCGATTTTACATCGGATAAAAAAGTAATTTGCCCGGGTAATCAAATTAAATATACAAACACGTCTTATAACGGTACGGTTACTGCCTATGCATGGACATTTTCGGGGGGTTCTCCCGCAACATCTTCTGTAGCAAGCCCAACAGTAACTTACGCAACACCCGGCAGCTACAGCGTTGGGCTAACGGTAACGGATGGCACATCTACTTTAACAGCCGTTAAACAAAATTACGTGAGCGTACAAACTACAACAGGAATAGGGTATCCTTTTACGGAGAGTTTTGAAGCTGTTATCACATTAAACGGCAGCGAGTGGCTCACCAATAATTTAGACACATCGAATACTTGGCAGCTCACCAATGCGGCAGCAACAAGCGGCAGCAAGGCTATTATGATTAATAACTTTAGCAGCACCTTAAATAATAAAGATGAACTTTACAGCAGGGCCATTAATCTTACGGGAGCAACTGCTTTGAACATAAGCTTTAAATATGCTTTTGCCAGAAAAGATACAAGCAATAAAGATCAGCTCCAAGTATTTTTTATTCAAAATTGTACGGGTTCCATTATATCGCGTTTCAATATGTCGGGCGCGGCATTGGAAACAGCCTCTCCTAAAACATCGGCGTTTTTCCCTGCTTCGGCCAGCGAATGGAAGCTTGCTTCAGCCACTATTCCTTCAGCTTTATATACCACAGGCTCACGGCTAAAGTTTGTATTTAGCGGCAACGGCGGTAATAATATATTTATTGACGATATAAATATGAGCGTAGACGCGAGCGTTAATGATATTTCGGAAGATGTACAAGTGGTAATCTTATTTCCGAATCCTGCCAATGATAATTGTAAGATTTCTTTTAACTTGTTAAAACCAAAAAACCTTTTCATAAAACTGTTTGATGTGTTGGGAAAAGAAGTCGAGTTCCTTAAAAATGAACTTTACGGTGAGGGGCAACAAACCATTATCTTAAATACGGCAGCGTTAAACACAGGTATTTATTTTATGCAACTATCCGACGGGCTAAGGGCCATTACCAAGCAGGTGGTTATTACGAGATAAGTAACCATATATATAATATTCTATATCGACATTCGGTCAAAGCCTCTAAAAATATTTGACAATTAAAACCTTACAAGCCTTTAACAATTGCAGTGAGCCGACCCTTTAATCCTAAAAAAATACCTTTTTTAACTCACATAAATAGTTAAATTTGCTCCTTCACAAAAATTAAAGCATGATACGTACCATTTATACATTTTGTTTATTAATTATTATTACTTCAGCATTTGCTCAATCCGGTACTATCAGGGGCTTTGTTTACAACAAGGCAAATGGTGAACCCGTACCTTTTTCAAACGTGTATCTTAAAGGAACCACCACCGGTGCGTCATCCGATCCTAACGGTTTCTTTTCCATAAATAAAGTAAAACCCGGCACTTATACGCTTTTGGTAACCAACCTTGAATTTGATACTATTTCAGAACCTATAACCATTAAAGCAGATCAGATCATCAGTAAAAAATTCTTCTCAAATAAAGGAGGCGTTATTTTAGGTACTGTTGAAGTTACTGCAACGCAAACGGATAAAATTGAAAATCCTAATGTTGGAATCCAAAGAATAGACCCCGTTGCCATTAATAAATTACCGAGTGTGGGTGAGCCTGATCTGGCGCAATATTTACAGGTATTACCGGGTGTCGTATTTACCGGCGACCAAGGCGGGCAACTTTATATTCGCGGTGGCTTACCAATTCAAAATAAAGTATTATTAGACGGTATGGTAATTTATAACCCTTTTCACTCTATCGGTTTATTTTCTGTATTTGATAATGATATTATGCGCGGTGCCGATGTTTATAGTGCAGGCTTTGGCGCTGAGTATGGCGGAAGAACATCTTCTATTATGGATATTACAACACGCGACGGAAATAAAAAACGCTTATCCGGGAAAGTTTCAGCCTCTACATTCGGAGCTAAATTAACGCTTGAAGGCCCTTTAAAAAAATTAAAAGAAGACGGTAAAGGAAGCTCCTCCTTTTTATTATCAGGTAAAACATCTTACCTGCCGCAAACATCAAAAGTATTATATCCTTACGCTAATAAAGACGGTCTACCTTTTTATTATACAGATCTATACGGTAAAGTTTCTTTTAATGCCAATAATGGCAGTAAAGTAAATTTATTCGGGTTTGATTTCAGCGACAAAGTAGTGTACCCCGGGCTTGCAAAATTTAACTGGAACTCAGTCGGTGGCGGAAGTAATTTTATTTTAATCCCTCAAAGTTCTACCTTATTAATTGAAGGTAATTTTGCGTATTCACAATATAAGATCAATTACCAGGGTTCTACGGAAGCAGACAAAAAATCGAGCTCTGTCGGCGGCTTTAACGGGGGTTTTAATTTCACAAAATACCTTGGTCGCGATGAGTTAAAGTACGGGTTTGAATTGGTAGGAACAAACACAAACTACACATTAAATAACCCTTTGTTGAGTGAAATAAACTATTCTAAAAGCTCTCTCGAATTAGGCGCTTACGCTAAATACCGTTTCCTGTCACGTAAAAAATACCTTGTATTGGAGCCCAGTATTCGTTTACAATATTATGCCACATTTAATAACTTTTCTCCCGAACCCCGTATTAGCGGTAAGGTAAATGTTACGCGCAAATTTCGTTTAAAATTTGCTGCCGGCTTATACAGTCAAAGCTTAATGAGTGCAAGCTCAGATAAGGATGTGGTTAATTTATTTTACGGTTTTATAAACGGCCCTGAAAATTTACCGGACAGTTACCAGGATAAAAACAATAAAACGGTACAAACAAAAGGAGTGATACAAAAAGCAAAGCATTTAGTCGGAGGCTTTGAGTTAGACATTTTTAAATACCTTGAGATACAGGTGGAAGCTTACCAAAAATACTTTACACAAATGGCAAGTGTAAACAGGAATAAACTGTATGATGATACGCCTGAAAACGTGTCGAAACCCGAAGCTGAACGAAAAGATTTTATTATGGAGCAAGGGGTAGTTAACGGACTTGATTTTACGGCTAAGTTTGAACGAAAACGGTTTTATTTTTGGGCAGTATATTCCCTTACTTATAACAAGAGATACACGGGTAATACTCCCGATGGTAATGTGTTGGAATATGCTCCCATTTATGACAGAAGGCATAACATAAACTTAGTAGGTACATACAGCTTCGGCAAAAAACGTAATTTAGATTTTAGTGTGCGTTATAACTATGGCTCCGGTTTTCCTTTTACGCCAACGGCCGGCTACTACCCACAGGTTAACTTTAATAACCAGTTTGGTGCGGATTACGCAAACGCCAACGCTAATTTAGGATATGTGCCCGGTAACTTTAATTCACAACGCTTACCTGCTTACCAACGTATTGACATAAGCTTAAAATGGTTATACGCTATTAGTGAACGCTATAAGCTTGAAGTAAATGTTGGGGCAACAAATGTGTTGAACCGTGAAAATATTTTTTATTACGACCGTGTTAAAAACAAACGGGTTAATCAGTTACCTATTTTACCTAACGTTAACATAAGCTTTAAATTTTAACCGCAGTTGGCTCCTAAAATCTATACCAAAACGGGCGATAAAGGAGAAACTTCTTTAATAGGAGGCACACGCATTCCTAAATTTGATATCCGCATTGAAGCATACGGTACTGTTGATGAATTGAATTCATATATAGGATTAATCAGGGATCAGGCCATCGATGAAAATTCACGTACCCTGTTAATAGAGGTACAAGACAGGTTGTTTACCATTGGCTCCTTGCTGGCTGCCGACCCGGTTAAAAATAAAATGACCCTGCCACAAATTTCTGAGCAGGATATTACAGTACTAGAAAAAGAAATTGATAATATGAATGAGCATTTGCCCGAAATGAGATCGTTTGTATTACCCGGTGGCCATACAACTATTTCCTTTTGCCATGTAGCCCGCTGCGTATGCCGCAGAGCTGAACGTTGCGTATTAAGGCTTAATGAGAAAGAGCCTTTAAACGAACTAATTTATAAATACCTGAACCGTTTATCGGATTACCTGTTTGTGCTTTCGCGCAAATTTACTCAGGATCTGAATGCTCCTGAAACGCCTTGGAAACCGAGGGTGTAATTGAAATTTAAGTTTTCAGAATGGCTGCTACTTCGAGCTGTCATTTATATAGCTTAAGCAATCGTGACCCTGAATTTGTTTTAGGATCCTACCCACAGAGGAGGGCGTTATATGTGGGTGATAAAGTAAAAATATATACATATAAGAGGCTGAAATAAGTTTAGCATGACGCTAACATATAATCATCCGGGAGCATCCTTCATAAAAATCATTCCCCTTTTTTTTGATTGTTACCCTTCCATGTATACCTTCTTTGTCGAAATTCAACGCTATACAACATACTAACTCATCACGTGTGTTTCGTTTTGTTCTAATCAGCATAGCTCCCCAAAATTGGTTAAACCGCTATTAACATTAAACTTTCTATACAACTAACAGTCTATGAAAAAACATTTAATAATCCATTATGAAACATTTCACAAAAATAGTAGTGTTAGCGTTAACGATTTTAGTATCGGGCACAGAGTTCGCGTTAGCTCAACGGGGCCATGGCAGAGGCGTCGGGAGAGGAAGAAGAAATAACGTAGTTGTAGTAAGAAGCGTTTACAGGCCCGCGAGAAGAATAAGAGTCTATTACCCGGCATGGAGGCCTGCTTATGCTTACCATCGCCGTTGGGTCTATTTTCCGCGTTATAATTTTTACTGGGATAATTGGAGACGAGGGTATTATTATAAAAGCGGGCCTGTTTGGGTATTTAACTCAACCCCGCCACCTGCTGTAATTAATGTTAATTTACAAACTGAAAAAAATTATGAGTTGAATCAAAATGATGATGACGTGGATGATATTTATAGCTCAAACAATAGCCACCAAACAGACTATCCGGGTGGTAATTAGGTAGTGTTATTTTACCAACGCTTTGTAAAAGAATTCCTGTAACACATTTTTTTTACAAACTTATAATAGCAATTTAAAACATAAAGTGTTAATAAATATGTAATTTTATACTGTTTAAAATTTACATATATATGAAAAAGATAAATGTTGCCATCAATGGTTTTGGAAGGATCGGACGAGTATTTTTCAGGATCGCCTTTGCAAATCCAAACATCAATATAGTTGCTATTAATGACATAACAGATTCAGGTACCCTTGCCCATTTATTAAAGTACGATTCGGTTCACGGTAAATTTAACGGAGAAGTAAAACATGATAAAGATCACTTATATATTAACGGGCAAGAAATAAAAATATTTGCTTCAAAGGATCCTGAGAACCTTCCTTGGAAGGCATTAGCCATTGATATTATTATTGAATCAACAGGTTTATTTTTAGATAAGGCGTCGGCTCAAAAACATTTGAACGCCGGTGCAAAAAAAATTATTTTATCTGCACCTGCAAAAGACGATGATATTAAAACCATTGTTTTAGGTGTTAATGATGACCTTTTAACTGCCGATGATGTCATTATTTCTAATGCATCCTGTACTACTAATTGCTCAGCACCTATGCTAAAGGTTTTGCAACAATGGGGTATTGAAGAAGCTTATGTAACAACCGTTCATTCCTACACCGGCGATCAGCGCCTGCATGACGCACCCCATAAAGATTTACGCAGGGCCCGTGCCGCGGCCTTAAACATTATACCTACAAGTACAGGGGCCGCAAAAGCATTGGGTAAAATTTTTCCGGATATGGAAGAAAAATTAGGCGGATGCGGAATACGTGTACCCGTTGCCGATGGTTCCTTAACAGATATTACATGTGTGCTTACTCAATATCCTACTGTAGAGCAAATTAATGAAGCCTTTAAAAAAGCGGCAGAAACAGATTTGAAAGGGATAATGGAATATACTATTGATCCTTTGGTTTCATCGGATGTGGTGGGTAATGCACATTCCGTAGTTTTTGATTCTGATTTTACAAGTGTGGTTGGTAACCTCGTTAAAATTATTGGCTGGTACGATAATGAATTTGGTTATAGCAGCCGCTTGGTTGATCTTGTTATTAAAATGGGGTCAAACTAATTTTTTTTAACACCTACTCATATATGAGTATATCCCAGTGATAGTAGTCCTTATACTTCTGTGTGTATTAAGATGAAATCTAAATTATATTTCCTTTAACTTTTTTTGTAACTTATCGATGCTTTTCGCGTTTATAACTTCATTAATTTGCGGTACCCCGAAAAACTATGAAGACACTTTTTACCGGAGTATTATTTATGTTAAGTATTTATTCGTTCGCCCAAAAGCTTACAATATCAGGTAACGTGCAGGATACCATTGCAAAAGAACCCTTAAAAAATGCCATTGTAATGGTAGTAAAATTAATGGATTCTACTTTGGTTGATTTTACAAGAACCAATGAGCAAGGACTCTTTAAGTTGAAACCGGTTCCTATTGACACTTATCAGGTAATTATTTCTCATCCTAAATTTGCCGACCAGGGTTATTTTATTTTTGGAGATAAAAAAAACTTAGAGTATGATTTTGGTAAAATTATACTGCAACCAAAAAATATATCGTTGGATGAGGTTACTATTTTTGCTTTCAGGGATCCTATTTATTATAAAGGCGATACGCTTATTTATACAGCTGATTCTTTTAAGGTAAAAGCTAATGCTACCGTTGAAGACCTTTTAAAAAAGCTGCCGGGGTTAAAAGTAGATAAAGACGGCAAAATAACATCGCAGGGCAAAGCAGTAGATAAGGTATTGGTTGACGGAGATGAATTTTTCGGAAGCGATCCTACTGTAGCGACCAAAAATTTAAATGCAAGTTCTATTGAGTCGGTACAGGTGTATGAAAAGAAAAGCGACGATGCCGTTAATTCAACCACCGGTGAAGAAACGCAGAAGATCTTAAATCTTAAACTAAAGGACGCGGCTAAAAAAGGATACTTCGGTAAAATGAGCGGAGCAAGCGATTTCCAAAAGTTTTATGAAGGAGAAACACTTGCCAATTATTTTAAGAAAAAATTAAAAGTGTCTGTCTTCGGCTTAGCCAGTAATACACCGCGCTCGAGCTTTGGTTGGGGCGATATGTTTAAATACGGCCTGAATAATGAAATGAACATGGGTCAAAATGATAACGGGGATAACTTTTATTATGGTAACAGTAATCAAAATCAAGGAATTCCGCAAACCATAAAAGCGGGTGCTTATTATTCCAACAAAATATCAAAAAAGACAAAAATAAATTTTAATTATTCCTATAATTCAAATCAATTAAATGCAAAAACCACTAATCATTCTCAATATTTTTTAACCGATACCTCTTATTCTTCTTCCAATGCTACTCAGTCTGTTCAGCGAAATGAAGCTCACAATGTCAATTTTTTAATTGATCAAAATATCGATTCTTTAACTGATATCAGCATTAATTCTAAAATTAAATTTTTAAGCGATGGATCTTCAAGCCTTAATGAAACTGATTTTATAAGAAGTGATAACATAAAAACAAGGAACACAAGTATTTCGAACTCAAGCAAGGGCAACGGCTATGACATTTCCAACAACATAAAATTACTAAGAAAATTTAAAAAGAAAGATAGGTTGCTGACCTTATCTTATAACAACGCGTTTTCAAACAATGAGTCGGTAGGCTATTTAAAAACCGATAATAGCTTTTATAGAGATACAATCTCAAATATTAATTCTATTAATCAGAAAAAAACCAATGTAAACAACAGTCAAAATCAATTTATAGGAGTTTCTTTTATGGAGCCCCTAACTAAAAAAATAAAGATGGAAATGTCTTATGATTATATGTATTATAAAAGTACACAGGATAAAAAATCAATAAACAATATAGGCGGCGATTACATTCAGTTGGATTCAAACTTAACCAACAATTTTATAAATACAAAACAAATCAACAGGGCAGGATTAAAATTTATTTATGAAATAAAAAAATTACGCTTTATTGCCGGCGCTAAGGCCAGAAATGTTTTTGTAAATAATAATAACATTTTCAAGAACCGGCATATTGATCAAAATTTTAATAATATACTTCCTTTCTCTTCTTTAAGGTATAAGTTCACAGATAATAAATCGATGGATGTGTCGTATAAAACCAATTCTACCAATCCCTCTATTGCTCAGTTACAGCCTGTACCTGATAATACCAATCCTAATTTTATCAGTATCGGAAACCCTAATTTGTTACCGACATTTACAAATGAATTTGACTTAAATTTTAATTCGTGGAAACCCATTAGCGGAAAATATACCTGGTTTGGCGCAAGTTATATGATTACTAATAATGATTTTTCAAATAAAACCTCTTACGACGGTATTGGGAGAAGCGTTAGTCAAACCATAAATGTAAACGGGAATCAATCGGGGAGTTTTTTCTTTGGTACAAGCATTCCATTCTTCTCTAAAAAACTGGAGGTTCAGCCAAATGCTAATGGCTCTGTATCCAACAATAAAACCATTATTAATAATTTAGAAAACAAAACCCTTGATCTGAGAACAAACATCGGCATGGAACTGCGTTTAAATTTAGAAAATATAACTGCCGGCGTAACAGGCTTTACCGAGTACAATAAATCGTCGTCTACATTAAACACCAATAGTATTAAGCCTTATAGCGCACAGGGGCTAACGGGTAATGTTTCGGTTAAGCTGCCAAAAAAAATCATTTTAGAAAGTGACGCGGCTTATACCATTAACGGGCAACGAAGCGCAGGTTATAATATTAATTATTTTGTTTGGAATGCTTCTGTCAATAAAACATTCTTCAAAAAAGAAAGCCTTATTGTGGGCTTATATGCTTATGACATGCTAAATCAAAATATAAATGTAAACCGCAGCATTACAAGTAATATTATTTCGGATACTAAAACAAATATTATTTCAAGGTATTTTTTATTAAAAGCAACGTTCAAGTTTAACAGCAATAAAGAAAAAGAAGAAGATGAATTTGATTAGATATATTTTATTACTTTCTTTTTTTTTGTGTAATGTATTACTGCAAGGCCAAATCACTTACGGTAAAATTACGTATGAGCGGAAAACAAACCTATATAAAAAATTTAAGAATAACGGTGATGTAAAAGAATGGCTTAAGGAAGAAGATAAAAATAAAACAGATATTTTTGAATTATATTTTAATGATTCTTTATCTGTTTTTAAACCGCAGGAAAGCGACCTTGTAGAGCGCATGAGTTGGGCAACAAGTAAAAATGTTGTGTATGAAAATCATATTAAAAAAACGCGTTTAACTGAAAAAAGCATTTGGGGAGAAAAGTTTTTAGTGGAAGATTCATTAAGGCATATTATTTGGAAAATAACAGACAGTAAACGTAAGATCTGCGGCTTTCAATGCCGGAAAGCCGTTTGGACCGCTAACGATACAACACGATTGTACGCTTGGTTTTGTTCGGAAGTTATACCGTCAATCGGTCCCGAAAGTTTTGTTGGCTTACCAGGTACAATATTAGGGTTGGCAACTGAAGACGGCGGCGTTATTTATTTCGCAAAAAGCGTTGAAGTTATTAAACCTGATATTACGGTATTGGTTTCTAAAAAGACAAAACAAAAAATTTATAAAGTTGCTGAGTTAAGGACTCAGCTTGAAAAAGAATATGGTAAAGAAAAATGGGGCAAAACAATGATCTATAATAACTTTGAGATTTGGTAAAAAAAACCAACATCCACATCAATTACTGTTTGTTGTGCATTTCTTTTTTATATTTGTGAGAATGAATATGTACTTTTCAGCATACCTTTTTTTAGCATTTGGTTTTATTAATAATGTTATGGCTCAAACACTTACTGCCAATGCAGGGAGTAATAAAAATATCTGTCCCAACACTACACAAACACTCGGCGGTTTTCCGTCGGCATCAGGCGGCTCCTCACCCTACAGTTATAACTGGCAGCCTTCCTCCTATTTAAGCTCTGCTTCTGTATCAAATCCCTCAGCCGTAAATATTTCAGGCTCTATAGAATATACATTAACCGTAACCGATAAAAACGGAGCTACCGCTTTAAGCACCGCTGTTTTTTATGTAGATCCCATTAATACGTTTAACGCGGGAATTGACACAGGCTATTGTCTAGGGCAACAAGCAGGCGTAACTATCGGCAGCCCTGGCAATGCAAACAATAACACTAATCATACATTTCTCTGGCAACCTTCATCAGGCCTGAACGACCCGAGCTCTCCCAATCCCATTGCGACCAATACGGTCACTACTCAATACACACTTACGGTTTCAAACGGAGGTGTTTGCCCTGACAGAAAAACAACCGTAACAGTAACCTCTTTTCAAAAGCCTTATGTAGATGCAAGTCCGGATACCGTTATTGATGAAGGCAACACAATTACGTTAAACGCTACGGGTTCCGTAAAAAATTACTGGCAGCCTGATTATCATCTTAAATACGGTTCAACAATAAACCCTGATGTGTGGCCTATTGTAACTACTACTTATACTTTATATGTGGAAGATTCACATCATTGCTCTAATTCTGATACTGTAATAATAAGAGTTATTAACGGGGATAAATTATTTTTTTACAGCGCTTTTACGCCTAATGGTGACGGGGACAACGATTTTTTTTATGTAGGCAATATTGAAAAATATCCTGATAACAATTTAAAAATATATAACCGGTATGGCAAAGTAGTTTACAGCGCTACCAATTATAATAATGATTGGGATGGCACATATTTAGGAAATCAAATTCCTACAGGCACCTACTTTTATATTTTTACCGACGGGGTTGATAAAAAATATAAAGGCACGGTTACAATTATGAGGTAACAGGCATAGCTTTATTTTTTGATAATCAGCGTATCGAAGCTTGGTGAATAACCACAAAACGCGCCTATTACCTCACCGCCGCTTACATTGCTTTGTATGTTTGCAGGTGCCGAAAAAGGATTTCCGTTACTGGATTTATTGGCGTAAAACGATCGCCAAAATAAATATTCTTTAGTGCCTATGGTACAGAATTTTACGATTACCGTATCCCCTACACTATAAAACCCGGCATTTAACTCATTTGCATATTCTGATTCCTTGTTAGGCTGCGGCGGACGTTCATACGAAAAATCAAAACTTGTACCATCAATAAATTTATCATCAAAAGCCGAATTAAAAGGAGCGGCAAAAAATTGATCTTTAGTGATGCGCTTTGCAAACCACCTATAACAATTTCCTTGTCCCACAGGGTCTGTAAGGTGGCCCCAGCAATAACCAAACGTATCGCGTTCCGCTTTAAAATAAATACTGTCTAAAGGAATAGGATTTATAATATTAGTTACGGCTGTATATGTATTATTGTTGTATTTAATGGTCATCAAGTATACGCCGCCCGGGTGACCGATCAATTTTGTTCCTAAATATAAATAACCTGTATTAGGATCAAGCTCCTTTAATGTATCTATAATAGTGCCATCGGTTACAGTAATAAATGCCCCTTTTACAAAAAACCGCGCAGGATTACTTAAGTCAACATTACCAAAGTAAGGTGCTGTCATAGATAATAAAACCTGCGTTGTTTTACCTGTTTCAATACTTGCTTCAACAACCAGTTTTTCTTTATACTCCGGTAGCTTAATATCAATTTTTTGTTGACACGAAGATAAAACTACTGCCATTAAAAAAGTAATAGTATAAATGCCGAATGATATTTTTTTTATAACTCTCATTAAAATTTAAAGTTCCACGTAATGGTTGGTAATATGGGAAACAACGAAACCTGCTTTCCTTGTACAGTATAATCTCCTTTTAAAAAATCGCCCTTAGCATCAAAATAAATTAAGTAAGGATTATGCCGGTTATACACATTAAAAATACTGAGTGTCCAGCTGCCTTGGTAATGTTTAGCCCACGCTCGCGGCAGTTTAATTTGTGTAATATCTTTCCCTCTTCTTTCATAGCGCCTTTCTATTCTTCCCTGTTTTCTTTTTATTTGTTTGTCCCTGTCAGGCGTATAAGTAGCAGAAATATCTAAACGACTGTAATCAGGAAATTTATAAGAGTTACGCAATCCATAATCATAATTCACACCCCCTTCGTAAGCGAACAAACCGTTAGGTAGAGTTCCCCGGTTACCGGTTCCATAAACAAACACTAAACCAAAAGTCCAAACTTTATTGGGATCGTAAGTTAACACAAGCGATGCATCGTGCCTTCTGTCATACTTTGCGAGGTATCTTTTGCCGTAATTTATTTCACTGAATTGTCGCCAGGTCCATGATAACGTATAGCCCACCCATCCTGTAAATTTTCCTTTTCGTTTTTTTAAAAAAAATTCTGCGCCATAAGCTTCTCCCGTTCCAAATGTAAACGCATTATCCGGGTTATCAAATACATTATCCTGCGGTTGTGCGCCTTCTTTATAATCAATTTGATTTTTCATGGTCTTATAATATACTTCCACAGAGCTTTCAAACATATCATGATTAAAATTTTTAAAAACCCCTAACGCATATTGATTCCCTAATTCAGGTTTGATTAAATCTGTAGAGGGCATCCATACGTCTGTAGGTAAGCTCACGGATGAAATGCTGGCTAAATGAATGTATTGATAATTACGTGTGTAGGATGCTTTAACAGATAAGCTCTTTGTAAAACTATAACGGATACTGGCTCTTGGCTCAAGCCCGTGATAGTCCACCACTTTTTTTCCGTTACCGTAAACAGCGGTATCTATTGTTTTGCCAAGCGGATCTTTTACGTACCTTGTAAACGGACCAACCTGCGCGAAATAACTAAAACGCAGCCCCGCGTTTACTTTTAATCGTTTTGTAATTTCCCAATCATCGGCAACATATATAGCGGCATCATGCGAATACAGCCTGATAATTTTACCAATATCAAATGTTGTTTCACCTTGCTTAGCACTTACGTTGCTGGGGGTGAACGTGTGAAAAATATAATTTACACCCGTTTTAAAGGTATGTTTTGGGTTTGGAATAAAAACTAAATCATACTTGGCAGTCCAATCTTTAATACCTGAAAATATAGTTAATTCAAAATTAGATTGAGAAGCGGTGAAAGAAAAATCATAATCAGTATAGGATATGGAAGCATTTGAAAAAAGCTTTGCATTGAATAAATGGTTCCATCGCAAACAAGCTACAGCATTGCCCCATGGCACATTTACGCTGAAGGACGATTCCGTATCTTTAAACTTAAATATATCTCTGCCATAGTAGCCGCTTAAATACAGGCGGTCTTTTTTAGAGATTTGCCAGTTTAATTTTGCATTAAGATCGAAAAAATAATAACTGGAACCCGCAAAATTTGACTTTGGCCTTACGTATTTAAAGAAAGGTTTTGATAGTACATCCAAATATGTTCTGCGGGCAGAAATAATAAAAGAAGCTTTATCTTTTTTGATCGGCCCCTGGATGGTTAAGCGCGAAGCAATTGCTCCTATTCCACCGTCAACCTGCAACCTTTGTGAATTACCTTCTTTCATCGAAATATCCAATACGGACGATAAGCGTCCGCCATATTGTGCAGGCATGCCCCCTTTAATAAGGGTTACGTTTTGTATAGCATCTCCATTAAATACGGAAAAAAATCCCAGTAAATGCGCTGCATTATAAATGGTAGCATCATCCAACAAAATCAAATTTTGATCAGGGCCGCCGCCCCGTACATAAAACCCTGAATTACCATCACCCGCAGACTTAACACCCGGAAGTAACTGAATAGCTTTTAAGATGTCCACTTCGCCCATAAATGCCGGCAGTTTTTTTATCTGGGCAATATCCAACTGTACAGAACTCATTTGTGTACTTTGTATGTTCTCATCTGTTTTTTCCGCGGTAACATCAACCTCATTTAAATCTTTTCCTTTCGGGTCAAGCAATATAGTTTTAGAAATATTCTCCTTAAGATTTATCGAATCGGTGAAAGAAACATACCCGACATAACTGCATACAACTGTATATTTTCCCGCCGGTAAAGTCAACGAGAAAAAACCATAGGTGTTTGTGCTTGCTCCAATCATGCCTTCCTTTACATATACATTGGCACCAATAGCAGATTCACCGTTAGATTTATCTTTTACATAACCGCTTATCGTGAAACTTTGTGCAATGCCGTAAACCGGGAAAAACAGGGTAAGTATCAGTATTTTTTTTAGCACAGGTAAAAATAGCGTATATTTAGTTTAAACAATATCTTAAAAAAATCTAAAAGATTTATTAATACCATATTATTTTATAGATACTCTACAGTTACGTTATAACAGGGTAAATAGATTGTAAAAAGGAATATAAGTTTAATGTTCCCGTAAAATGTAATTTCTGATGTAATTAGTTCGCCATTCCTGATTAGCGGCAGCGTTTAACAGTTCCATCAAGGGTTTATCATCGTCATTAATAACACTGTCGTCATTAATAATTAAAGGATAAATTTCGTTATGCAAACTAACATTCAACAGTTTTAAACTCGCTACAATTAACAAATTGCGGTATGCTTCCTCTTCACCTGAAGCACACACTTTTAAATGGAAACCGCTTTGTTTTAAAGTAGCAAGCATACACTGTGTTCCCAGTCCTATTTTCCCGGTAAGGTAACCATGTGTATTAATCAACACAACAGCGCCTGTATCCAGCATCGTCTTTAATTTTAGCAAACTTTGTATTGTAATAACATGTGCAGGCTGCTCTTCTGCTTTAAAAATATCAAATATTACAAGGTTGTATTTTTGTTCTGAATTATTAATATAATGCCTGGCATCATCACAAACAACTGTTATAGAAGAATCTAAATAAAAAAAACGTTTGGCCATTTCAATGATCCTTTCATCAAATTCAACTCCTGTTACTTTATAACCGTAACTTACCAACATATTTGAAACTACGCCTCCGCCTAAGCCAAGTACTAACGCTTTTCCTTTGGAAAAATACCGGCAATTTTTTTCCAACAAATGCACATATTCCGAAACAGATTGCCTGTTATCCGAATTCATTTCTGTTTGTACAATAGTATTGATCAATAGTTTCCTTATCAGGATAGATGAGTTAGCATGCGAAGGTTCTTCTCTTATTTCCAACTTCCCTAAAATGCCTTCTGTTTCATAAATAGTATAACGGTTTTGGGTTGATGTTGAAAAACTATAAAAAGCAAAACATAATACGGGTAAAATAATTACGAAAAAGGGTTTATTTATTTTTTTAGTCAATAATAATAGGCTCACCAAGGCCAAAGCTACCGCAAAACAAATTAAGGTAAGCGTAACCCCAACGGTAGGAAGTAAATAAAAGCCGCATAAAAAAGTGGCTAAAATGCCGCCTACGGTTGACACTGCATAGATCTTTCCGCTGTTCTCGCCGCTTTGAGACGAAGTATGCGTTAATATAGAAATAATTAAAGGAGAGGTTGCCCCCATACATAACATAGTAGGAAAAATCAATACACATACACTGAATATGACTGCCGGAATTAACGAAAAATGCGCGCCCGAAACATAAAAAACCGATCCCATAAATGGCATACAGCATAAGCAGCATACAGCGGCAATTAATATATAAAGTAAAAGTGTTTCTTTATTTTCCCGTTTACTTAATTTACCGCCCAAAAAATAACCACTCGCTAAACCTCCAAGCGTTACAGCCATTACAGAGCTCCATACATATAAACTGCTCCCGAAAAAAGGCGCTATAATTTTTGCGCCTGAAATTTCAGCAGCCATAACAGAGGCGCCTTCTATAAAAGAAATTAAAAAAAACCGATTCTTATTGAACATACCTTTTAATTTTTAGGTATATAAATTTGCATCGTCATCATAGCTTGCACTTGTGCCATAGCCCAAGCGTTTCCCGGTTCTTAAATTAATACTGCTTACTTTTTCCTGAATCTCATTTACCGTTACTTCTTTCACGGTATCATAAGGCGGTGTAAAAAGATCATAAGAGATAACATACATAATAAGCTCGTTCACAATTTCGCAAAGCTGCTCATGACTTAAAGGTTCAGACGAAAATGTAGAATATTTTATACCTAAAGAGCCTTTAGCTTCAATAAAAAAACGCATTTCCCGGTTCACGAAAATCCTGCAAACCAATGATCCTAAGTCATTCAGCCGATTATACTTAAATGAATCCGCTAAAAAATTATAAACGTTTATTATTCCACAATATGAATTATAATCATTTTGTTTAATGTAACCGGTTTTAAACATTTGATGTGATTTATCAAACTCAAACACGTTGGTATGCATAAAAAATTCCAATACATCGCCCGCTACTTTTAATTGCGTAGAATATTTTTTAGATTCAGATACAGCAATGTTAATCCGTTTATCAATATTTTCTGTTTCTTTTATCAGGTCAACGGCAATCTCATTCACACAAAGTTTTATCATGTCAAACGCGGCGATCGTATTGTTAAATACATCCTGTTTCATCACAGATTTTTCACTCAGTAATTTTACTATTTTCTCTTTTTGAGAATTTAAAAGATCGCTCATTTTCTCTTAGATTATGTTATATAAATATAAGAATTTCAATTAATTTATAGTGGCATGCTTATCTTAAATGCGTCATATAAAGTCTTATGTATCTTTCCCCTGATGCCAAGCTTAGCCAATTTGTTTTCATCCGCATCAGGATAAACTCTGTTTGACAAAAACACAAAAATTAATCCGTTCTCAGGATCAGCCCAGGCAAATGTTCCCGTAAACCCGCTATGCCCATAGCTTGCCAAACTACACTCACCGGTTACGGGGCTGTCTTTTTTATCATCAAACTCGGGTTTATCAAAACACAGCCCCCTTCTGTTATCTAAAAATTGTGATGATGTGTATTGCTTAATAACATCAGCATCTAATATATTTTGTCCGGCATAAGAACCTTTATTTAAAAGCATTTGCATTACAACAGCTACATCAGTAGCATTACCAAATAAACCGGCATGGCCTGCAACCCCTCCCAACAAAGCAGCTCCTTGGTCGTGCACATACCCCCGAAGCAATTGTTTACGAAACTTTGTATCATTTTCTGTCGGCGCAATTAAACTAATCGGGTAAACATCTAACGGCAAATACGTTAAGCCTATATTTAATGGTTTGTAAAATGTTTGTTGCACATAAATATTTAAAGGTTGGCCTGTTTTATTTTCAATAATTTTTTTCGAAAAATAATAGCCCATATCGCTGTATAAATATTTTCCTTTTGTTTCAAGCTTACTTGCAGCTAATTGCTTATAAATAGTATCCGTATAACCGTTTACAATGTATAGGTTTTTGGCAACCTGTGTAGTATAAGCATCTGTTTTAGCAGTGCTGTAAAACCCGGGTCTGTAATTATTTGCTTTATCCTGTGTTTTTAACCATAAAGGCAAAAAGGCCTGCATGCCTGATTGGTGGGTCAATATATCTTTATAAGATAAATCGCCCTTATTAGTTTCTTTAAATTCCGGCAAATAATATCCGAGTGTTTGGTTGTAGTCAAATTGTTTTTGTTCCGTTAGTTTCATCAACGCTAACGACGTTGCTAAAATTTTTGTGAGTGAAGCAAGATCGTAAATGGTTTGGTCGGTTACTCTATCGGAAGCAGCATCATAGGTTAGTCTTCCAAAATTTTTACTGTAAAACACTTTGCCATTTTTAATAGCTACGACCTGGCAGCCGGGATATGCTTTTTGCTTTATTCCCGCCATAGCAATAGAATCAACCTGTTGTAATTTTACGGCATTCGCCCCTACTCTCTGCGGTTCTACAAACTGCAACCGTATTGTGTTTTTTAACGTTACACTTGTCCCAAGTCTAAATAAATTAGTGGAAACTGGTAAGCTACCATTAACGGGAATGGCACCCATAATAGCGTCTGCAGCTGCTCTCTGGTTAAAACCGGAATATTCGTATAATTCTAAAACAGAATTTGCCTTAGCAAGGTCCTGTAATTTATTTATTAAATAAGGGTTAGAGAATAAGCAGGTAATGGTTTTGTTTTGCTTATTTATCTTTGAGATCAGATCAACACTTCCATCGCTGCATCCAAAATTTTTATCCGGTTTAGCGGATGTTTTATTTACTTGAAGAATCACTAAATTATAATTTTTAAGCCTTGCTAACAGCGTATCTCTTTCTTTTTGCGTAGCGTCATGCTCTATTCCCAAATGCGCCACTTTAGCATATTTATTTAAGGTTCCCGAAAAAACATTCTCATTTTTATCGCCTACAGATACTTCTACGATCTTTAAAGTATCTAAACGTTTTAAAGGGACTAAATATCCGTTGTTTTTAAGTAATGTCACCGAAGCCTCCGCTAGGCTGCTGTTCATAGCATCAGATGCGGCCGTATTCAGATCATCATATAAATGTTTTGGGTTTACAAATTGATTTTTATTTAGACCGCACCAAAATTTTGCTTTCAATATTTTTTTACAACGGGCATCAATTTCCTCCTGTGTGATCTGTCCGTTAGTAACAGCAATTTTTATTTGCTCTATGGCTTTAGGAACATTTTCAGCAAACAACAATACATCATTGCCGGCAAGCAGGGCTTTTACATCTACCATTCCGGGTTCGTAAAAACTCGCAACCCCTTTCATGTTTAAAGCATCCGTAAATATAAGGCCTTTAAATCCCAACTGTTGTTTTAGCAGGTCATTAATAATGTAAGGCGATAAGGTAGAGGCCGTATTTTTAGTGGTATCATAACATGGCACAAATAAATGTGCCACCATAATACTCGATAATCCCTGATCAAATAATTGCTTAAAGGGATAAAGTTCTAATGTATCTAATCGTTCCTTACAGCCTGTAATAATGGGTAAGGATTTATGTGAATCCATATCTGTATCACCATGTCCCGGAAAATGTTTTCCATTGGCCATAACACCTTCCGCCTGCAACCCTTTCATGTACATAACTGCTTTATTGGCTACGTTATATTTATTTTCGCCAAAACTGCGCATCCCAATTACAGGATTTTCCGCGTTATTATTTATATCGGCTACCGGTGCAAAATTTACATGAATACCCATTCGTTTACATTCACGGGCAATTTGTTTACCCATTTCAAATATCAACGAGTCATTTTTAATAGCCCCTAACGTCATTTGACGAGGATATTTTGGTGTGCTGTCTAAACGCATGGCCAATCCCCATTCACCGTCAATCGAAATTAATAAAGGGGTTTTAGAGATGTTCTGATAATAATTATTCAGCTTCGCTTCCCGTATTGGGCCGCCCTGCATAAAAATTAATCCACCGATATGATAATTTTCAATCAGTTCACGGATCTCTCTTACATGTTTCATATCCTTATTACTGTAGGCGGCAACCATAAATAATTGCGCTAAACGCTGATCGGGCGTTAAGGAATTTAAGACAGAATCGACCCAACGGTTTTCAGTTTTTAAAAAATCAGGGTCTGTTTTTATACTTCCGGTATCTGCAACAAATGCCGTAATAACAAGTAACGGAAATAAAAGTAAGGCTTTAGCAAAAAATTTAATCATGTTGTAAGATACATATGCTACACTCTTTTAAAGATACAGAAACAAGATTGTTTTTAACAGCAACGTTTTGATAGCGTGACGTTAAAGATTCTTAAACTGAATTTTAATGAAAAAGAATTTTACTTTATTCTGCCGGCGCCGGTATAGTATTTTTTATAATAAGGCTCATCCAGATCGCTTATAATAACACCTTTATGTGTAGAAGCGTGAACAAATTTATTGTGTTGTAAATAAACTCCTACATGTGAAACATTTTTTCCGTTAATGATAAAAAAAACAAGATCTCCCTCCTTCAGGTCCACCGCATTTACTCTTTTAGTTTCCTCATAAATTGCCCTGGAGGAGGCTGCCACATTTTTATTGTAAATGGTTGAATACAGCACTCCCGCAAACCCCGAGCAATCAATACCGTTCCTATCCTTTCCGCCATACTTATAGGGTGCAGCATACCAGTCATCAATAAATTTATACAGTTTTTCATTTTTAATATCTGATTCCCCGACATTTAATTTTGTCGCATATTCTTTTTTAATTGAGCTTGAACCCGTTCCGGATTCAGATTTACCAACCGTTTTTTGTTCTTCTTCTTTTTTAGATTCAAGTTCAGGTTTTTTTACGGGGCTCGTTTTTTTTGCGGTTGGTTTAGTATTGGTTGCAACTGTTTTATGATGCTTACACGACATAATATAAATAACACATACCATTAATAGAGTGTAGTTAATATGTAGCTTAAATTGCATTTACATAAAAATACGGCCTAATGGTAATCGTTATAAAAAAAGAAGAAAATGTTTTGTACACTCGGTTGTTTAAACCTTGTCTGAGTTCAAGTCTTCGTTGTGGTAATGTTTAGAAAACTTGGTAATTAAACGGTAAGCAATATATGCAAAAATAGGCGCTGCTATAACATCATAACTATAATGGACATGCTGCACTACCACACCAACCGACACGGCAACGGCTGCAACCAAAAACAGGTATTTAAGCGTTTTATTGGTTGAGAAAAAATAAAATAAAAACAAGGTAGCCGCGTGTCCGCTAAAAAAAAGATCTTTTAAATTTTCGTTACCGGCGTAGAATATATTTGTTAAAAATTCATCTCGCAAGGGAATAATGGTTATTGGCGGCTCTAAAGGAATAAAAAATAAGGTAACTATTCTTAATAACGTTAGCGACCCATACATTTGTATTAAATGCAGGAAACGATACGGTGATAAAAAAGCATAAACTAATCCTATTAACGCTGTGGAATAGGTTACAAAAAAAATAAAATCTGAAACATCCCTTGGTTTTATAAAATTAAGGATAGGATCATAAAATGTATGCCCTTGGCGCGTTTCAATATAAGCGAGTAAAGAGGCAAACCCTGTTAAAATAACAGATAAAATAATGATAGACGTAAAGAATCTATTTCTAAAATATGGATTCGTTAACGCTATTTTCCAATTATATATCATTCATACAAGTATACGAATTTTGAAAACACCTAATTCTTAAAAGATGTAAACGTTACGAACAAAAAATGCCGATAACTTACCCCGGCATTTTTAAAGAGGAATTTAGTATGATTAAAAAATAAAGATCAGTAGCACAACTATTAAAAGAAAGTATAAATTTACACGATCAATACAGGCCTCATTTAGTATTAATGATAAGAACAATTTAAGAGATTTAGCAAAAAAAATCCCGACTACCATAAGCAATCGGGATAATTAAAAATCCGTCAACTTATTTTAGGACTTACAACCATGCAACTATCTTCCAACATATCACTTAAGCCTTTTAATACATTTGGTATTGAAGCAACGGCAAAATTATTTACCGTTATTAATTCGGTTGAAGATATAAAAGAATTGTTGTTACATAAAGATTATAAAAGTAATCCTCACTTTATTTTAGGTGGTGGAAGTAATATTTTATTGACTCAAAATGTAAACGCACTGATTATTAAAAATGAATTAAAAGGAATTGAAATCGTTAAAGAAACAGAAGAGGATGTTTTAGTGAAATGCGCCGCCGGAGAGGTTTGGCATGAGTTTGTGATGTATTGTATTGCTAAAAATTTTGCAGGTATTGAAAACTTATCCTTAATTCCCGGCAATACGGGCGCAAGCCCCATGCAAAATATAGGAGCATACGGTGTTGAAATAAAAGACACATTTTATGAGCTGGAAGCAATTGATCTGCAAACCGGAAAATGTATTACTTTCTCAAAACAAGCGTGTGATTTCGGTTACAGGGAAAGCATATTTAAACACCGGTATAAAAATCAGTTTATTATAACCTCTGTTACGTTCAAACTTTCAAAAAAACCGGTATTCCATATTGAATATGGCGCCATTAAACAGGAATTAGATAACATGGGGATTTCCGAATTATCTATAAAATCTATTTCACAAGCGGTTATTAACATAAGAAGCAGCAAGCTTCCTGACCCTAAACAAATAGGTAACTCCGGCAGTTTTTTTAAAAACCCGGAAGTAACTAAAGAGACTTACGACCGTTTAAAAAATGAATTTCCGGCCTTAGTTGCATATCCATTAGTTAATTCAAATTACAAATTGGCGGCGGGTTGGCTCATTGAACAAAGCGGCCTTAAAGGCATGCGTAAAGGCGATGCAGGTGTACATAAGCTGCAGGCATTGGTATTAGTGAATTACGGGAAAGCTACCGGGAAAGAGATTTATGATCTTTCTACGGAAGTATTGGAGGTTGTAAATCGAAAATTTGGTGTGTTGCTGGAAAGAGAAGTCAATATTATATAGCAGGAAGAGATAAAAGAAACTAAAGGAAGAGAAGGACTCAAAAGATGAGATTAAAAAAGTAAGATTAAAAATCGTATTTGTGAAGATCGATCTCATACCTTTAATTTTATGCCTTTTATCGGGTAATCCTTCGCTTCAGTTTTTCCGTTCTTTTCTTTTCTTCTTCACTGCATCGTATACCCTATTTTAGGTATTTGTTTAGAAAGATTCTAAATATAGATTTGTGGCGTGAAAAAACCATCTCCATTATTACAGAAAACAATTTTATCAGTATTGGGCATAATTAGTGTTATGTCCTCTAATTCGCAGGTTATTACCCGCGAAGACTCTCTTAACGCAGGCTTAACGCCTAAAAACAGTCCTACTGTTATTTCCGGCTACGGGCAAGCCAAAGTGGAATATGATACGAGGCTTAAAACAGGAACCGCAAACTTAACCCGTAATGTTTTGTTTTTGGGGCATCGTTTCTCTAATAAAATCTCTTTTTTCTCCGAATTGGAAATTGAAAACGCTAAAGTAGTTAGCGGTAGAGGTTCGGGAGAAATATCGATGGAACAGTTATTTTTAAAATTTAACGTAAACAGGAGTACTTACTTAGTTGCGGGATTGTTTATTCCGCGTATAGGTATCATTAACGAAAATCATTTACCCACTACTTTTAACAGTAACGACAGGCCTTTTGTAGAACAATTTGTTATTCCGTCCACATGGCGCGAGCTGGGAATTGGTGTATACGGACAAATTCCAAAAATTCCGGGTTTAAATTATTCTGCCGCTTTAATGAATGGCTTAAATTCGGGAAGTTTTAAACAGGGCACCGGTCTTAATGATGGTAAGTTTGAAGGCAGTAATGCTTCGGCATCTAACCTTGCGGTAACCGGTGCGCTACTTTATTACGTAAACCATTTCAGGATCCAAGCATCTACTTACTATGGAGGGAGTGCGGGACTTTCTCAAAAACAAGGCGATAGTTTAAAGCTCGACTACGGCGCATTTGGTACACCTGTATCTTTAAGCGAAGCCAATATTCAATATAACGGAACTAATGGCATCCACTTTAAAGCTTTGGGTTGTTTCGTATCTATAAAAGACGCTGATAAAATTAACCGCGCGTATGCAAACAATACACCGTCGGCCATGTATGGCTACTACGCGGAGTTAGGTTATAATTTGTTTCACCCTTTTACACGATTAAATTCCAGAAGCCTGTTATTATTTGTACGCTACGAAGCCATGAATTTAAATGCGCGATTACCTAAAAACGGTATTGAGGATGGCCTTCAAAACAAACAATATATCATTGTAGGCCTTCATTTTCAGCCTCTTAAAGGTGTTTCTGTTAAGTTGGATTATGTACAACGTATTACCGGAGAGTACAACAAAATTTTATATGTAACCAATCCTTACGCAAGTAATACACCGTTTTATACTACTTACAATTTTATAAACCTTGGTATAGGTTACAGTTTTTAATACTATAATGGAACGACGCGATTTTGTAAAGACAACCTGTGTAAGCTGTATCGGCATATTAGGCGGAGGCACCTTGCTGAGCCTGCTTAATTCGTGTGCTCCGTTACCAGTACTTAAAACAAGTTCCAAAGAAAATACGCTTTTAATACCGGAAAGTTCTTTTATTGAAAAACAAACTGTACTGATCATTAAAAACTCAAATCTGGAATTTGACATTTTACTGGTTAAGAAAAAAGATAACACATACAATGCACTTTATATGCAGTGCACGCATCAAAATCAACCTTTGGCCGCCACCAAAACAGGCTTGTTCTGTTCGGCGCACGGCAGCGCGTTTAACCTCAACGGGGAGGTAACGGTAGAGCCTGCTACACAATCCTTAAAAAAATTTAAAACACAAACAGAAAACAACAACGTCATCATTTATTTAACCGCTTCATAATTAATAATACAACCTTACCTAATGAAAATATATATACTGCTTGGTTTCGCATCTATCCTTTTACTAAATGTTACAGCTTGTAAAAAACCAAAAAAAACAGATGATCCAAGTGCTGCCGACGACCAAAGTGTGGTAAGAAAAGCGGTATTAACCGACATGGCGTCTAACGTTATTTATGCTACCTATACCGACATGGCCGCAAAATCAAACATACTCTATACAAGCCTTGTTACTTTCAGCGTTTCATCAACGGTAAGTAATTTAACGGCGGCGCAACAAGCATGGAAGGATGTAAGAAGCTGTTGGGAGCAAGGGGAAGGATTTTTGTTTGGCCCTGTGAGTGTTGATAACATTGACCCTCGTATTGATAGCTGGCCGATTGATTTTGCGCGCCAGGATTCCATATTGGCTTCTTCCGCTATATTTAACACTGCATACATTGATGGTTTAGAAGAATCCCTGAAAGGATTTCATCCTCTCGAATATTTAATTTTCGGTAAACATACTGATCCGACTCAATACACTCCCCGCGAAAAAGATTTAATTGTGGCTTTGGCAGATAATATAAAAACATTATGTAACACTGCCAAAGCATCATGGGATCCTGCTTTGGCTCATAACTACACATCAACCTTTGTAAATGCCGGTAATGGCGGAGTATACCCTACACAACGCGCGGCGTATGAAGAAGTAATTTCTGCTATGGCTGATATTTGTAATGAGGTAGCTAACGGAAAAATATCAGAACCGTTTTTAAGCGGCAATGCGGCTTTAGAAGAATCTCCATTTGCGAAAAATTCGATGATCGATTTTACAAACAACATTAAAAGTGTTCAAAATATGTATTTAGGTAAATACATTGCTGACGGTAAAGGTTTGGAAGATTTGATTAAAGCAACCAATATTGCAATGGACGGAGCCGTAAAAACGAAACTTAACAACGCTTTAACGGCTTTAGGTAATGTAACAATTCCTTTTGGCGATGCTATTACGCAACAACCTACACAACTTCAAAATTGCATAACAGCTCTCAACGATTTAAAAACATATTTAGAGAACGATGTAAAAACATACGTTCAATCTATTACTAATCCTTAATAATTTAAGCTTCATGATTTCTTCTAAACAATTGATAAACATTACATCTTTTGCATTGGCAATTGCTTTTGTAGGTTTTCAATCATGCAGAAAACCAAAAGACGTTAAAGAAGAGGATATGAATGAATGGTACAGTGGCGGCAAGCAAACTACGTTTGCCAGCGGTACTTCCGCTTTTAGCCAACCATTTAACGGCTTAACTCAAGTTAAAGAAAGTCTGCACGATGAAGGGGATAAGGCTTTCGGGGCAACGTTTAATAGTGATAATACACAGTTAAATCATGGCCTGGGTCCTATCTTTAATAATCAGTCTTGCGGCTTTTGCCATGTAGCAGATGGCAGAGGAAAGGCTCCGATGAGCGGCGAATTATTAAGTTCGTTATTATTACGCATAAGTATTCCGGGGCAAGGCCCGCATGGAGAACCAAACGGCGTACCCGGTTTTGGCGGGCAACTGCAACAACGCGGTATATTTGGCGTACTGGCGGAAGCCGGTGTGGATGTATCTTACACAGAAAGCATGTATCAATTTTCCGGCGGAGAACCTTATTCTTTAAGAAAACCGGTATTTACAATTATCAATCCTTACATGGCCATGCCTGCAGGTGTTATGGTATCAGCGAGAATGGCAACACCGGTTTTTGGTTTAGGGCTATTGGAGGCCATTGATGAAAGCGCTATTTTAACTAAGGCCGATGAAAATGACAGTGACGGCGACGGCATAAGCGGTAAACCTAATTACGGATATGATATAATGAGCAAAACCGTGAAATTAGGACGCTTTGGTTGGAAAGCGGCACAGCCAACTATTATGCAACAATCGGCCGCGGCTTATGTAGAAGACATCGGAATAACTAATTTAATTTTTCAAACAGAAAGCTGTTTAGGGCAATCGCAATACGATAATAAAAATGATGATCATGAATTAGGTGACAGCACTTTATATGCAGTGGCTTATTATATTAAAACACTAGCTGTACCCGGCAGAAGAAATGCAAATGACCCTGCAGTTAAAAACGGCAAGCAACTTTTTATTTCTATAGGCTGTGCCAAATGCCATACCCCCTCTCACACAACTGCTTCAGATATAGCATTTCCTGAATTATCGAATCAAATTATTTATCCTTATACCGATCTGTTATTACATGATATGGGAACTGATTTGGCGGATAACAGGCCTGACTTTAAGGCAACGGGCAGTGAATGGAGAACCGCCCCTTTATGGGGTATAGGCTTAACAGAAACGGTGAACGGGCATAATAATTTTTTACATGACGGCCGAGCGCGAAGCTTAACGGAAGCTATTATGTGGCATGGAGGAGAAGGTACCGCTTCAAAAAATAATTTCGGTAATTTATCCAACGAAAACCGAGCGGCTGTTATTAAATTTTTAAGTTCCCTGTAATCATTCGGGCAAGCATTTATTAGTCCCAAAACAATGCTTAGTTATATTATCCGACAAAAATTAAAATGTTCGGCATCACGCCGCGCAGCTGATTTAGTAGCCTATAAGCTATTAAGTCAGGTGGCCGTAAACAGTGTAACATAAAAAAAGCTGAATAAATCTATTCAGCTTTTTTTAAGGAGTACAAATAGTTATTATGCTTTGTTTTCTTCCGCAGAAGCAGTTTCCGGTTTCGGCATTGTTGCTTTACGCGATAATTTTGCTTTACCGTTTTTAGGATCAGTACCAATGTATTTTACCTTCACAATTTCACCTTCTTTTACTAAACCTTCTAATGATTCAATACGTTTCCAGTCATATTCGCTAATGTGTAATAAACCTTCTTTACCCGGCATAAATTCAACAAATGCGCCGTAAGGCATAATTGACTTCACGGTAGCTTCGTATACTTCACCCACTTCCGGTATTGCTACAATGCTTTTAATACGGGCAACAGCCGCTTTTAAGTCTTCCAGTTTTTCCGCAAAAATCTCTACCCTGCCACTGTTATCCACTTCTGTAATAGAAATAGTGGCACCGGTTTTCTTTTGAATATCCTGAATAACTTTTCCTCCGGGTCCGATGATAGCACCAATGAATTCCTGAGGAATAATGATGATCTCAAAACGAGGTACATTTTCGTTGTAATCCTCACGAGGCTCAGTAATGGTTTTCATGATTTCACCCAAAATGTGCAAACGGCCTTCACGAGCTTGAGACAATGCTTTTTCCATTACTTCATAAGGTAAGCCGTTTACTTTTAAGTCCATTTGCACGGCAGTAATACCGTCTTTAGTACCGCAAATTTTAAAATCCATATCCCCTAAATGATCTTCGTCACCTAAAATATCAGATAATACAGCGTATTGTCCTTTATCGTTAGTAATTAAACCCATGGCAATACCGGTAACCGGTTTCCTGATTTTAACACCTGCATCCATTAAAGCTAACGTTCCGGCACATACTGTTGCCATTGATGATGAACCGTTAGATTCTAAAATATCGGAAACAACACGAACTGTATAAGGCGTGTCAGTAGGTACTACTTTAGATAAGGCACGCATGGCTAAATTACCATGCCCTACTTCCCTGCGGCCTACACCACGGTTAGGTTTTGCTTCACCGGTTGAAAAGCCGGGAAAATTATAATGTAAAATAAATTTAGTTTCACCGCGGTAAAATGCACCATCTATCATTTGGGCATCTTTTCCTGTACCTAAGGTTACGGTGGTTAATGATTGAGTTTCTCCGCGTTGAAAAATAGCAGACCCGTGAGCTGAAGGTAAATACCCTACTTCACTCCATATAGGGCGAATCTGGTCTGTTTTACGGCCGTCTAAACGAATTTGAGTATCTAAAGTTGCCTGGCGTACGGCATCATATTCAACATCATGATAATACTTATTTATAAGAGCTTCTTTTTCTTTTAGTTCTTCCGGAGTAAATGTTTCTTTGTATTTAGTTAAAACCGCTTTAAAAGCCACTTTACGCTCATTTTTATTTGGGTTACCTTGTTTTGCTACAGCGTATACTTCATCGTAAGTTGCTTTAGAAACCGCAGCCTTTAAATCGGCATCATTTTTTTCGTGGTTATATTCACGCTTTGTTTTCAAGCCTGCTTTAACGGCAAATTCTTTAATGGCTTTGATTTGAACTTTAATAGCTTCATGTGCAAATTTAATGGCTTCCAGCATTTCCGCTTCGCTTACCTCGCTCATTTCGCCTTCTACCATAGAGATATCAGTTTCAGTAGCGGCAACGATCATTTCTAACGTTGCATTTGCTAATTCATCCGCATTGGGATTGATACATAATTTACCGTCAATTTTAGCAACACGTACTTCAGATATAATTCCGTTAAACGGAATATCAGATACTGCCACCGCTGCACAAGCTGCTAAACCAACTAATGCGTCAGGCATAGTTTTTTTATCGGAAGATATTAATGATAACATGATCTGCGTATCCGCATGGTAATCGTCCGGAAACTGTGGGCGCATGGCCCTGTCAACAATACGTGAAATCAATACTTCATAATCAGATAATTTTGCTTCCCTACGAAAGAAACCACCGGGAAAACGGCCTGTAGCCGCATATTTTTCTTGGTAATCTACCGTTAACGGTAAAAAGTCCACGCCTTCTTTAGCGTCTTTATTACTTACAACGGTTGCTAAAATCATGGTGTTACCCAATTTTACAACTACTGCTCCATCAGCCTGTTTAGCTAATTTTCCTGTTTCCAGGGTTACAATTCGCCCGTCTCCTAAGTCGAACGAATGTTGAATTCCAATTTGTGACATCTTTATTTTTGATTTGTGTACCAACGTTTTTGGTACGGTTTATATATATATTTATTTCAATTACTATGTGGCTGAGATATTGAATTAAAGAGTTTAAGTCCCTAATTTCTTCTGTCCAAAAGTCTTTTCGGTTTCTTCATAAAAAAAGCATCCCGATTACTCAGAATGCTTTTAAATCTTACTTGAAATCCATTTTATTTACGGATATCTAAAACTTTAATAACTGCACGGTAACGGGCAATATCTGTATGTTTTAAATAATCCAATAAGGCACGGCGCTTACCTACTAAATTTAATAAAGCACGTTGTGTACCAAAGTCTTTTTTATTGTTTTTTAAATGACCGGTTAAGTGGTCAATACGGTGAGTGAACAATGCAACTTGCGATTCAGCACTCCCGGTGTTTTTTTCAGTACCACCGTGTTTTTTAAAAATGTCTTTTTTTACTTCTGATGTTAAATACATGTTATTTCTTCTTTTTGATATTATCTTTAAATAGGGTTACAAATATAATTAAATTTATAATACAAACAAGATATTAACCGTTTTTTTATCAGAAACCCTCATTTGTAGTTAAGCCTTATTTAGTAATAATGATTTTTTTTGTAACCACATCCCCTTTATAAAAATGACAGGTTACAAAATACAGTCCGTTAGTTAAATTACTTGTATTAACAGGGTAAGCTATGGAGCTTACATTATTAAAAACTCCCGACTGCACCTCTTTTCCCGACACATCGGTAACGGAGTAACTCACATCCTGGTACTGACTTACGTCAAATACTAAATTTACCGTCGCTGCGGCAGGGTTAGGATACGGTTGAAATGTATTACGCGCTTCTGCGGTTTGATTTTCTTTTACAGGCAATATATATCCTACCGTAAACCGTTCTATTACTTGGCAACCAAAATCGCCGTTAAATGTTTTATAAGGTATAGGTGTAGTGCTTGAACTGAAACGTAAAGTGCCGTTACCCGCTCCCGGATTTGCAAAAAAGGATAAGCCGTCGCAACCGTCATCATTGGCTATAAAAGTATAACAGCCTGCCGGTAAAGTTAATGTATCTTTAAATGTTTTACTGTTTAAGTTATTTAAGCGGCTCGCCACCACTGTTCCGGTTTCATTTATAATTTGCCAACTGCTTTCATTAAAGCCCGGGTTGGTTTGACTTGAAGAAGTATTTGTAACAAAATACACAACAAAACTAGGCGGATAAGCCCTCACATCTACAAAAGTGCTGACGTAATTATTATTAAATGTATTTTGATCGGAAGAGCCGTTAACTTTATCAATAGCCACTTCAAATTGGTTCGAGTTATTTGCATTAAACATGGCAAGACTCGGCCCCAGATCAACAATAACTTCCTCTAAAAAACTTAAATTACCGGTCCAGGTGTACGTATTATTTTGTCCGCCGGTAAGTTTATAATTAAAAGAAACACTTGTAACGGTTGTTGTTCCGGTGTTTTTAATTTTTATTTTAGGGTTGGAGCAAACAGTGTTTTCGCGATAATAATTAGGATCGTTTGTCGGGGCAATAATATCTTCCAACGACACATCTAAATTATAATTTGGCGCTGAATACGTAATTAACTGTGATACAATATTAAAACCCGCATTGGCATTACTTTGATTCGGCGATGTATACGGCTCCATATCAATATCGACTGAAAATGTAGATGCCGGTGTTGTTACAGCACTAATGTCATGAACGATAGGGATTACCGTATTGCCCGGGCACCAGTTGGCCCTTTCATAAACCCAGGTTCCTGTTTGAGGATAAATCTCGTTTTTTCCGCAATCGCTTCTCCATAATTGTTTTTGGGAAACCTGATTGTTATTAATTTTTAAATTATAATAATTATCACAAAATTCAGAACAGTAATTATCGTCAGAACCATGCCCGCTAATAATATTCTTTAAATATGCTTTTGCCGCAGGAGCATTATATTGAAAAGGTTCGGCTACTAAATGGCTTTCAATAGGGTCGGCGGTTTTACCGTAAGCAAAGTACCCGTTATATACATTTTTAGCTGCTACTGCATTCATTGGCGGCGTTCCTTCAATCATTTCTAATTTAAGGGTTACCGTAAAGCCCCACGAATACCCTTCATATCTGTAGCCAATACCTAAAGCACCTTGTAAAATCGGAGAATAATCGGTTACATCAATCACATAATCATTTTTTCTGTTGGTAGCAAGCCAGTCGGTGGCATAAGGTGTAATAACCCTTGCTATTTCAACTGTATCAGCCCCTGCAGGCTTTGCATACACTTCCGTAGTATAGTCCCATGAGCCGCAATACTGGGTTCCCGCAGGACACGCGTACCTTCCTAAAATATAATGCAGGCGAATTTTACGATATACTTTCCCGGTCGGTAAAACGGCGCTCGTATCGTAATTACCGTATTGGGTAATTTTTCTTAAATTATAAATGGTTACCCATGTTGTATCTCCCAGTGCTGCTGATAAATCAAAGGCAAGTAATCCCGAAAGAACTAATCCTAAAAATATTTTTTTCATGTTTCATTTAAGCTTTCTAAATTGTTTTAGCAAATTTATTAAATTATAAACAAATTCCTATTTATGTATCTTAAACTATCGGACTCCTAAATAACTATTATTGCAATAAGGTAATGTGACCTGATTTATTATAAGTAGTATTATCAGTTCCGGTTGCTTTAAGTATAAACACATACACACCCGATGAAACCGGTTTACCTCCATAGCTTCCATCCCAACCTTTTAACGGGTCGCTTGTTTGAAATAACTGTTCTCCCCAACGGTTATAAATCCTAAGTTCATACGATGTAAGATTATGGCTTGGTGTATAAAACAAATCATTAACCCCGTCGCCGTTAGGGGTAAATACATTAGGAATATACAATACGGATTCATCCGCTACAATAATATCAATACAGGCTTCATTACTACACCCTGCCGTAGTAGTAACCGTAGCACAATAGGTTGTGTTTTCTGAAGGTTTAACTTTAATAACAGAACCGGTTGCACCGGTGCTCCATGTATAAGCATCTCCTCCTACGGCTGTTATTGAAACTTCATCTAAAGGAGCGATGGTTTGCATGGAAGCTGTAAGCACCAAAACAGGATTCGCGTTAAAGTTTATAGTAGCAGTGGCTGTATTTGTACAACCTGCCAACGAATACGTAACGTTATACGATGTTGCAGAACTTGGAGACTCAGTAATGAACGACGTGGTTTGGCTGTTTGGGGCCCACATATAGGTTCCGCCTGTAATGGAAGGGATAGCCGTTAATACGGCAGACTGCCCTGGGCATATAGAAACAGAATTAACCGTAAGATTGGGAACCGGTTTTATAGTAACAGAAGATGTTGCAGTAGCCGTACATCCGTTCACAGAATAAACAACGGTATAGTTTGTTGCATTTGTGGGCGCTTCAGTAATGGAGGCGGTAGTTTGATTATCGGGTAACCACTGATAAGTTCCGCCTGTAACAGACGGCGTAGAAGTTATAACAGCAGCCTCGCCCGGACATATAGAATAGCTGATTGTTATTATACTTGGGTTTGAGTTTACCGTTACTGTTAACGTATTAGTAGCTGTACAACCCCAACCTGAAGTACCGGTAACCCCATAAGTAGTTGTATTAACGGGATTAGCATTAACAACCGAACCCGTTGTTGAAGTTAAAGTAGGATCAGGCATCCATGCATATGTAACAGCACCCGAAACGGTTAATACAGCGGTTTGACCCGAACAAATGGTATAATTACTTACCGCAACGGTAGGCGAAGGATTAATGGTTAAGCTGTATGAAGCAGAAACAGGGCAAGTACCCGAAGTGGTATAAAAAAGCGTATACGTATTAGCTGCGCCGGCTCCTACATTTATAATACCGTTGCTAGTATTTAAAGAAAGCCCCGTAGGTGTTGACGAAAAAATTCCGCCCGTTGCCCCGGTAACAGTGGGCGTATAGCTTATTGCTGTTTGACAAAACACATTTGATGCATAACTAATGGTTGGTGCAACTATATTAGTACTTACACCGGATACAGCCAATACATAACCGCCGCCACCGGCAGGGTTACTTGTTACACCTGTTATGCTGATAGAGGCAATTGATTTTATTTGATTGGCGCATGAAAGGTTAATATCAATTCCGTAGAGCCTCGGATCAGACGGAACCCCATCATGTGTGGCACCTGAGGTAACTCTTTTGCAACGTCCTATGCCTGATATAATGGCGCTTGCACCGCCAAACCAATCCTGAACCGTATAGTTACCGGCGTTTGTTGTGGTGAGGTCGGTATAGTTTAAAGTAACGTTAAACGTACTTGCACCTTCTGTCGAAAAAACTAAAAGACTTATTAAATTATAGGATGCAGGTGTAGTAAAAACTAAATTATTGGTGGAACCTGCGGGAACAAACAACGCGTTGTTGACCGTATATGGCATCATCTGATATGTTTTTAACCCGTTAACAATTGTTCCACTGTTTGGCACACCGCCTGTCCACCCTGCCGCCGCCGCAAATGCAGCACTGTACACTACACTGTTTCCTCCTGCAACAACCTGGTCGAGTGCCTGCGTGGTAGTAGCCAACGAATTTGGAAATGTTTCGGCAACGGCATCTATATTAAACCCTGTTATAGTAATGGGAGCGTATGTTTGCGCGAACGCATAGTTTGTAAAAACTATTATAAAACAAATACCAATTGTCTTCATGATCTTAACCTAAAAGCTTTTAGTAAAATTAGGTCTTTTTAAAATCCGAAAAAATAAAAATTACGATTACTATCGCAATCCTATTTGGGATATTTAATAATATAAATTTAAGATTAAGATAACTTTTGTAAAGCCTGCCTTAAATTAGAGATCACATCATCCACATCGTTTATCTTACAAGTGCCTACAGACATTCTGTACCATGGCGAATTATCATCGGCGCCAAAAGCATAAAACGGAACAACGGCTAGCTTAGCTTCATCCAAAATAAATTTGGTAACATCTTTGGTTGTTTCCAATACCTTACCATCGGAGGTTTTCATGCCATGCAAGGCAAATTGTATCGTTAAATAAATAGCTGCTTGAGGCACAATGGCATTCACTTTAAACCCTTCATTTTTTAAAGATTGAAAGCCTTTATAAAAACCGTTAAGCCTGTCGCTGATTTTAATTTTTTGTTGCTCAATAAAGGTATCATAAAGTGTAAGGTCAGATAAATACTTAGCAGTAGCCAATTGCTCGGCCTTAGGTGCCCATGCGCCTATATGCGTTAAAATAGCTTTCATTTTATCAATCACCAATTTAGGTCCCATGCTCCACCCTACTCTTACGCCCGTTGCCGATAACGATTTAGAAATGCCATCTACAAAAATAGTATAGGCTTTCATTTCGGGCCTTAAACTTACAGGGTTATAGTGTTTGGTATTGCCAAAGGTTAATGCCCAGTAAATTTGGTCATACATTAAATACACCGGTTTTTCATCGGGGCCTCTGCGATTATTTTCTTCTATTATCATATCACATATTTCCTCTAAGCCTTCTTTACTGAACACAGTACCTGTGGGATTTTGCGGAGAGCATAAAGCAATTAATACGGCTTCTTTTATATGGGGTTTAATATCTGCGGCAACGGGCATAAAATTTTGCTCGGGCTTAGCTTCAATCACTACAGCCTTTGCAGAGTTTAAGTAGGAATAATGATTATTGTTCCAGGAAGGAACAGCGAATATGACTGTATTGCCGGGGTCAACTAACGCTTTAAAAATGCTGTATATAACAGGCCGTGCACCGCCTGCTATTAAAATTTCATCATTTTTATACTCTAAGCCGCCGCGCTCTTTCAATAAATGCGCTACTGCGTTTCTCAGCTCCAACATACCGTCGGCTGCCGGGTAATTGGTTTGATCGGCAAAATATTCGTCAACAATGTATTGCTTTAACTCAGCGGGAATAGGGAACTCCTTTGGATTAAAGTCGCCAATGGTCATGTTATATATTTTTTCGCCCTGCTTTATTTTTTCATTTACTTCACCTGCCAGCTTAATAATTTCAGACCCGATAATGTTTTCGGCCAGTTTAGATACTTTCGATTTGGTTGCGGCTGTTGAAGTGCTCATGTTGCAATTTTTTTGAAAAATATAGATAATCTGTATCAATACAAAATTTTGTTTTAAGCAGACAGGTTAATTAGGTTTTTTTGACATTTAAAAAATAATGGCGGCATCTTTTTTATCTAAATTTACCGCTTATGAATACGATTGATTTAAATAAACTGACACAACAAGTAATTGTTTGTGCAAAAAATGCGGGCAATTTTATGAGAGAGGAGCGTAAAACTTTTTCATACGCTAAAGCCGAAATAAAAGGGTTAAACGACTTGGTAAGTTATGTTGATAAAGCATCTGAACACTTATTGGTTAATGAATTATCGCTTGTTTTACCCGAAGCAGGGTTTATTACTGAAGAAGATACAAAAAATGAAGTGAAGGAATACAACTGGATCATTGATCCTTTGGATGGCACCACTAATTACATACACGGCATTCCATGCTACGCGGTAAGTATAGCGTTAGAATATAAAGGTGATATAATATGCGGTGTGGTTTATGAAGTATCGCGCGATGAATGTTTTGCCGCCTATACCGGTGGAGGTGCATTTTTAAACGATACTAAAATAACCGTTTCGGGACGATCGAAATTACCGGACAGCTTAATAGCAACCGGTTTTCCTATTTATAATTTTGAACGTGTTGAAGGCTTTATAAAAGCGTTGACATACTTAATGAAACACACGCATGGCCTACGGCGCATAGGGTCTGCAGCTACCGACCTTTGTTATGTTGCCTGCGGACGAGTAGATGCTTATTTTGAATATAATTTAAATGCTTGGGATGTGGCTGCGGGAGCATTGATTGTGAAAGAAGCAGGTGGCACTATTTGTGATTTTAGTAAGGGGAACAATTGGTTATTCGGCAGGGAGGTAATTGCAACCAACACATATTTAAAACACGAATTTGAAAAAGTGATAACTGAAAGCTTTAATTAAGCCCGTTTAGAATTTAGACCTTAACCTTGTTTTGTTACGTTTTGGCGGAAAGAAACGGCCAACCGTGATTTGTATTCCCATGTAGGAATCTTTTTGTTTATCTCCTCTTTGTGCCGCATTACCTGCCGCGTCAGGTGAAGTGGCACCGGTAATTGTGCCTTTACTGGGGTCAGACATAGTAACGGACGTTGGTCCGTAAGCTTGTCCTAATTTATATTTATCATAGTAAACTGTGCTCACATCATCAATATAATCCGTAAATGTTTTCCGGTAATTTATTTCTATACCAACACTCCAATATTTATTAAGCATTGCTCTAAACGCAATGCCAATAGGTATGCTAACCGAAACATTACTATATTGTTTAGGGCCGCCGGGCAAGCCTTGCCCTTCGGTATGCAAACGCCTTAGTTTTACATAACCGCCGCCCGGTTGTTTGCCCTTAGGATTATAATAAAACATTCCTATTCCTATAAATCCCAGTAATTCCCATGTGTTTGATTTGTATCTTTTGCCTGAGGTGTTCCTGATGTTATACCTGTGGCCTGCCTTATTCCTGAAAAAAGCTAATTCCGCCCTTGTAGAAAGTTCAAAAATATTAGACTTAAAATTTAAATTTCGGTTATTCCTGAAAGGTTCTGTGGTTAATTTATCGTCACCCGCAACTACAAGATAATTAAAGCTGCTGAACCAGTTAAAGTTTTTTGTGAATTTATATCTGTAACCTGCTGTAATGGCCGGTCTTGTTAAACTAATCTCAAGATCAACAGGGCTGAAATGTGTACCGACTTTATTTAATCCGCCTAAATCTCCTAAAAACTGGGCAGCTCCTGCCTGAAAAGTAATTTCTTTACGGTACTTTTTCCACTCGTTGGCTCTTGTAAAACCGGCACCTTGTGAATACCCTGTTTGAAGGGAAAACGTAGAAATCAGTAATAAAATTACGATATGTATGCTTATTCTCAAAAGATAGTTTAAATGATAAGTCGTAAATTTAATAAAAAACATATCAAAAAATGTTCCAAATCATTACTAAATTGTTAAAAGTACATTGTTACTAACTAAAATCTTCATTAGTATAATACAGTTTATAGTATTTAAGGGCTTTTTCTTCATCATATCCTTTTTCTACATAGTCGTGTCTGCCATGTACATAAATATGGAAATTTTTATCGAGTTTAACGACACTCTTCATAAATTTTTGATTTTTCTTTACGGCTGTCGGTGAAATTTCAAAATCATCAATGGCGGTAAGTTCCATTTTATCATTATAGGTTTTACGATAATCTCTGAAAGCCTCCTGTAACTCGGGCTGCGGTAAAATTTCTTTTTCAAATTCCTTAATATTGAAATTATCTTTTTCTTTAAAAAAGCTTGTACTTTTATTCAGCATCATCATTTGATCCTGCTTGGTTACATTATTGTTCTCCGTTAATACTTCTTCACAAAAACCTTTACAGGTATCAATAAAATTAGATGTATGAAAATAGGCATTCTCTTTTAATTTTGTATTTAAAAAATCTTCTACCCAATAAAAAGCGCAATCCGCAATTTTATTATTAGTATCTACTATGCTTATTTTATATCCCTTTTCGCCTTCCGTATTAAAAATAATACAGCCTTTATCAAGCTTATTAATGCTGATACCATTATCGCATTCAACATCAAAATTATCCATGTGTTGAAATACTTTCAAATATGTTTCTTTATTCTCTGTTTTAAACAGGCCGATCGCGTCGCATATAACACCGTCTACATTACAGTCTTTAAAATAACAGGTGTAAAATTCACCGCCTTTAATTTTAGGGTGCATCGACTGGTTGTAAAGGTGTTCGGCAATGTGTTTGCTACCGGCAATAAATTGTTTTTGAGAATTAAAAATATCGGTCGCGTAGCTCTGCACATCGTGGTAATGCATTTCGTTTTTAGATTTAAATTGGTAATAAATATCTGTTTTAAAAGGCGATGTTAAATAACGCATTACCGTATCTTTTAAAAAATCGTCGCTAATTTTTATAGGCTGCTCGCTTAACGTTATTTCTTCTCCTAAGCCTTTATTTCCAACATAATGTATTACAAAATGAGTTAATTCGGAACGTGTAAAATCTATCATGGCACAAAATCTGTTCTAAAAAATGAAACGTAAATATACCCGTTGTGAACTCAATTGAATTAACAAAGTTTAAACAATTAAATATTGTTACTAACGGCCATAATCCATTATAATAAGTAACATTACATTTATATTTTACCCTTAAATTTGCTCATTATGCAAAAGAAAATTTTCTATCCTGTACTTATTGTATTTGCTGTTACTATCAGTTCATTTACATTTTTTCAATTTAACCGTAATCAAATATTATTGGATATGTTAATGTCTGCACTAAACCAGGCACATTACAATCCTTTAACCATTAATGATGACTTTAGTGAAAAAGCGTTTAAGTTATATTTGAAAAATCTTGATTTTAATAAAAAAATGCTGACGCAAACTGATGTGGATGCATTAGCTAAATACCGCCGTTTAATTGATGATGAAGTAAATAACGGAACCTTTGAGTTTTATGAATTATCTTACAATTTAATAACAAAACGTATTAAAGAAAAGGAACTGTGGAGCAAAGACATTTTAGATAAGCCTATGGATTATACGATTGATGAAGAGTATGAAACTGACGGTGAAAAAATTAAATATGCGGCAGGGGATGCAGAGTTAAGAAATGAGTGGCGTAAAATGCTGAAGTACCAGGTTATTGCCAGGTTGGATGAAGCAATGACCTCGCAAGAAAAAGGCGACACCGCTAATGCGAAAACTCCTGTTGTTAAGAAAAGTTTTGACAGCCTCGAAGTGGATGCACGGCGTAAAACATTAAAAGCAAACCAGGATTGGTTTAAACGCTTAAATAAAATTTCATATAAAGACCGTATTGCCGCCTACCTTAACACTATTACAGGATTGTATGACCCGCATACAGAATATTTTGCACCGAAAGAAAAAAAGAAATTTGACCAAAGCATGAGTGGTCAGTTTGAAGGTATTGGAGCTCGTTTACAATCTAAAGACGGGTTTGTTAAAGTATCGGAAGTTATACCGGGTTCACCATCTGCTAAGCAAGGCGAATTAAAAGCAGGTGATGAAATTCATAAAGTTGCACAGGGAACTGCTGAACCTACCGATATTACTAACATGGATATGGATGACGCCATTGAATTGATAAAGGGTAAAAAAGGGACTGAGGTAAGGCTGACCGTAAAAAAACCGGATGCTACTTTTAAAGTGATTCCAATTATAAGGGATGTGATTGAGATAGATGAAACTTATGCCAAATCGGCGATATTAAACAATAAAAAGAAAGTAGGCTATATTTATTTACCGATGTTTTATGCTGATTTTACAAGAAATGGCGCGCACCGCTGTTCTATTGACATGAAAAAAGAAATTGATAAGCTTAAAAAACAAGGTGTAGAAGGCATTATTATTGACTTGCGTGATAATGGCGGGGGGTCATTACAGGAAGTAGTTGACATGGCCGGGCTGTTTATTCCTGAAGGACCTGTGGTACAGGTAAAAAATAAAAAAGGTGAAGTAAATGTAATGAGGGATAAAAACTCCGAGGTCAGTTGGGATGGTCCGTTAGCTATTATGATCAATCATAACAGCGCTTCGGCTTCAGAAATTTTAGCGGCTGCAATACAGGATTATAAAAGAGGTGTTATTGTGGGTACTCAAAGCTTTGGTAAAGGCACTGTACAGTCTTTTATTGATCTTGACCAATATTTACTGCCACAGTTTGATACGATGCGTCCTATAGGTTCTGTAAAGATAACTATGCAGAAATTTTACCGCATCAATGGCGGAGCCACACAACTTAAGGGAGTTGTGCCTGATGTAATACTGCCCGATGTATATGCCTATATTGATATGGGGGAAAAAGACTTGGATTACCCAATGGCATGGGATGAAATAAGTAAGGCTCCCTACACTGAATATAAGACCATTAACTATGAAAAAGTTAAAAAAGGGAATGCTGAAAGGTTAAAAACCAATACAGCCTTTAAGCTTATCGATACCGAATCAAAAGAGTTTAAAGAAAGGAAAGACGATACTAAATATAACTTAAAGCTCGATAATTACCGTGTTGAAGCAAAGCAGATGAGAGAAAAAAACAAACGCTATGATGAATTGAAACTAGAAATTAAAGGTTTTAATGCCGAACTCCCTCTAACTGATAATGAGGCCATTGCGAGTGATACCATAAAAATTAATAAAGAGAAAAAATGGATCGCTAACATTAAAAAAGATAATTATATTTTTGAAACGGCTAATATTATTCTTGATTCAAAATAGATTAGCCTTATCATTTTGAACTTATAATTGTGAGTAACAACTCTATTAATCGATTCTGACGTTGCTTTATGTGTACAATAATTGACTAATTTTGTGTAAGAGATTTTCTTTATGCTGGTAGAACAATTATACACAAGCTGTTTGGCTCAGGGCGCTTATTACATACAATCCGGAAACGAAGCCGCTGTTATTGACCCTTTAAGAGAGTACAAGCCCTATATTGACTTAGCGGTAAAAAATAATGCCACTATCAAATATATTTTTGAAACCCATTTTCACGCAGATTTTGTTTCCGGTCATTTAGACCTTTCCGTTAAAACAGGCGCCGATATTGTATTCGGACCCAACGCCAATACGAGCTTCAAAAGCATTAACGCGACAGACGGGCAAGAATTTAAAATAGGAAAGCTTACCATTAAAGTACTTCACACACCCGGTCACACCTTAGAGTCGACCACTTATTTATTACTTGATGAGAATAGGAAACCTCATTCAATTTATACAGGTGATACATTATTTATAGGTGATGTGGGAAGACCTGACCTGGCTATTAAATCTGATCTTACACAGGAGGATTTAGCGGGGATGCTTTATGACTCGCTTCGTACTAAAATAATGCCTTTACCCGATTATGTGATTGTATACCCGGCGCACGGTGCAGGCTCTGCCTGCGGTAAAAATATGAGTAACGAAACGTTTGATACTTTAGGGAATCAGAAAAAAATAAATTATGCTTTAGGTAATTTATCGAAACCGGAATTTATAAAAGAACTTACTACAGGTATTTTACCTGCCCCACAATATTTTGCTAAAAATGCTAACCTTAATAAATCGGGTTATACAAATTACGATGCCCTAATTGCTAAAGGCAATAAGGCATTATCGATAAACGAAGTTAAGAATCTTGTAAAAGATACAGATGTACTGATCTTAGATGTTCGCAAACCGAATGAGTTTGCATCGGAGCATATCAAAGGATCTGTATTTATTGGTATTGACGGACAGTTTGCCCCATGGGTCGGTGCACTTGTAACAAACATTGAGCAGCCAATTATTTTAGTAACGCCCAAAGGAAGAGAGGCGGAAACCGTTATGCGTTTAAGCCGTGTAGGTTATGACAATTGTTTGGGATTTATTGAGGGGGGGATAAATGCATGGAAACAAAACGGAGAAACGACAGATTTTATTCGAAGTATAGATGCGGCGGAATTTATTTGTAAAATAAAAGATCAGGCAGCCTGTGTATTGGATGTACGTAAGCCTGGCGAATACGAGTTGAGTCATTTAGAACATGTGAGCTCACGCCCACTCGATTTTATTACGGACTGGCAAGATTCTCTTTTAAAAGATAAACCATATTACATTCATTGTGCGGGAGGTTATAGAAGTATAATTGCGGCTTCTTTACTTAAGAGGCAAGGGTTTACAAATTTAACGGATATTACGGGAGGGTACAGTGCCATTAAAAAAACAAATATTGATACTGTAAATCAAGCGTGTTCTTCCGGAAAGTTATAATTACGATAAGTGTTTATATTTCTTTCTTAATTCTACCAATCGTATTCATTTTAAGATCAATCGCGTAAAATTTCTTATAAGCATTGATTTTCCGAAAAAATAACTTATATTTAAGGTATGCTTCTTGTTAAAAATATTGTTCTTGATTTTGCTAAAATCGAATTATTAGAGAATAATATTGTTAGAATTGAACTGTTTGATAAACAAGCTATCGGCGAACATGAAAGCCGGAAAATTAATAATTCGATCGGTAGCTTAACTGAAGGACAGAGGGCACGTATTTTATTAGTTCCGCAACCAAATACGAGTTTCGATCATGGGGCACGTGAATTTTCGTCAAGTGACGAAGGTTTACAATTTACAATTGCCGACGCGATGGTAGTAACCAGCTTGGCGCATAAGATTTTGGTCAGCTTTTATTTAAAAATCAATAAACCTAAAAAACCAAGTAAAGCTTTTGAAACTGAACAAGATGCCATTAAATGGTTACTGACCATGTAATTTAAATCCATAAATTATAAAAGCCCGCTCAACGTTAATGTGAGCGGGCTTTTATAATAAGATCCTTGCCTGAATTAATCTTTGTCATGATCCTGTTCAGGGCTTGATTTTTTTATAAAATTTCCTTTATCATCAAATACAGCGTCGAAATGTTCTTTTCCTTTGCTCATTTCTGCTTCATACATTATTTTCCCTGCAGCATCGGTGATTTTAGAGGCTTCCGCTATTTTATGTTCTTTATAATTTTTAGTGCAATAATCTGTTACGGTTTTCGGTAATTCAGCAATTTTAATTTCCTGCTCTAATTCTTTGAACATTCCGTTAGCATCATATACGGCTGACGATTCTATTTTATTTAAATCAAATTCCGCTTCGTAATCTGCGCCTTCCTTTTCCCATTGCACTTTTGCACCCGGGTACTTTTTAGAAAAAGCGTCTTTCACTTTTACGGGAACATCTTTTTCTGTTACTTTTTGTGCATTAGCGTTATGAACGATAAGCAGACTTCCTAAAATAATTAATGTAGTTTTCATATGTTTTTGTTTTTAAGTTTAATGTAAAATTACAATACGATTCTTTAGTAAATCTTTAGATGAGCTAAAGAAATTATTAAGCAGACACTCCTCTACTCTATCACTAATATTGTAAATGAACCCGGTTTTATGGAAGGGCGCGGATGAGGATTTTCGGTTGTTTCTTTAGGTTTTTCACCATATTCGGCAGCAGGTAAAAATAATTGGTGTGTTGTTTTACTGAGTGCTATTGTTCGGGCACCCTTTTGTGTGCTCACGGTTTCCAACACGCTATATTTATTTTCATTGTCCTGCTTAATAACTGTCATTGTTCCGTCTCCGTTTGAACTGAAAATACGTTTTTTAGCTTCGTCAAAAACTACCCCGTCACAACCTTCACCGATAGGTACAGTAGTAATTATTTTTCCGTCTTCCGCATTTACCACCACCATCATTTTATTTCCGCAAACAGCAAACAAAAGGTGATTCTTTTTATCAAGAGCTAACCCGGTAGGTTCCTCTCCCGGAGCAATTGACCAGTTTTTTTCAATTTTTAAGGTGGTTGCGTTTATAAGTGTGATGCTATTTTTATCTTCAATATTTACATAAACATTTCCTTTTCCATCTGTTACTGAAAATTCGGGCTTGCCTTCTAATTTAATGGTTTCAACTACTTTATTTGTATTCGCATCAATAACGGTAGCGTTATCTGTTCTGCCGTTATATACAAATACTTTATGAGAAAACTCGTCGTATAAAATAGCATCGGGATTAACGCCCGTTACTTTTGTTTTAGTAATTACTTCTAACGTTTTAAGATCGAATATTGTAACCGAAGTATCTTTGCCGTTACTTATAAAACCTTTATTAAGATCGTTGGCAATGGCGATGCCATGAACACCTTTGGTATCGGTAATTGTAGATAATAATTTACCGCCCTTAATATCAATGACCTGTGTTACCATTCCGTGCGAAACAAATAAGCGCTGTGTAGGTTCATCAACACTTAAATAATCCCAACCGGCATCAACTCCTGAGTTTATTTTTTTGGTTATTTTATATTCAGAGCCCGCAACTTGAGCAAAAAAGGCGGTTGTTGTAAATGCCGCTGCAATTAACAGATTAAGATTTTTCATTTTTATTATTTTACATTTTTATAAATTATTCTCATTAAACTCGGAAACACTAAGAGTAACAACGGCAAGCCTGCCGTAAAACCGCCAATTACGGCAACCGCCAAAGGTTGTTGCATTTGAGCTCCTAAGCCAATGCCTAAGGCTAAAGGCATTAAGGCTAATATTGCTCCGATAGCGGTCATTAATTTTGGCCGAATCCTTAACGCTATTGCATAGTTGATGGCTTGGTCAACATCGCCGTTTATTTTTAAGTTCGCTTTAAATTGATTTACCGTAAATATGGCATTCTCTGCTATAATACCAACAATCATAATAATACCGGTATAACTGCTCACATTTAAAGGAATACCCACCAGGTATAATGCAATAATGCAACCTGCTATTCCCATAATGGAAATAAAAAGTATTAAAATTGAAATTAACCATTCTTTAAACAAGAACATTAATACGGCAAATACCAATAGCGTAGCTAAAGAAAGTATGAGTAATAATTCAGTAAACGATTGCTGTTGTTCGGAATAAGCACCGCCATAAACAATAGTATACCCATGCGGCAGCGCAAGCTTCTCTTTTAATTTTGTTTTTATTTCCTGAATGGCACTTCCCAAATCCCGGTTATCTAAACGGGCGGTTACTGCAATAACTGATTTTAAATCTTCTCTGCGTTGTTCAACTTCTCCGGGTATTATTTTAATATTACAAAAAAACGATACCGGCCTTGTAGTGCCATCGGGTAAAAAAATCATTTCACGTTTTAATGTTTCCAAATCATTATTTTCATAATTTGTAAACCGCATTAAGATCCTCCGCATTTGCTCTCCATCCTGCAATTGGCCTACTTGTATACCACCCGTCATTGCAGCCTGGGCAGGGGAAGGCACAGGCATATTTGAATTCATGCCTAAAGGAACGCCGCCGGTGTAAGCAGATAATTGTATTTGAAAATCGGTTAGGGCAATTTTGTATTGATTTAATTTTTCCTGATCAGGGATAAAAATTAAAGAAGGGCCGGCGGTTACCATTCCATTATTAACATCTGCAATGCCTTTAATTTGCTGAATGATTGGTTCTGCTTTTGCTGACAGTTCTCTTAATACTGCATAATCATCGCCGAAAATTTTAATTTCAATCGGTTTAGAGGTACTCATCAGATCTCCCAGTAAATCGGAGATGCGCTGGCCGAAGGAAATATCCATCACAGGAACGGATGAACCGATTTCATTTCTTAGATCAGAAATAACTTCAAATGTATTTTTTTTCCGGTCTTTTTTAAGTTGGATCAAATAATCGCCTTCTGTTGGCTGAATAGATCGAAATGACATCGCGGTTCCTGTTCTTCGTGAATAGGTTTCTACATCAGGATGTTTTAATATTACTTTTTCCATTTCCCGGCAAAGCCTGTCAGTTTCTTCTAAAGCTGTACCCGGCGGGGAAAAATAATCTAAAACAATGGAGCCTTCATCCAGATCCGGTAAAAAACCGGTTTCTAGTTTACCGGAAGCAAACCAAGCACAACAACCCAATGTAATACTAAACAACACCGCTATTACAGGCTTTTTAAAAAACCAAGTGAGCCAACGTAATTTATTCATGGCTGTTTCCGCATTATGCCCATGCGGTTTAAGCGACGCTTTATAGCCGACTAAAAGATGGAATACCGGCAATAACAGCCAGGTCACCAAAAAGGAAGTGATCATCGTTATTTGCATCGTATCTGATAATTCTTTGAAAAAAGAGCCTGCTAAACCACTCATTAGTCGGAAAGGAAAATGAATAACAATGGTTGCTAAGGATGAGCCAACCATAGCCGGAAATAAATCTTTAATCGACTCTTTTACAATTGTGAACCTGTCTTTTTCAGGATGTTCCTCATGGCCTCTGTAAATTTGTTCAATGATAACAATGGCGTCATCAATTATTAAACCTATTGAAGCCGCAATAGCACCCAAAGACATAATGTTTATAGTTATACCAACTATGTTTAACACAAGTATTGTAAATGCAAGGGTAACAGGGATGGTTAGCATTACTACCAAGCTTGCTCTCCAAGATCGCAAGAATAGTATCATAACAATAATGGCTAAGAACAACCCTTCATAAATAGTTTTAATAACACTATGAACGCTGTCTCCAACAAACGCGCTTTGGTTATAATACGATTTTAGTTGATAGCCTTTCGGTAATAATTTTCTGATCTCATTTGCTTTATTTTCCGCGTCTTTTGAAAACTCTAATAAATTAACGCCCGATTGCTTTACCAGATCTATTAATACGGCACTACCGCCGTTTGAATTGATTTTAATAAACTCTTGTTGTTCTTGTATTTCAATTTTAGCAACATCTTTTAGTTTAATAATCCGGTTACCGTCGTTTTTTAAGATTACATTTTCTAATTCGTTAATATCACTTACTCTAGTGTCTGTAAGGCTTAAATAAAGTCTTTTATAATCTGACACGTAACCATTTGATAAAACAAAATTATTAGTATTAAAAACATTGATAAGAGAGACAGGTGTTAAGCCTAAGGACGATAGTTTAACGGCATCGGGGATCACAACATATTCTTTAGCTTTTCCTCCTCTTACAATAACATTTGATATTCCTTTTATTTGAGATAACAAGGGCCTTAGCACTGAATTAGCTTCATCTCTTAAGGCAACAGGGCTGTGTATTTTACTTTCTAAGGTTAAACCGTAAACAGGAAATACAGATTGGTTCATTGCTTCAGAAGTAATGCTTACCCCGGGAGGTAAAAAGTTCTTTATTTCGTTGATCCGACTTTCTAACTGCGCTTTTGAATTATAAATATCTACTCCCCACTCAAAAAACACGTCAATGGTTGTTGCTCCCCTACTTGTGTTTGTTTTTACGACTGTTACGCCTTTTACTTTTTTTACGGCGCTTTCCAATGGCTTGGTAACCGTTATCATCATTTTATCAATAGGTAATTGGCCTGCATCCGCAATTACGGTAATACGGGGAAACAACACTTCGGGAAATAAATTTGTTTGCATACGCGTGTATGAAAACACTCCCGCCATCAGCAGCATTAGACCAATAAACAAAATTGGTTTTGAAAATAGTTTAAAATAATTATTTTTAGAATCCATGACCACCTTATTTTATGTTCACAATTCTAACTAACGCGGTATCGGATAACCCATAATTTCCGCTGCTTATTATCCTGTCATTTACATTAAATTGCGGCATAATCACTTCACTGTTTGTATTATTTTTAGTGCCAATGGTTACGGGAATTTTTACAGCCGTGCTGTCATTAATTAATTTCATTACCCAGAATGCTTTCATCATCTCATCGCTCAAAATACATTCTTTGGGCAATATTTGCTTGTTGCCTGTTGTTCCTTTAATAATGGCAACTTTGACGATCATGTTTTCGGGTAAAAGCAAATTTTCGTTTACGGTAGCCAAAATAGTTTGTGTTTGAGATAATACGTTCATAGAGGTTAATGATTTTGTGAAACGAGCTTTATGTATGGTATTATCGGGTAACGTGATTAAGCAGTTTTTACCTTCTTTGGCAAAGGCTGCAAATTCATAAGGTACATTTACCTGGAATGCCAAGTCACTGCTTTGCGCGATTGTACAAAGCTGAGTTCCTTCGAGGACATAGCCCCCGGGCTGTGGTTTATCTAATGTGCTTACAACTCCGCTGCCTGTGGCTTTTATTTTTATGATCCCGAAATTTGATAAAGAGGTATCCAGCTTAGAGGCATTATCACCCAAGGCCCTCCTTTCTTTAGATTCTAATTCGAACAGTACGTCTCCCTTATTGACGGCATCGCCAAGCTTTACTTTAACGTTAGTTATAAATGCAGGAATTGTTGATGTAA
>JANYGK010000096.1 GCA_025362395.1 Bacteroidota bacterium
TAATTCAAAAGAACTAATTTGTCCGAACCATTACCAAGGGGCTTTATATGCGAACGACTTGGCTAACCTGACTAATGTTATTGAAAGTTCTTCACTGTATCGCCAAATTAGATTAAAGCAGTTACTGAACCGTTATGATACCTTAAATTATTTAGAAGCCGCTACTATACTCAGAAATCAAAAAGGATTAAATGATAAAAATATTGGGTTAACCAATGAAAAAGGTTTAAACCAATTACTGGCGCACCACGCGGTTATTTTTAAGCCGCAGGATAAATTAATGTGGGTAAGCGCTAATCCTTTTCAATGTGGGGAGTTTATATGTTATAATCTGGATTCTGTGTTTACAAATGCAAAGTCTTTAAATACAGACAAAGAAATAAATGTAGGACGTTTTACGATTTCTGCCGATCCTTTTTTAAAAACGCCGGGTTATCAAAACTTTTTATTGTTTAAGAAACTAAAAAATTACATCCGGTTTATTACCAAAAAAAATTACACCGGTGAACTTGCACCAAACTTAGAAAATGCTTTTATCAGTTGTAACCCCCAAAGTTATTTTATGTATCAGCTTTTGGGTGATTATTATGTGTCGCGTAAAAATAATGTTAAAGCTAAACAATACTATGAATTGGCGCTCACCAAGGAGGTAGCAACGCTTAAAGAAGAACAACACATTAAAGAAAGCTTAGCTGAATGCGAAAGTAAAAAATAAATAATGGAAGAAATTAAATGGTATAAAAGTAAAGAGCGTGTAGATGAGCTGTTAACTCATGAGTTAGTAAATGCCGTAATAGGTTATTATAAAAAAGAAATGCCGACAGACCAAACCAAGCTTTATGCCGCACTCGGTAATTACTACATTAAGACGACTAATCCTATCGGCGTATTTAAATACTTTACCAATGCTCGGTTTGAGGAATGCGTTAAACCAAAAAGAAAAGAGTTGTCTCCGCTTTAAAGTTATTTTACAATTATCATTTTAATGCTTTTATTTATATTTTCGTAATTCCAATATGTTAAAGCGTAGTCTATAGCAAGCGCCCTGTAATTTGCAGAGTGCTTCTTTATAACCCGTTCTTTTTATCATTGAGTTGAAAAAAATTGCTTTATAACCCTTCGTTACTACTTTTTACGTTACTTGTGGGTATATGGTATATAGGAAAGTTTACCGAATTAGCAATAAAGCAAAGCGCGTTGGCCTCTTTATGTAATTCATTTGCTTTGTTAATCATAGTTTTATCTTTTACTGTAACCACCGGGTTTAAGGTTACTTCTTTAAAGCACGCGCTGCCGTTTGAAGTTTCAACCATCGTTCCTGTTGCATGATCAACATACTCAATCACAATTACCCCTGCAACTGAACATACATGCAAATACGATAGCATGTGGCAAGCAGCTAAAGAGGTAAGTAAAAGATCTTCCGGGTTATGCTTTGTTATATCCCCTCGAAAAGAAGGATCTGATGAGCCTAAAATATCAGTTTTATGATCTATTGAAAACGTATAACTTCTTTCATAAGCCCTGTAGCCGGTAGTACCTTCACCGTTATTTCCCGTCCACTGAATCGTGCCTTTATAATAATGTTCTCTGTTCATCCGGTTTTAATTAGGGAGTTAAATCCCTGCGGCAATTACCTCTTTATACAATTGCTCATACATGGGTAAAATGTAATTAAGGTCAAACTTCTTGGCTTGTTCAAAGGCGTTGGCTTTAAATTTTTTATAGATGTCTTCGTTGGAAAGTAAGTGAATGGTGTTTTTTGCCATATCTTCAAAATCGCCCACATTACTCATAAAGCCTGTTTTTCCGTGGATGTTTAGTTCGGGGATACCGCCTGTGTTGGTAGAAATTACAGGGATCTTCATAGCCATAGCTTCCAATGCCGATAAACCAAAACTTTCTGTTTCTGACGGTAAAATAAACACATCGGCTACCGCTAAAATTTCTTTAGGGTTTGAAATTTTACCTACCGAAATAATATCATTACAGGTATCCAACTCGCGACACAACTTGTCTATTTGGGGCCTTTCAGGACCATCGCCGACTAATATTAATTTACTTGGAATTTTTTTTCGCACAATGTCAAATACCCTTAGTACATCTTCCACCCGTTTTACTTTACGAAAATTGGAAATATGGATCAAGATCTTTTCATGATCTTTTGCAAACCGGTTACGTTGGCAGCTATCAGTTGTACCTTCGTATTCAGCAATTTTTATAAAGTTAGGTATGACCTTTACATCATTAGAAATTTTAAATGTTTTTAGTGTGTCTTTTCTCAGGCTTTCAGAAACCGACGTAATAGCGTTACTGTTATTTAATGAAAAAAAGATAACGGGCTCGAAGGAAGGATCCTGCCCCACTAATGTAATATCGGTACCGTGCAATGTTGTAATGTAAGGCAGCTTTATTTTTTTAGATTTCAAGATTTGTTGTGCAAGGTAAGCTACCGATGCATGCGGTATAGCGTAATGCACATGCAACACATCTAACCGCTCATATATGGCAACATCTACAATTTTGCTGGCCAATACACTTTCATACGGTTGGTAGTCAAATAAAGGATAGTCGTTTACATTTACTTCGTGATAAAATAAATTTTCGTTAAAGTGATTAAGCCTGAAAGGTTGCGAGTAGGTAATAAAATGGACCTTATGTCCTTTATCTGCAAGGGCAATTCCTAATTCTGTTGCTACTACACCGCTCCCGCCAAATGTAGGGTAACATACAATTCCTATATTCATCTCTTAGTTAAAAGTTAGAAAGTTTAGAAGGTTAACAAACGTAGAAATTAAAAGTTTTAAATCATATTTATTTCCAAACTTTCTTAAACCTTCCCGCTCACTAAACTATTTTAATTAACCTTATTTCCATTAATATCCAACTCAATAATTTCGTAACCGAGTTTAGAGAGTTTATCATAGTTTGTGGCTTTATCGCCTACTACTAAAATAACCATCCTGTCGTAAGGCAGATTATTTTTCGCAAGCAGGTCAATTTCCGGTTTACTTATTGTATTAATTATTTCACCTTGTTTAATTACAAATGTTTTATCTAATCCAAACTCAAGAATACGTTTCACAAATCCCAATTTCTGGGCAGGTGATTCATATTTTAAAGCGTCTGCCTGTGCCATGGCATTTTTAGTAAAATCCAATTCTTCGTTAGTAATGCCGCCTTGGTTATATTTTTTTAATTCATCCATAATAATTACTATAGAACTGTCGGTGGTATTTCCTTTTACACCGGCGCTTATAGTGTATGGACCGGCAAATTTATTGCCGTAAAAACCACCTCTTGCGCCGTAGGTAAACCCTTTAACTTCGCGTAATAAATAGTTAACACGGCTGTTAAATGCTCCTGCAAATGAATAATTCATAATCGTTGATTTAAAGTATTCATCCGTTGCATCATATGCTAAAGAAATATAACCTACGCGTATCTCTGATTGAGGAGCGCCTTTTTTATCTACAAAATAAATGCGCGTTTTATCAATTTCCGGTAATTTGTATTTTGCCATTGGCATCGTAGCATTTGATTGTAACTTGGTTAAAAAGCCCAGTTTTTTTAAGGCCGATTCCAAGTCAATATCCCCATTAACAGCTAACACGGAGTTGTAAGCGGAAAAATTTGTGTAATACGCTTTTACGTCGTCTAACGTAATAGAGCTAACGGTTTCCGTATTACCTATGCTCGGTAATGATAAGTTAGAGCCTGCCCCGTATAATAATTTTGAATATACGTTATTTGCAATAGATGTTGCTTGCGTTAATTGATTAGTAATATTATCTAATTGTGCCTTTTTTACCAAGTCAAAATCTTCTTTACTGAATTTAGGCATAAAAATCATTTCTTGCGCAATTTTTAAAGTAGAGTCCAAATTTTGTTTAAGGCACGACACATTTATGTTTAATTCGTTATCGTTTGCCGAAAAAGATACGCTGCTCCCTAATCTTGCCAGTTTGTTTTCTATTTCTTCCGCACTGTGCAATGTGGTCGATTCTTGAAGGATAGAGGCTAACAATACCGCTAAACCTGCTTTATTTCCTGGTTCATACCGATGGCCTATCGGCATGCTGAATAAAATAGTTACTTTAGGAATATCGGTTGAATTGACACCGATAATTTTTATACCGTTCTTATAATCAGAAGTCCGGTAATTTGGCAAAGGAACTAATTTAGCAGGCGTAGAGGCAGGAGTCTTGCTTCTGTCAAAATTATCTTTAGGTTCATTGTACGATAAATTTTTATATTCCGCGCTTTCCTGTTCAATAGTTCTGTCATACATTTTCCATGTATCGGGTTTTGCGGCAAGGTCTAATTTACCTTTTGGCACACAGCTTAATATCACGGCAAACTTACCTTTAATGTAAGTATTGTAAACGCGCATGACGTCGGCTTTAGTAACTTTTAAATTTTGAGCCAATTCCGTTTTTAAATAATTAGGATTGTCAGCGTAGGTTTGGTAAGCGGCTAACTGCTTGCCTTTACCCTGCACGGTTGCAATAACTTCATATAAGTTACTTTGATAAGAAGCTTTATACTTTTTCATGTCATCATCGGTAGCACCGGTTTTTTCCCAATCAGCCAGTGTTTGGTTCAACAATGTTTCCATATCGGCCAGTTTTGTTCCGGCATTGGCACGGATCATTATTTCAAACTGCCCTGCCAATTCACGCCCGTAATTGTAAGCATTTGCAGAAACTGCTTTTTGTGATTTAATAAAGGCATTATATAAGGGTGAGCTTTTTGATGAAGAAAGTATTTCTCCTAACACGGTTAAGGCTGCTTCATCTTTATGCATGGACGGTACAGTAGCGTATGTAGCCTTATACATCGGGAACCGTACATTGTCTTCGTAAGAAATATATCGGTTTTCGGTTAACACGGCAGGCTGCTTATCCATATTTTTTACTTCGGGCCCGCGCGGTATAGAACCAAAGTAGGTATCGGCCAACTTAACTACTGCATCTGTATTAATATCACCTGCTATAGTTAATACAGCATTGTTAGGGCCGTACCAACGCATATAAAAACGCTTTAAATCATTTACATCAACCCGGTTCAAATCTTCAATATAGCCTATGGTGGACCATGAATAAGGATGCCCTTTAGGAAATAGGGCTTCGCCTGTTTTTTCTCCAACTAAACCATAGGGGCGGTTATCGTAGTTTTGTCCGCGTTCATTTTTTACGGTGGCGCGTTGTACTTCAAATTTCTTTTGTGTTACCGAATCCAGTAAAAAGCCCATACGGTCAGCTTCTAACCACAACATTTTTTCAAGCTGATTTGACGGTACTGTTTCAAAATAATTGGTGCGGTCGGTATTTGTGGATCCGTTCAATGTACCGCCTGCTTCGGTAATAATTTTAAAATGCTGTTCATCAGCCACGTGTTTTGATCCCTGGAACATCATATGTTCAAAGAAATGTGCAAAGCCTGAACGGCCCTGTTGCTCCCTGTTTGAGCCCACGTGGTAAGTTACATCTACATACACAATAGGGTCTGAATGGTCTTCGTGAACTATAACGGTTAAACCGTTAGACAGTACATATTTTTTATACGGAATAATGATTTCATTGCCCACCTTTGTAACCGTTTGCAACAATTTAGGCGCTATCCGCATCGTTGTAAGAGGTTTTACATAGTTTTTTGGCGGTTGTGTATTTTTTTGCACCTGAGCGGTAGTTGCTAAAGAAGCAAAAGTAAGCATCGCTATAAATGATCTGTTCTTCATGTAATTGTATTTAAATACTTAAATATAAAATTTGTACAGGCTTGTTTTTAAGAATAAGTACAAAAGGTAAAATAGTGTTAGGTGTATTTGTGCAAATTCATGAAATGCTTTAGTTTATTTCTTCCTCTAAAAAGCCGGTACGTTTAAAATAATCAATCAGCGCATCATTCATTAATTTGTTTTGTTGTTTGGCATCAAGGTGCGGCAGGTTTTCCTTTAATTCCCAGTGTGGCCAGTCATCATCATCGCGCCCCTTATATTCGTAAAAGCCGTAAGGCTGTAATACGGTACAAACTCCAATATGCATAACTTCCAGCTTTTCATCTTTTTTGTAATTACGGGGAGGTTTGTCAAGCTCCTGTAACCCTATCATAAATAAAATAGCGTCGTGTTCCATTTCTGAACCAAAACGCTCCTTTAATTTAATTTGCAATTTCTGCCAATCAGATACCATATACGTCATCTTCGTTATCATCCTCTTCTTCTTCTATTTTTGAGCCTTTTGGCGGCGGAATAAAATATTGTAAATTTTCTTCAATGTAATTTAAGAGCTCGTCCTTACCTTGTTTTTTTTCTGCGCTTGTCGAAAACATATCCGGCAGTTCTCCCCAATAATCCGTTAAGCGTTTTTTATATTTAGCAAGGTTGCTTGCCCATTGGTTTTTACCGATTTTATCTGTTTTGGTAAATGCCAGGCAAAATGGAATTTCATGTTGCGTACACCAATCCATAAATTCACCGTCAATAGGCTGAAGCTCTAAACGGCTGTCGATTAAAATAATAACGCTTATTAAATTTTTACGTTTGGTAATGTAGTTGCTGATAAGCGCTTCAAATTTATCTAAATTAGTTTTACTTGTTTTAGCGTAACCGTAACCGGGTAAATCTACCAGGTACCACTTATCGTTAATATTAAAATGATTAATAAGTTGTGTTTTCCCGGGCTTTGAAGATGTTTTTGCCAGATCCTTTTGGTTACATAACATATTAATGAGCGATGATTTACCAACGTTGCTTCGTCCTATAAAAGCAAATTCAGGCTTATCAGGTGTAGGACAACCTTTGTTATCGGAACTGCTTTTTAAAAACTTTGCACTTTTTATTTCCATTATATTATTATTGCAACCCTGAGAAAAAATTAGGAGTTCGCTGAGTTTTTACTTGGTCATGCTGAACTTGTTTCAGCATCTTATTTTATTTTTAATAGGTTATCAATTTGTTCGCAACTGAATTAGAACGCACATTGAACAAATCTTTAATCTTTTGTATTTTACTTCCTTCAATCTCTTTCGTCCCTTCAATTCTCCTCCTCATAAGTCTCTTTTAATCTTTTCTTTCTCTCAGCTCTTTGTTGTAAGTTTCAATATGCCTGTCTGATTTACTTTTATAAATATCTGCTATCGTTACCAAAATTCCTGTTTCTTCAACACCGCCAAAGGTTGGATTAATAGCAGTACCAAACGAAAGCATGGTGCTTGATAAATTGCTGTACGCGTTTACCATCGGCGGTATATTTTCCCCCAATGCCCTTACATGTTTATTTAAAATGGCATGTCCTTCTTTATATGTTTTCCCTTCGAGTTCTTTTAATAATTCCGTCACATCTGTTTTAATTTCAATACTGTGAATAGGTGTTACCAACTTTTGAGGATCGGGAAAGTAGAATTTAAGAAATGATAAAATATAATCCCTGGCTTCAATATTAAAATCGGTATACATAGTTACTTTCCCGTAGTAATATTTCATATCAGGATTGTCAACTACAATAGCGCCAAGGCCGTCCCATAAATTATCGAGGCTGAAGAGCCCTTTCCTGAACTGTTCGGAAGGTTGGTATTGCGGCTGAATAAAAGATCGGCCCAACTCAATGGTGTAAGGTAAATAGGTTTTATAAAACTCCGGTGAAAAATAAAACAGCTCGGTAGTGGCCAGTAATACTTTACCGTTTTCGTATTCGGCATCACGGCATAAAATAAAACGGTAAGCGCCAACAATTTCCTGCTCTATAGGATCCCACACCAAAAGCTGCTGATACGGGTGTTCACCAAGATCAAACTCATCAATATCGGTAGATTTACCAGTACCGCCACCGGCATGCCTGAATGTTAGTTCTCTTAAACGCCCTATCTCCCGCATGGTGTTAGGAGAGTTATGGTGTGTAATAATGTAAATTTCGTTAATGCCGTTATTCGTTTTACGAACGTACCTGTCTTTATTTAATTCGCTTAATAATGATTCGCGAGGTATTTTAGGTATAATATCTTCCATAAATTTGTAGGCAACAAGATACTATAAAAATAAGAATTTTGAATGTAATTATATATTTTTACCGGTAAATTTATGCTCCATAAACCTCATTATTGTAGGGAAACCGGAGAAAAAAAGATATTAACGCCTTATTATTTAAAATAAGATAATTTTCGCGTGATATTATAAAAACGTTATAATTACTTTTAAGTATATGTCGCCACTGCTTATTATTTTATGCATCTTCATTTATTTTGGAGGATTATTGTTCATCGCATACTTCACTTCCAAAAATTCAACAGCGGATAGTTATTTTTTAGGTAACAAAGCATCCCCGTGGTACGCTGTAGCCTTTGGTATGATTGGCGATTCGTTGAGCGGTGTTACTTATATCTCTGTGCCCGGTAAAATAGGAACATCAAGTTTTTCTTATTTGCAATTAGTGCTCGGTTATTTTATAGGGTATTTTATTATTTCAAAAGTGCTGCTGCCTATTTATTATAAAATGAATTTAATTTCTATTTATACATACCTGGAAACACGCTTTGGCCGACATACTCAAAAAGCGGGAGCCTTCTTTTTTATTTTATCAAGAATACTGGGGGCATCAGGCCGGTTGTACCTTGCAACCGGTGTTATCCAGTTTTTTGTGTTTGACAGGATCACTTCCTTTCATGTGCCGTTTTGGTTAAGCGTGTCCATTATACTGGCTTTAATGTTATTGTATACCTACAAAGGCGGCATTAAAACATTGGTATGGACAGACACGTTTCAATCGTTGTTTTTAATATTGGGGGTGGTTGTTTCAATTATCATTATTATTAATAAAATGGATATCGGTTTTGGTAAAGCAGTATCCAATATTGTAAATTCACATTATTCAACCACTTTTTTTTGGAACTGGCAAAAACCCAATTTCTTTTTTAAAGAATTTATCGGTGGTATTTTTATAGCTGTTGCTATGACAGGTTTGGATCAGAACATGATGCAGAAAAATTTAAGCTGTAAGTCTTTAAAAGACGCGCAAAAAAACATTTTCTGGTTTAGTATTGTGATGGTTATGGTTACCGTTTGTTTTTTAGCCTTAGGCGCTTTATTGTTTCAGTATTACGATTCAAGCGGCATTCCTTTGCCTACAAACCCCGAAACAGGAAAAGTAATTACCGATAAAGTCTTTCCTAACCTTGCATTGAATCATTTAGGGGTTTTTGCCGGCTTAATTTTTATTATCGGGTTAACCGCCGCTACTTTTAGCAGTGCGGATAGTGTGCTTACAACCCTTACTACATCTACTTATGTAGATATGCTGGAGTATGACAGGAACACTCAATTAACCGAAAAACAAAAAGCACAGCGCAGAACCTATATTCATATTGGCTTTGCCGCAATTATGTGGCTGGTTATTATTGTATTTGATATTATGAACCAACGGGCTATTATTGATACTATTTTAATGATAGCGGGGTATACTTACGGCCCTTTATTAGCATTATTTGCATTGGGATTATTTACAAAAATTAGTCTTAAAGATAAGTGGGTACCTTTTGTTTGCATCCTGGCACCCATAATAACCTACATCATCGCTAATTACATGGTTAAACCTTATAGCAGTTATGAAATAGGCAACGAGCTAATCGTTATAAACGCAGGCATAACGGTTTTGGGTCTTGTGTTGCTGAAAAGGAAAAATAAATATGAGCCCGGCCCAACTGTTTAACAAGGCTGTTATATTTTTTCGATCTCAACTGTGCAAAACAATCCTAATTTTTTGCTTACCGGTTTTAACAGCCACTCCAAACATTTGGCAAAATTGTACATAAAATAGGGCAGCATAGCACTTCTTGAAACGCCGCCGCTTAATACGTATAAAAAAGGCGTATGGTATTTGATCCGTGTTATTTTAAGTGAAGGAAAGTCTTTGCCGAATTGCTGTAAATCCCTTTCAAAATAGATATGTGGTAAGGCCTGGTTAGAGTTAGTCAACGGATTACCCGCCTGTATCTCTCTCGGACCTTTTTCTTCAAAAGGCTCATGATGAAAGTGCTTATAAATAAACCTTCCCAAGTTTGAATTTGCAGGTTCTATCATAATTATTTTACCGCCTTTTAATAAGGTTCTTTCTGCTTCTTCTAAAAATAAATAGGGGCGGGGAATATGGTGAAATACGTTCAGCATCATAATACAACCCAATTCATTTTCTTTGTAAGGCATTTTTTCGGCGCTGAACACTTTATCCACTACGGGCAAATCTAAAATATCAGAGGTTTCTATCTGCGGGAACACCTCTTTTAAAAATCCGCCACCGGAGCCTATCTCCACGTAAATACCTTTGCCTACAGATTTTGAAACCGTTATAAATTCCTTGTACCATTCAGTATACAAGCGCTTCAAAAAAGGCTTTTGTAAAATGATCTCTCTGTGGGCTAACGTAGCTTTAGGATCATCCAGATTATAGGGTATGGTATATTTTTTAAACACGTACTTTACTTGCAAAAATGTTCATATATATTGTTTCAGGTAAGTCTAAAAAGGATTTTACTTTGTCTTCCGTTAATTCAGTTAACCGGTTGTTTTCAATTAAATAAATAAAAAAACCGGCTTGTTTTAAAACATTAAAATATTCTGATACGTTGGTTCCTGCTTTACGCATGCCGTAAGGCCAAAATTCCGATAGTATTTTTAAATTCGGATTTTGCAGGGTATGGGTCATGCCTTTTACGGCGCTCATCTCAAAGCCCTGTATGTCCATTTTAATAAAATTTACACTTGCTCCGTTAAGGTAGTCATCAATAGCTATTGCTTCAATATCAATTTCAGCATCATACTCATCGGGCTTGTAAGTGCGGTGGTCAACGTTTAATTGTTTGGAAGTATAAATTTTTAAAGGCCCTGTTTTATCTGCAACCGCCTTATTAGTTATGGTTACATTTTTAAGACCTGCACATTTTGCTTTTAAATGCTTAAAGTTTGTAATGTCCGGCTCAAAGCAATGCACTTTTCCGGTTGCGCCTGTGCAGTCCGACAATATTTCTGCATAAAAGCCTATGTTTGCCCCAATATCTAATACAGTATCACCTTTATGAATGTAGGTTTTCATTAAAGAAATCTCGAAAGCATCTTGTTTTTTTTTGAAGGATGTATAAGTGATCTTATAAAGCGGAAAACAATTTTTATATAAAAAATTACCGAGAGCTATGCTTAAAGAGGATGCCATTATTTTGTGATTTCAAAAATATAACTTTGCTCGCTCAGCCCCTCCGTATGGATAAGCTTTAATTTATTAGGATATTTTTCCATAATGGGCTGAATAATGTTATGCACTGTATTAATGACCTGCCCTGAATTTTGTGTAGGATCAATGCGTAAGCTGCCAACCATAATGTGAGTCACTTTATTTAACCTGAAAAAGGCAAGGGCGCTGTCAGGATTCGATTGTTGCGTTAACGAATCTTTTTTTATAACGCTGTAGATCGGAAAAAACTTACGGCCTTTACCGTATACAAAACTCATAGGTGCTTTTCGGCTTGCCACCAAAGTAGTAGGAGGTAAACTATCGGCGCACCATTCACTGCATTTTAAAAAATTTTGCCAGTCGGGCGTGTAGCCGTAATATATATTTCCGGCCAGGTTCTTTTTAACGATCGGTAAATTTGTTGTGCCTCTTTTAAAAGACGCTATAAATACCGAACAACACAGTAACCCGATAGCTATAGTATAAATGCCTCTGCCCATCGACGAATTTTTAACTGTATCGTAAAATAAATTATAAATAAGTAACAGCATTACCGGCATACAAATTAAAATAATACGGGGCTGGTCCCAACGCGCCTGTAAAATAAAAAAGGATAATAATAACTGGGCGCCCGTAAACATCCCAAAAAATACCATAACCTTATTCTTATGTTTAAATACATAAAATAAAGCGATTAGTGTTATTGCTATAACTATAAATGAAAGGAAGCCGAATACATCCACCGAATTTTCATCTTTTAAACCAAGCAGCTGAAAAAAACGTTTGCTTAAATAGAGGTCGCAATTGTTGGTAAATCGTCCTATAAACCCCGACAAATCATCATTCCCTAATGATTTATCATAAGGGTCCTTTAGCAATAATATTTTACTTTGCCCGCTGAATTGGTTTTGCGAACCCCATATTAATTTTACAATAATTTCATACGGAATTTTAAATATAAGATAAGCGCCAAGTGCGAAACCTGCATTCTTCCATTGTTTTTCTAAAAGGAAAAATAATATAAGCGCCGGTATGGCAACAATGGCAACACTTTTACAGGTAGCAATTAAAAAAGAAAATAAGCCTGCCATCAGCCATAACTTTATATGTTTTTTGGCTTCGGGCTCTGTTTTTAAAGCATCATAAAGCTTCACAAACCAATAAAAGAAAAGAGATTGCAGAAACAGGTAAAACGCTTCGGTAAACGTCATGCTGGCAAAATACTGTATAAGGTGATTACAGGTTATAAAAAGCATTACCGGAATTAAGACCGCAAAGGGTATACGCTTATAAAATGCTTTATAAAAAAAGTAAACCGAAAAGAAATTAAAAACAACATTAAAACATTTAAATAATAATAATTTAAAGCCGAAAATCTTTGTCATTAAGCCTAAAAACAGAACATATAACGGCGCATTTTGTGTATAAAAGTAAGTAGGGAACTCATGCACATAACGCCAGCCGCCTTCCAGGTAAAGGGCGTCATCATGCGCTTCGCTGATGCGGGCGTTAAAAAGCATGAACGAAAAAAAGAGGGAGAGCGCTAAAAATCCCGCAAATAATTTTTTAGTGTTGGCTTCTGCCCATATTTCAAACGTATCAAACATACTTTTAGAAGATGCCGAACCTGAACCGGTATTTTTTTGAGTTGTTGCTTTAGCCATAATTTAGTCGCCCAATTTTACAAAAATAGCAAATTAATTAGGTTCGCTTGATTTATTGCAGGATGTTTTTTGTAAATTTATGGCTCATTAAAAATTTAAGAATATGCCGATAAGAATGACGGATGATGATGATTCTAATGATGGTTACAGCGGAAATCAAGGCAACAAGCGTTCCTCGGGGGGCGGTTCCGGCGGCGGTAATTTTATAATGATGATCCTTCCTTTTTTATTCAGGTATCCAAAATTAATTATTCCCGTAATTATAATAGGTGTTGTGTTTTATTTTTTTAGAGGAGGCTGCTCCGGTAGCAGTGCTTCACACAATGAGCCATCTTCTTACGCAACCGGTGCTACACTCGATAAAAATGTATACGACAGCGCGCAGGTATACGCTGCCTTAAGCTCCAATGAGCAATTGCCTGACAGGGTATCACTGGAGCGTTTTGCGCCTTCAGCTAAAGATCAGGGTCAACAAGGCTCCTGTGTAGGTTGGGGAAGCACCTACGCGGCACGAACTATTTTAGAGTCAGTTAACACAGGCGAGGATCCCGATAAAATAGCGTTTAGCCCGGCGTACACATATAATCAAATCGGCCTCCGGGATTGCCAAGGCACTTATATAAATAAAGCCATGGATCTTTTAACCAATAATGGATCCGTTCCTTTAAGTGAATTTCCGTATGATGAAAATTCCTGTTCAAAACAGCCCGATGGTTATATTAAAAAAGATGCCACACACTTCAGGATGAAAGGAGCTAACCGTTTATCTGTTAGCGGCGATGATTATAGCATTGATGTAAATGCGATAAGGGAGAACCTTGCTCACAATGCCCCTGTTGTGTTGGGTATGAATGTAGGTGGTACTTTTATGCAGGACATGGAAGGTAAAGAGGCGTGGATACCCGGTACCGGGGATTACAACCAAGGCGGTTTCGGGGGCCACTGCATGTGTATTATTGGTTACGACGATAAGTATTTCGATAAAGACGGTGCTTTTTTAATACAGAATTCATGGGGCACTAAATGGGGAAAAAAAGGCAGAGCTTGGATAAGCTATGGCGATGTGGCTACCTTTGCAACCGAAGCCTACGGAATGTACCCGATGCCAAACAGAGTTGATCAGAGTAAATTAAATTGTATTCTTGCCTTGGTTGAAAAAGACACTAAAAATTATATTCCGCTTTTATATAAAGGAAACAACGTGTATACAACCCATTCAAAAATACCTGCCGGTACTAAATTTAAAGTGGAGTTCAAAAATAATATTGAATGTTATGTATATGTTTTTGGTAAAGAAACAGATAACGGCTCTTATATATTATTTCCTTATACCCCCAAGCATAGCGCGTATTGCGGTATTACAGGCACACGTGTTTTTCCGAGGGATAAAAGCATGACTCCCGATAATGTAGGAACAAAAGATTATATTTGCATATTAATATCCAAAGAAGCCTTGAATTTTAAAGAGCTCAATGAAAAATTTAATGCCGCTAAGAATGAGGATTATCAAAACCGAATTAATAAGATTATTGCAGATCAGATAATCACGGATGTTAAATTTAATGTGGATACAAAGATAAGTTTTGATGCGGATGTAACCGATAAAACAATAGTTCCTATTATAATAGAGATAAATAAATAAATAATTAATTTAAATCATTTTTAATAAAATAGTTAATACTAATTTAATTGTATGTTTCATTTTATCCTTCGCACAGTTCCTCGTCCCATACTTATTCAGCTTAGCTTAATATTCAGTAAATTTGCCCCTATTGTTTATTACGGAAAAAAATATGAAGATCCCATTAGCGGAAAAACATACCGTAAATTTTTGCCCTATGGTTACAGCGGCCGTGCTAAACGTACTAATGTACTTTGCCCGGGAAGCTTATCACTGGAGCGACACAGGTTACTATGGTTGTATTTAAAGACAAAAACCGATTTTTTTACCGCTAAACATAAAGTGCTGCATATTGCCCCTGAACAATGTTTTTACAAATTATTTAAGGCTATGCCTAATTTGGAGTATACCACCGGCGATTATAATTCACCCATTGCCGATATTCATTTTGACCTGCATAAGGCACCTTTTGATGATAACGCCTTTGATGTTATTTTTTGTAACCACGTATTAGAGCATGTGGAAGATGCAGACCAATGTATGAGAGAATTATACCGCATTATGAAACCCGGGGGTTTTGGAATCTTTCAAATTCCGCAGGATGTGAACCGTTACGAAACCTATGAAGATAAAACCATAACAAGCGAAAGAGACCGTGAGATTCATTTTTGGCAAAAAGATCATGTGCGTTTATTCGGTTTGGATTATAAGGATAAGCTTGCCGCGGCAGGCTTTAAAGTAACGGTTGAAGACTATACAAAAGAAATAACCCCCGAATTGGTGGAAAGATACCGTTTACCTAAGGGCGAGCTATTGTATGTATGCAGGAAGTAATTCCCTGGACAGTTGTAATACCCTAATTCCTATAAAACCAAATCACTATATATAGTTATAAAATAGGTATGCTAAAATTATTATATTTACAGCATTAATTAAAAACTCCCAATTATGAAATTAAAAATTTTTACAGCCTGCCTTGCAGCATTAAGCAGTATGTCTTTTGCCCAGGCAACAATGACCAATGGCCCGGAGCTGGATAATGATCCGGACAATAGAATGAATCGTGTGCTTAGTGGTGACGATAACAGTTTTTATTCTTACAGGATTAAAACCAAAGGGAAAGGGACCTCTTTTTTTGTTGAAAAATATGATAAAAAGACTTTAAAATCATTATTCTCAAAAGAAATTAGTCTTGGCGAAGAAGGTCAGACTAAAATTGAAGATGTAGAATATGCGAACGGTAATATTTTTATTTTTAGAAGACAATACGATAAAAAAGCAGATAAAATGACCTTGTTTTTTCAAACAGTTTCTTCTGCAGGAGTAGTTTCAAACGATTTAAAAGAAATTACTACCGTAAATGCGGATCATTATGAGTTTGTGGATTTTGACATTTATCCTAATCCAAATTTAACTAAGTTCCTTATTAAATCTTCACATAAAGCTAATAAAGCAGATACTTACAAAACTGATTTTTTGTTAATGGATGCTGTCAGCTTAAAAAAATTGTGGACAAAAACAGTTAATCAAAAATTACACAGCGGCGGCGGTATTAGTGCCGGATCAATAGTGACGAATTTGATTTTTGGAGGTGGTATTGCATCAGAAGCTGAAGGGGTAGGTTTTTTAGGATTATTAATTGATAATAAAGATAATATTTATTGGGGATTTAATGGTTTAGCAAAAACGGCCACAGAAAAAGAGAAACGTTACCGTTTACATATATATACATTAAATGCCGGTGATCAAAAAGAAAAAGATTTAGAATTAACATTTGATGATGATTACCTGGTAAATGATATTGAGTTTTCAAAAACCGGCGATAACGAAATTGTTATGGGTGGCTTTATTAAAGATGTGATTGAAAGAAAAGGAAGAGATTTGGTAAAATGTGGGATATTTAGCTTTAAAATTAATTTAACTAATAACACGGTTGCTGCCAAAACCTTTAAGTTTTTTGATGACAAAATGTTAGTAGCGTTAGAGTCTAACCCAAGAAGATCAAAATATTTTAAATATAAACTGGATTATATTTTACCGATAGGCAGTGATGTTTATTACGTAGGAGAGCAGTATAATGAACAGTTCATCAAAAATAATAATAATTCAATGGGTTCTATCGGGAGTAATGGTAATTGGACGTATGAGTACATGGATGTTATCATTGCTAAATTAAATGCAAAAGGTGAATTTGAGTGGATCAAAAACTCACCATTGCGTAATGAAATGACTATAGGAAGTATTGCACACGTTTTTAAACAATATATCGCGGTAGCAACCACTAAAAACTTATATATATTAAATGATGATCATCCTAAAAACATTGAACGTTATGCCAAAGCGGATTTCGAACCAAAAGATCTGAAATCGGTTAGAGGGATACATGGTTCAAACTTTGTTTGTAACACAGTCTCTTTAAGAGATGGATCGGTTACCGAAAGACAAGTATTAATGAAAAATGAAGATTATTGTTTTGCGCCTATCCAGGAACGTAATCCACAGTTCATTCCTCCATCCGATTGTGAAATCTTTGTGCCGGGAAAAGATAATGAGATCTTTATTTATACCGAAGATAAAGGAAAAGACAGATTTGCAAAGATCAAATTCCAATAACCCCTGAATAGCAGGATAACGCTACTCATATATAGTATAAATTAATAATTAAATCCTTTTTGAGTCAAATCAAAGAGGATTTTTTTTATATTTATACAATATCTTATTTTATGCAAAAACTCCCTCTGTTACTCTTGTTTACAACCATAATAGGTTATTCTCAACAAAATCTTAAAGAAAATTTTACCCCCTTAAAATCATCGGGTGTTTTACCTGATATTTTTACACAAAATATAAGAAATATTATTAAAGCGGATCTTACGGAGCTAAATAGGCAGAAAGATGAAGATGAAAGGATTAAAAGCAATTACCTCACCGCCGCTAATTATGAAATTGAAAAAATTGTAAAAAGCGGGAATACGCTGATCAATGATGAGGTAACAACATACTTAAATGAGCTTACAGGCGTTATTCTTAAAAACAACCCGGCCTTAAAAAATCAGCTTCACATTTACACCCTTAAGTCGTCGGTGGTTAATGCTTACAGTTATGATAAAGGATATATATTTATTGATATAGGCTTAATTGCACAGGCAGAAACAGAGGCCCAACTAGCCTACATCTTATCACACGAAATATCCCATTTTACTAAAAAACATAATATTAATAGTTATGTAAATAATACAAAAATTGATAAAAAAAACTATACCGGGAAAACGAGTGAAGATAAGCTGATCGAAAAATGCCAGTATTCGAAAGAACACGAAAGTGAAGCTGACCTTGAAGGATTTAAATTACTGGAACAGACAAACTATGATTTTAAGCAAACAGAAAAAGCATTTGACGTATTACAGTATGCACATTTGCCGTTCGAATTAGTAGAATTCCGGAAAACCTATTTTAATAACCCTAACTATAAAATTCCCGACCGTTATTTTTTAAAAGAAGTTTCCTCTATCCGGAATAACTCGGCCGAGGATGATACAAAACATACACATCCTAATACTGCCAAACGTAAGCAGGCTATGACGGAGCTCATCGCTAAACGAAGCAACGAAGGCAGAGTAAGCTATATACTGGGGAGAGAAAAATTTGAATATATCCGCGACCTTTCCCGGATGGAGCTTTGCAGGTTATATTTAAAGAACAGGGATTATATGAATGCGTTTTATGCCGCTTATATACTCGAAAAAAAATACCCGCAAAACGAATATATTGCAGAAACAATGAGCAAGTGTATGTACGCTATTACACTTTACGATAAAGGTGATCTGCGTTACGATAATGATTCTTATCTTGAAAACGGCATTTTATCGCATACGGATATAGAGAGTTACCCGCAGCAACTGTATTACCTGGTAAATAAAATGCCAGCTAATGAGTGGACCATTTTATCGATGGATTATGTATACCGTAACCATAAAAAGTTTCCGGGTAATAAGGTAATCAACGCGTATGCCGACAGTTTATTTAAGTTGATGGGAGCTACCGACTGGGGCATCTTTGACTTTGTAAGAACAAATGTAAAAACAGCGCCCGCCGAAACTAAAATTGACACAACGCATAAAGAAATAGAAGTAAGTACGTCAAAAACTGACCTGATTGCGAACATACAAAAAGAAAATAGTTTTAAAAATTACGATACGGCTTATTATAAAGAAATTTATGTTGACCTGTTTATGAGTGATAAAGAATTTGTTTCCAAGTTTCCTTCCGGCGGCACTAAAGTAGAAACTTCTTCAAGCGGGTTTAAGAGCTATAAAGAAACGGCACAATACAGTAATAAAAAGAAAAAAGGGAAACAATATAAAGATGTAAAAATAGATAAAGTAATATTACTTGAGCCTTTCTATTTAAAAATAAACGAGAAAAAAGCGGAGGAGGTAAGGTATATTGATTCCGACGCGGGGCAGGAGAAGTTTGTAGTTACCGTAAATAACTGCGCCCAAAAACAGGATTTTGCAATTGTAACCCTTGATCCCGGGCTGATAAGCCCGAACGAAGTGGATAAGGTAAATGATTATTCGATAATAAACGATTGGTTTTTAGAAAAATTTGACGCAGCCTCAAATACAAACACAGCTATTTTTAATACAGACGAAATTAATGGTATCGTTAAAAAATATGCCACACAATATGTTTTAAGAACAGGCCTTATCAGTTATAAAAGCAAACATGGAAGAAAAGCGACTTATTATTACGCGTATGTTTTTGATATATTGAATAATGAAATGATCTATAAAAAGCAAGAAGTGTTTAAAGGAAAAGATACCAAAGACCTAGTAAATGCTAAAGTGTACCAGACATTGTTTGAATTAAAACGCCTTAAAAAACAAGTATGAGGTTTGTAGTGTTACTTATTTTAATGAGTTGTTCAATAACGGTCTTTGCTCAAACTCCCGGTTACATGGGTAAGCGTTTTGGAGCAGGTTACGGCGCTTATGCAAGCCCGGGGTACATTGGCTCGGCAGGTGCCACGCCTGTAAATATACAACATGAGGCCTTTGTAGAGTTTGTTACAAAAAAACGGTTCAGTATCGGCTTATCTGTAAAAGCTTACAAAGCAATTTATGCCAACACAAGGTATGTAAACGTATTAGATAATAACTCATCCTCTAATGATCAGATTGACAAACACCCTTCGGGTGTTACAAACATCAGGGCAAAAAACTATATGCTTTACTTTAAATTTTTCGGTAAACATTACTTGGCGCCTTGGGGCAGGTATTTTATTATGGGAGCAACCCTTAACACATTTAACTCAACCTACGATCCCGATCACATGAATGTAGGTACAGAATCATCTCCAAGTTATAGTAACGGATATACTCATTCTGGGTATGTTTCATATTCTGATTTCGGGCCTGCAAAACAGTCATTCAAAAAATTTGATGTGATGATAGGCTGGGGAAGAAGTAGAATTGTTGCCGACAGAATTACGATCGATTATGGTTTTAACGTTAATTTGTGGGCCTTTACAGCCACAGTATTCGATGCGCCCGATGATGATATAGGAGAAAAAATACTGCTTCCCGACAAATACATAAGCACTATTTCAGCTGCAAGAATAAGAGGGGTAAACAGGTTCAATATATTTTGTAAAATTGGGATTTTATTATTCTAAAACTATGAGTTTAAAATTACGTTGCCTTAAATGCCTGTTTATCTTATTAGGAGTGCTGCAAGCCCATTCGCAGGCTCCCGGCTATATGGGCAAACGCTTTGCGATTCATTATGGCTTTTACTTTAGTCCGGCAATATTTGGTTCCAATGCACAAGGCAATACCATGATTGGGAAATCTGAATCAAAATCTGAATCAGGTCATTTTGCCTTTAATTCGCAGCATCAACTGGGCATAGAATATGTTTTAAAAAATCATTTGTCCATTGGTTTTTCAACTACCTATTATAGAACAATGTATGACAATAGTATTCGCGTGAGTTCTAATTTAGGATATCCAACCGGTAACTATGATATTTCGGGGCTTAACTATTCTCTGTATTTTAAAATCTATAGAAAACAAAGTCTGGCACCTTATGGCAAATACTTTTTGTTTGGCCCTACACTTAACACCACTAAAAGTACCTATTCCAACACTTATATGAAAATTGCCAACCCTAATACGCCCTATGATAACAATTTCGGACTACTCGAGCAAAAATATAAAAGAGTTGATTTGGTAATAGGGTGGGGTAAAAGCAGAATTTTATATAACAAGCTTGTGGTTGATTACGGATTTAACTTACAGTTTATAGGAACTATTAATGCGGTGTTTGGACCCGAAAGTACTGAAATACTGGATCTTTCCTTTGATTTCATTCATTACCATACTGCGTTAAACTATATTGAAAACACTACCCGGTTAAGAAACAGAGAAGTAAATAAATTCAACGTTTTTATAAAAGTAGGTGTATTATTATTTTAAAACTATGGGTTTAAAATTACGCTGCCTTACCGGCCTGTTTATTTTATTAGGAATGCTGCAAGTCCATTCGCAGGCTCCCGGCTATATGGGCAAACGCTTTAATGTAGGCTACGGATTTAATGTAAGCCCGGCTATTTTTGGCGCAACTCCCAAAAATAAAACACTGCTTGGTGATGGGGGTTCCGCTGAGTATGGCAATTTAGCTTTTAATAAAATTCATGAGGGCTTTATTGATTTTGCGCTCTCCCGTAAATGGATGATCTGTTTTTCTGCAAGGTATTACAAAACAGCTTACGATAATCCGAGTCAGATAAAAGAAAGAACTAATCCTTTTTACATGAATTCCCATCGTACCGCCGATGATTATTTTTATATCATAAAAGGACAAACCTATACGTTGTATTTTAAATATTACAATTCTAAAAGTGTGGCGCCATGGGGAAGATATGTATTATTTGGTCCAACATTAAACAGAACAAATTCAATATATAAAGATGTAGTTGAAAAACATTCAACCTTAAACTTTACGATGGGCTTTGGCAGAACCCAAATTATTGCCAATAGAATATCCATTGACTATGGCTGTAATTTTCAGCTTTTTTCTATTCTTACCGGCTTTGCCGATCTGGCATCCTATGCCTTTGATGAGGATATATTAAAAAACTATCCTACAACAGCAGGTAATTATTTTGAAAGAACTACTCAAATGAGAGCGCGTGGTGTAAACCGCTTTAATGTGTTTTTAAAGATCGGTGTATTATTATTTTAAAATGCAGTAAAATACTGTAGGACCTCTTTTAACCCAATTTATTGATCACCGGATTAGCGTACAGTTTAAAGAACAGTTGCTTTAGCATTTCCGGTTCTCCATTCATCTTAACAATATGAGAGTGTATATAAGTTAAAAAGTGTTCTTTTTCTTCCTTAGTATAGGTGGTTTCAAAAACATTGGTAGCATGCAGCAAATCATAAGCAATATGGTTTACCGCGTGTAGTTTATAATTTTGGTGTATTTGCTTATCAATGGCAACAGCAAGTAATCTTATTTTTTCATTCTCATTACCGCTGTTATTATTTATTTCATCAAGCTCCTTCAATACGGGTGTTCCAAAGGCCATGTGTATTCTGCCTTTTGGCTGTTGAATGCCGGTTAAAATGCTGTTAAGGTCTTCGCCCTGCGCCTTAATATATTTACTGTGAAGAGACGATAAATAAAGCTCCTGCACTTTTAAGGAATCACAGGGTTCATACTCAAAACTAATCGTAAGCGGTACAATATTTAATTCGGAAAAACTTTTTTTAAAGTCTTTATCCCCACTCATATTCAGCATTTTTAATAAGCCGGTTTGGGTCACGTCATTCCCGTCTTTAGTTCTTCCGTTGCGTTGCGCTATCCACACGCTTACATTCTTATCTAAAATAGTATGCCTTAAATAAGCGCTCAGCTGCCTCGAAATGTCGTACAACTCTTTTACCGTACCCTCACGTTTTACCATAAACATGCGGTTCATTTTTCCGAAGTCAGTAATAAAGCCTTGTTCCATAAGGTTCGAGCCAAAAGTAATTTCAGATGTCGAAAATCCTTCCTTATCTAAAATGATCTGTAAAATAGCGCTGTCCAGTAAAATATCTCGGTGGTTGGCTACAAATAAATACGATTTATCTTTATCAAGATGTTCAATTCCGCTATACGATAACCCTTTGGCAGTGTTGTTAACAATAGTCCATATAGCATGGTGCATATACCCTGTTTGAAACTCGAAGGGCGATTTAGTATGCAGCGCTTTTTGTATAGCCTCTTCCGGTGTTATGCCGGGCCAAAGGTAAGCCATGGCTTTATGGTAGGTTTGGTCAATTGCGATGCGTTTCATCACTTCTTCTGTTTCCGTGTCGTAGTAAGGGCGCAGCACTTCAAAATTAAATTCTTTTGCAAACTCGCTTACCTTTTCAGGCGCTTCCGATATATATTTTTTCATCATAGGTTATCTGTTATCAATAAATGTAATTGGTTTCCTGCTCATTTCGGGTAATTGTTTTTTGGCAATGCTTTCGGGTGTGCTTAAAATAATAGTGGGGGCAACTCTCAGCTTTGCCCTGAAATGATCTTTCAGGTCTTTATCAAAATTTTCGGGCGGGTTAACCGCTCCAATATGTATTACAATTTCATCAGTCCCTATATCGTTTGTAAATACTTCAACAATGTAATTTTTAATATAAGGTATTGTGTTTAATACATCGTATAAAGCGGGCGGGTAAAGGCTCGTGCCTTTAAATTTTATCATTTGTTGTTTTCTGCCTAAAATAGGGCTTATCCTTAAGGTTGATCTGCCGCAGCTGCAGGGCTCATAATGTGCTTTGCAAATATCGCCCGTTTTAAAACGAATTAAAGGCATGCCTTCTACATTAAGGGTGGTAACCGTTAGTTCACCCGCCTCACCTTCTTTAACAGGCAGGTTATTATCGTCTAAAAATTCGGCAATTAATAATTCAGGGTGGTGGTGCCCGCCTTTTCCGGCCTCACATTCTGTAAACGCCGCGCCCATTTCGGTTGATGCATAGGTGCTGTATAATTCCAAAGGCCATTTATCGGTAATGCGTTTGCCTAATGTGTTATACGTAAAATCATCATTACGGATGGGTTCGCCGATGCACACTACTTTTTTTATGCTGCAGTTTTTGTAATCCATGTTATGTTGTTCGGCAAACTCTATCAGCTTTATTAAAAAGGAGGGTACCGCAATAGCAATGGTTGGTTTTAAGCGTTTAACGGTATCCCATTGAAACTCGGGCATTCCATTGCCAACGCGCACTACACCGGCACCCATTTTTTTTAAGCCTAAAAAATAAGCTATGCCTGCCATAAAGCGCCTGTCAATAGTGGTCATTAACTGGTAAATATCATGCTTCGTCCCTCCCGCGCAAGCCAAAGAAATAAACTCGTTGTAGGCTAAACGTTCCAGGTCTTTATCGGTAAGTACAAAGGTTAAAGGGTCGCCCAGTGTGCCGCTGGTGGTTACATAATCAATAATATGATCGGGACTTACACATATAAAATCGGTATTGTAATGATGAAGGTCGTCTTTGGTAGTAACCGGAATTGTTTCCAGCTCTTCCAACGTGTTGATGGTATTAATATCTATACCATGCTTTTTAAAATGCGTTTTATAAAATAAGGAATGTGCGTTCACATAGTTCAACAATTCGCTCATTTTTTGTTCCTGAAACTTTTTAATTTCTTTGGAACTTTGTGTTTCTATAATTGGTACAAATGAGTTCATGTTGCCGTAAATATTTGGTGCCCGCTGTTTTAGTAAAGAACCCAAGAGTTCAAAATTATAAATTTTATCTTTGTAAGGTCAAAAGCAAACAGCAATTTTTTAACAATGCAAAATAAGAAGATATTACAACGGAACCTTGCAGCCGAGTTAACCCTTGAAATAAGGAACTTTAAAGCGCCTGAGCTTGCCGCTTATGTGTTGGAAAATAGCAGGATGAATGAATTGGCGGCACTTGCCCTATCAAACGACCCGTTGCTGAGTAGCCGTGCCATGTGGGTTTTAAGCCGGTGCAGCGAATTAAATTACGATAGCATGACACCTTATCATGATACCCTCATCAAAAATCTGGCACAAAAAAATCTTCATAACGGGGTTATAAGAAATACGCTTCGCCTTTATCAAAACAAGCCGGCACCCGTAAAACATCACGTTTTTTTATTGGATAGATGTTATTCTTATTTAAAAAACCCTTCTGAAGCCATTGCTGTCAGAGCTTTTTCTATTACTATTATTTTTAATATTTCAAAACACTATCCTGAACTGATGCATGAACTGGTGGAGGTGCTGAACCATATTCAAATTCAGGAAGAACCGGCCGCTATCCGTTCGCGTGTGAAAAATACTTTGCAACACATTTATAAACTCACATAAATGGTGTAGTAGATAGTATAGAAGAGCCCGAATAAATTTTTAGTATATATGAGTAATATGGAGTGGGTGTGGACGAACGGAGGGCATTTTTAAAACTAGAAGCTATAATTGCCCATGCGGGCAATAGTGGTATTATAATCTCTTACAAGCTCATCAATTACTTCCTGCACCGGTTGTATAGTATCTATTAATGCCGAAACCTGCCCTATTTCAAGTTCTCCCTCTACGAGGTCACCTTCAAACATTCCTTTTTTAGATCGTCCTTTTCCCAGTAAATGGGTTAATTCATCAACATGGGCTCCTTTTTTTTCAAGCTCATCTACCCGGTTAAAAAAGTCGTTTTTAATAAGTCTTACCGGTGTCAGTTGCTTTAACGTTAGGCTTGTATCACCTTCCTTGGCAGCTATTACCGAGTTTTTAAAATTAATATGTGCCGACGATTCATAGGTGGCCACAAACCTGCTGCCTATCTGCACGCCGTCGGCCCCTAATGCGAAAGCCGCTGCTATGGCTTCACCCGAAGCTATACCGCCCGCGGCAATTAGAGGCACTGTAATCGCTTTTCTTATTCTTGGTATCAATACCAAAGTGGTGGTTTCCTCGCGTCCGTTATGGCCGCCTGCTTCAAAGCCTTCTGCCACAATCGCGTCTACGCCTGCTTCTTCACATTTTAATGCGAATTTTACGTTCGATATGGCGTGAACCACAGTAATACCATGCTCTTTAAGGTAGTGAGTCCATGTTTTAGGATTGCCCGCAGAGGTAAATACGATCTTCACGCCTTCCTCAACAATTACCTTCATGTGTTCCTCAATATTGGGGTACAATAAGGGCACATTAACCCCAAAGGGTTTGTTGGTAGCTTGTTTGCATTTTCTTATATGTTCCCTCAGCACTTCGGGGTACATAGAGCCGGAGCCTATTAAGCCTAAGGCTCCTGCATTCGACACGGCCGACGCCAGTTTCCAGCCGCTGCACCATATCATGCCGCCCTGTATAATCGGGTACTTAATGTTAAATAATCGGGTTATAGTATTCATTTGGTATTATTTTTGGTATAAAGTTAAAGATTTTATTATTTTTGTGTACTAATCTTAGTTTTTGTAATGAAAAAAATAGTTGTTTTATTTTTAATATTATTGTTCACTATTACCTTAACTCATGGGCAACGTCGTTTGGATTATGGAATTAATATAGGCGTTTCCAATTATTTGGGAGATATTGGCGGTAAAGAAAAAACCCGCAGGGATTTTGTGGCGGATATGAAGCTGGCTAAAACCCGTTGGAATTTTGGAGGTTTTGTACGTTACAAAATAAAACCAAAAATCTCCCTTAAATTAGCTTTGGATTATTTACGTTTGGAAGGAGATGATAAATTATCAACTAACCCGGCGCGTAATACGCGTAACTTAAACTTTAGAAACGATATGTTTGACCTGGAACTTACAGGGCAGTTCTTTTTTTATGAAGACAATGATTTAGGAAATACCTACCGTTACAAAAATGGGTTTAGGGCTTATGCGTTTGCGGGTGTAGGCGGATTTTATTCAAACCCTAAAGCACTTTACAACGGCTCTTATGTGAAGCTGCGCGAGTTGCAAACAGAAGGTGTTGCTTATAAACCGATAGGACTTGCCATACCGGTTGGTTTAGGATTTTATTTTACGGTTGAAAAAAAGCACCGCATTGGTTTTGAAATAAATTACAGAACTACCTTTACCGATTATTTAGATGATATTAGCGGTAATTACGCTGACCCATCTAAAATGACACCTACAGCGGCGGCTTTAGCTAACCGAACCGGTGAACTTGGCACCGTTGATCCTGCTTTTGCAAAAAACTTTGGTTATGATAACACGACAGGGGTAGGTAATAAGCGTGGCGATAAAACGCATAAGGATGCTTATATGACCATGAGTGTAAGCTATAGTTATGTGCTTAAAGGTAAATCGAGCTTCTACCGAGGCCGTTACGGTAACTTCTTCGGGCACAAACGCGGCAGGGTTCGTAAGATCAGAGCTAAGTTCTAATCATTTCTTTTTATATGGTTTAAAGATCCCATGATGATTGTCATGGGATTTTTTTGTGAGGTTTATAAAACGTAGTGACAACTTACTCCAAATAAAAAACCCCTCACGATACTGAAGGGTTTTTTAATATCGAGTCCTCGTTGCTTATTAATTTACTGCAAAACTTACTGCATCCCGGGCATGTTTACCATCGTTATCAATCCCCGGATGATACCAACAGGGATTCTTTAATTTAGATAGGTTACTTCTTTAAAAATTTAAAATCTTTGCCGATGTACCTGGCGCTTGTTCCAAGTTGCTCTTCAATGCGTAGCAACTGGTTATATTTTGCTATCCGGTCGCTGCGCGATGCGGAACCTGTTTTAATTTGCCCGCAGCTTAAAGCAACTGCTAAATCAGCAATAGTTGTGTCTTCTGTTTCGCCGCTCCGGTGGCTCATTACAGTTGTATAGCTGTTAGTTTGGGCCAACTGCACGGCATTAATAGTTTCGGTTAAAGTGCCTATCTGGTTTACCTTTACTAAAATAGAATTTGCTACACCCATGTCAATACCTTTCGATAAAAAGTCGACATTCGTTACAAATAAATCATCGCCTACTAATTGTGTTGTAGCGCCTAATGTATCGGTCATTAATTTCCAACCGTCCCAATCTTCTTCCGCAAAGCCATCTTCAATAGAAATGATAGGATATTTCTTTCTCCAATCAGCCCAAAACTCAACCATTTGCGCGGCCGTTAATTTATCACCGGTCGATTTTTTAAAGTGATATACTTTTTCATCCGTATTATAAAATTCGGAAGCCGCGGCATCCATGGCAATGTAAATATCTTCACCCGCTTTATAACCTGCTTTATCAATGGCCTCCATTACCGCTTTAATAGCGTCTTCATTATTTTTAAAATTTGGGGCGAAGCCGCCTTCGTCGCCCACATTAGTTGACATGCGCTGCGCTTTTAACACTGCTTTTAAATGGTGGAATATTTCAGTGCCCATGCGTAAACCTTCACTGAAAGTTTCCGCGCCTATCGGCATAATCATAAACTCCTGAAAGTCGATGCCGTTATCCGCGTGCGAACCGCCGTTTAAAATATTCATCATCGGTATCGGCAACACATTAGCGTTAACTCCGCCAATGTAACGGTAAAGCGGTTGGCGGCACTCTTCAGCGGCAGCGCGCGCAACAGCTAAGGAGACACCCAATATAGCATTGGCACCTAAATTTCCTTTATTGGGGCTGCCGTCAAGTTCTATCATTAATCTGTCAATAACACTTTGATCAAAAATATACAGGCCTTTTAATTTTTCGGCGATGGCTGTATTTACATTGTTTACTGCACGGTTAACGCCTTTGCCCATGTATTGTGTTTTGTCATTATCTCTTAATTCAACGGCCTCGTGTATACCGGTTGAAGCGCCCGATGGCACCGCGGCTCTTCCTAAAATACCTTGGTCAGTAATTACATCTACTTCAACGGTAGGGTTTCCGCGCGAATCTAAAATTTGCCTTGCTGTAATGGAATGAATAAATGACATATCTGTTTATTTAGAGGGTTAATGAGGCCTCAAAATTAAATAAACTTTTTACAATTAAAATTTAATGTGTGTAATATTTAGTAAAAAAGAAGGGACTAAATAGATTGTAGAGATGAAATACAAAAGCTTTTCGACTTGGCTTAAATTCAGCGGTCTTTGCGTTTAATTGATCCTACATTCTTTTATCCAACCCCCACAACAGCTTATTCCGAAGGGTTTCAAAAAAGTGTTGCCCCTCAAGGTTAATAAGGTTAAACCTGAAATCGGCTTTACGGATAATAAGTTCAGATTGCTGAGCAACGGTTTTTGATCTTGAATCTAAAGCCACATTAAAGCTGTCGCTCCGGCCCGAAACCTTAAAGCTTAATATTTTATGGTTGGAAATAACAATAGGCCTTACATTTAAATTATGCGGCGCTATGGGAGTAATGATAAAGTTGTCGGAATCGGGTAACATAATTGGTCCGCCGCAGCTTAAAGAGTAAGCGGTAGAGCCTGTTGGCGTTGAGACAATTAATCCGTCGGCAAAATAAGAATTTAAAAATACACCGTCTACATACGTATCTACATGTATCATGGCGCCCGATTCTTTTTTGTGAATGGTAAATTCATTCAATGCATAATTTACATTATTAAATTCGGCGGCGTGATTTTCAAGTACAATTAATTCGCGTTTATCAAGCGTATATTTTTCTTTAATTACTTGCTGTATCGCGTTCGAAAAATCTTCTTTGTACACTGTGGCTAAAAAGCCCAATCGGCCTGTGTTTACTCCTAATACGGGAATACCTGATCGCCTCACAAATTCAAGGGTTTCGAGCAATGTACCGTCACCGCCCAACGAAATAACATAATCTGCTTTAGCAATAAGTTCTTCGGAAGTAGTAAACGTATCGGCAGTTAAATGTTCGGCACCCGAATTAATTAAAAATTCCAGGTAAGGCTTATAAATAATTACTTTAAAATTTTCTTTAGCTGCCAACTCCAAAAGCTGCTCCGGGTAATGAGGAAAATTTTCTTTTGTATTTCTTGCATATACAGCTATCGTCATTTCCTTTGTAAATTCTAATCCTTATAATACATTTTAAAATAAATTCTAACTATTTTTTATTTGAATCTCTCTTTAGTTTCTTCAATTTAAATATTAAGGAAGTGCATAAACTCATCTAACTTATCTTTAATGGCGGATTCAAAGTTACTATTTTGAAACGATGCTTTTACAATATAATTATACCTGTAAAACGTTTGCAGGATGCGTGAAAGATCTTCGGTATTTACTTTAAGGGTTACTTCCATTTTAGTGCTTTCCGGTATGGAAGATACATGGGCGCTTAATACTTTTGAATCGTTGCCTTCAACAATATTGGCGATTTGTGTCAGCGAATAATCTGCTTGGTTCACTTCTAAAACAATTACTCCCCCGGGGTCCTGCACCGATGCCATGGTTGAAATATTTTGTAATAAACCTTTCAAAGTAATGCAGCCTTTGTATAACTCCTTATCATCCAATACGGGAATCAGAGTAAGGTTAAACGACATCATTAATTTAAGCAGGTCATAAGTGTGTTGATAATTATGAATGATGGGTTTGAGTAAGGGAGTTTTGATCTGCTCTAAGGTTTCTTCAGGATGATTATAATCTATTAATTCATGTTCTGAAACAATACCGATCAGCTCCCTGTCTTTCACCACTGCTAAATGAGAAACTTTAAATTGTTCCATCCAATCTAACGCAACCCCAACGGTATCGGTGTGCTTTAAAGGGGGAATTTCATCTGTAATTAAATCGGAAACTAACATAAGCAAAAGTAGTATTAATTTATTATAAAACCGGCGGTTGCAATAATACTGTTTAATGCATTACCGCCTTTAAATAGTAACAAAAACATACGTTAAACTTTATTAAATTAAGGTTAAAATTTAAGCGTTTAAACCTTTATATTTGACCATATTTTATCTCATGATTTCTTTTGATAATACTGAAAATGCTTTTAAGGCAAAATCCAATGCTGATTTAAACCGTTCCTATTGGTTATTTAAATTGATCAGTAACCCCGTGCTGGTAAAAGTGGGAGCAAAAACCGCGCCGCTTGCGTTAGCAATAGGTTTTAAAGGAGTTTTTAAAAGTACCATCTTTAAACAATTTGTAGGTGGTGAAACTATAAACGACTGTGATAAAACAATTAATGAGCTTGGTAAGTTTAATATCGGTACTATTTTAGATTACAGTGTAGAAGGCAAAGAGAGCGAAGCAGATTTTGACGCCTGCTGTAAGGAAACACTTGAAACGATTTACAAAGCAAAACAGAATGAACACATTCCGTTTTGTGTATTTAAGGTAACCGGCCTTGCCCGTTTTGACCTGTTAATAAAAGTAAGCTCTAAAGTTCTCCTTACAGCCGAAGAAACAATAGAATATAACAAGGTAAAACAGCGTGTAAACTCCATTTGTGAAGCAGCATATAAGGCTAACCAACCTGTGTTTATGGATGCGGAAGAAAGCTGGATACAACCCGCTATTGATGACATGGCAGATGAAAATATGCACCTGTTCAATAAACAAAAAGCAATTGTTTACAATACATTTCAAATGTACCGTAAAGACAGGCTTGCTTTCTTAAAACATACTATTGCAAAAGGAAAAGCAGGGCACTTTCATGTAGGAGCAAAATTAGTACGGGGTGCTTATATGGAAAAAGAACGTAAGCGGGCAATGGAAAAAAATTACCCTTCGCCCATACAGGATACAAAAGAAAACTCAGACAACGATTATAACCTGGCCTTAGAAGAGTGTATTAAAAATATAGAGATCATGGGTCTTTGCGCGGGCACACACAATGAGCAAAGCAGTTTGTATTTAGTAAAACTTATGCACGATCATTCTATACCTAATCCGGATAAACGCGTATATTTTTCTCAGCTGTTAGGCATGAGCGATCATATTAGTTATAACTTAACGTTGGCAGGGTATAATGTTGCAAAGTATGTACCTTACGGCCCCATTAAAGAAGTAATGCCGTATTTAATTAGAAGAGCGCAGGAAAATACTTCCGTAAAAGGACAAACAGGCAGAGAGCTTAGCTTGATCATAAAAGAAAAATCAAGAAGAAGATAATTTGGCTCAACGTGTAGTAGAATGAAGCAAACCGTTATAGGGTATTAAACTAAAAAAAGTCCCCTCTCGGAAATGATTACGCAGCATGACTTTTTACTTCAAAAAGCAATTTTTACTCAGTAGGTTTTGGAGCATCACCTTGCCCTTTAAAAGCATCAAAGTCGAAGCTAAGTGTAAAGCGGAGTGTGTTTTGTAAAGGATTACGTTGTGTAATAGGCACTAAGTACGACATATCTAAACCAAATACATTGTATCTTAAACCAATACCAACCGTAAAAAATTTACGATTTCCTTTTGTTTTAGCTTCGTTAAAATATCCGCCTCGCACTGCAAACGTTTTTGCATACCAATATTCAAAACCAATACTCCAGTTAATTTCTTTTAATTCCTCTTTAAAACCACCGGGCGCATCACCAAACGATTGCACTATTCCTTGGGCTACCGGAACGTTTGGGTCTTTACCCGCAGCAATAACAGGCTTACCGGTATTAGGGTCAATCGCATTAAAAGCAGTAGGGTTGCCTAATGAGTCAAGCGCTTTTTTATAAACAGGTTGTGAAGGCACCAACAATTTATTTAAGTCTCCATAAATGCCGAATGTATTGGCGTCATCAATTTGAGTTTTTAAACCACCGCCTAATCTTAAGTTCATTGGGATAAAATCCTTTTTTTCTGAATAAGATATTTTGCCGCCAATATTAGTGAAAACTAAGCCCGCGGAAGCAACTGCTTTTTTCTCTCCGACTTTAAAATTTTTCTTTGATTGGTAATACACTCCAAAATCAACGGCAACCGTTTGTCCCGGACGAATGTTTTGTCCGTTAAGAGAATAATTGCCCACAAGGTTCGAACGGATATAACGCAAGGCTAAGCCTGCTGAAAATGTTTCTGATAATTTTTGTGAATAGGCAACGTCTAAAGCGAATTCATTAGGCCTGAACTGGCCGGTAGTATTACCTGCAATATCTGTAAACGTAA
>JANYGK010000098.1 GCA_025362395.1 Bacteroidota bacterium
TGTATCGAGAAGCGTTCATAATAAACAAAAGAGAAAATAATAAAATGCTTGTCACTTCGAGTGCCGATTAGGAGAAGTCTCGAGAAGCATTCATATAAATAAAAGAGAAATAATAAAGTGCTTGTCCTTAGAGTGCCGGCGAAGGAGGTGTATCGAGAAGCGTTCATAATAAACAAAAGAGAAAATAATAAAATGCTTGTCACTTCGAGTGCCGACGAAGGAGGTGTATCGAGAAGCATTTTTAATAGACAAGAAGATAAAATAAAAGGAGTAAGAATTTATATTTGGAAAACGATAGAAGATCTTTAATAGATTATTTACACTAAAGATTTTAGATTACATAAAAACTACAGATTTATGTTATAACTTGTATCTTATATTATACCTGTTCTTTTGAAATAATAGTGTGTATGTTCAATTATCTAAATAAAACCAATTGACTTACACATATTATTTTCTTAACTTAGTTAAACACTTTAAATACAAATTATGAAAAAAATTTATTTAAAAACAACCTTAACGCTTTTTTGTATTTCACTTATATCAACTGTGTTTGCACAAACCTCTACCGGTTTCTGGACCATGCTTTCAACGCAGGATGTGTCGGGTACAAAAACCAAAAGAACATCTGTTCCGGGCACGTATCACCTGGCACAATTAAACTTAAATGCGTTAAAAGCGGCTTTGATTCATGCACCGGCAATAAATACAGGACAAACCCCTATAATAATGGAGTTTCCAAATGCGTCAGGGCAATTTGAAAAATTTGCAGTTTATGAATCCTCTATAATGGATCCCGTTTTGGAAGCAAAATTCCCGATGATCAAAACCTATGCGGCGCAGGGTATGGATGATCCTACAGCGACAATGCGTTTCAGTGTAACACAGTTCGGGTTACATACCATGGTTTTATCCGGTCAAAAAAGCACCACTTTTATTGATCCTTATACAACCGATCTTGCCACTTATATTATATATGACCGTAACGCTTTAGGTGCCGACCCTCAAACATTTTCATGTTTAACGGATGACGGCGTTTCTTTACCTTCGCTGCAACGAACAGGTTCTGCCGGACCGATTACTGTTCAGGATATTGATGATCAAAAATTAAGGACTTTTCGTTTAGCACAGTCATGCACCGGTGAATACGCTGCTATTTTTATGGGGTCAGGAACCGTTACTCAACAAAAAGCAAACGTGCAGGCACAAATGGCTATTACCATGAACCGTGTTAATGGCGTATATGAAAGGGATCTATCTATACACATGAATTTTATTGCTAATAACGATCTTCTTATTTATTTAAATTCATCTACCGACCCATGGTCGAATGAATGGAACACTACTACCGCGCAAACGATTGATGCGGTTATTGGCGTGGCTAATTATGACATAGGCCATAATTTTAATACAACGGGCGGCGGCAACGCGGGGTGTATTGCTTGCGTATGTTTAAGTACTTCGCAAACTAACACACATAAAGGCAGAGGTTATACAGGAAGCACAAATCCTACAGGCGATCCGTTTGATATTGATTATGTAGCGCATGAAATGGGCCACCAATATGGCGGATACCACGTAATGAATACGTGTAGCCGGAGCGGAAGCGGAGCATCAGAAGTAGAACCTGCCAGCGGAAGTTCAGTAATGGGCTATGCCGGAATTTGTCCTTCAAATATACAGGCACACAGCGACGATGATTTTAATTATGTAAACGTACGTGACATTAGTATTAATATTAAATCGGGAGGTAATATTACCTGTGCAGCTCTTACAACCTTAACCAATACACCGCCAACCGCTAACGCGGGAGCAGATTATGTGATCCCAAAATCGACCGCTTACATTTTAGAAGGAACAGGAAATGATATTAACGGGAATGCATCCTTAACCTACAACTGGGGCGAAAATGATCCGGCACAATCACCGGGAAGTGCTGCACCGCTTTCAACCTATGCGGTTGGACCGTTATACCGTTCTATTCCTCCCCAGCTTTCACCAAACAGGTATATGCCGGCTTTAGCAACAGTTATAAGTAATACTTTGGCTTCTACTTGGGAAGTAACGCCTTCCGTAGCACGGGTTTTAAATTTCTCCTTTATTGTAAGAGATAACGGCGTAGGCGGCGGACAAACCGCTTCCGATCTAAAAGTAGTTACCGTTAATGGTACCGCAGGGCCTTTTATTATTACCTCGCAGGGAACTGCAACTACATGGACGGCAGCAACCACGCAAACCGTTACCTGGAATGTAGCGGGAACTACTGCAAGCCCTGTAAGTACACCAAGCGTAAACATTTTCTTTTCAACCGATGGTGGCTACACCTACCCTATTACATTGGCAACAAATGTAGCTAACAATGGAACGGCTGTTATTACGGCGCCTTCAGTTACAACTACTACAGGAAGAATTATGGTACGCGGCGCCGGTAATATTTTTTACGACATTAATAATGCTAACTTAACCATCGTAGCGGGTCCTACAGCATTGCCTGTTTCTAATTTCAGCATCGCCTCAGTAAGCGCCTGTACAAGCTCAAGCATTGCATTAACCGATCAATCTTTAAATGCACCAACTTCTTGGACATGGACAGCAACCTCTTCAACAGGTGTTGCTTTTTCAAATATAAATGCTCAAAACCCTATGGTAACATTTGCAAATGCCGGTACCTATACTATTTCTTTAGTTGCTAAAAACGCATCCGGCTCTAATACCTCTACTAAAACTATGACGGTAAGCGCAACACCAACGGTTGCTGTTAACAGCTCTACAATTTGTTCGGGAAACAGCTCTGTATTAACAGCCACGGGTGCCTCATCCTATGTATGGAACACTTCTGCCTCTACAACTACTATATCTGTAACACCCGCTGCTACTGCAAATTATACGGTAACAGGTACAAGCAACGGTTGCAGCAATTCTAAAGTGGCAACCGTAACTGTAAAAACAACGCCTACTGTTTCTGTTTCCGGAGCCGCAGGTATTTGTACAGGCAGTTCTGCCGTGTTAACAGCGGCAGGCGCTACAACCTATAGCTGGAACACTTCCGCAACAACAACTTCTATTTCCGTATCACCCGCATCTACAACTAACTATACAGTTACGGGTACAAGCAACGGTTGCATCAACTCCTCTGTTACTACGGTAACAGTGAGCACAACACCAACCGTAGCGGTAAATACCTCAACTATCTGTAGCGGTAATTCTGCTGTATTAACAGCATCAGGTGCCACAACCTACAGTTGGAGTACCTCGGCAGCAACAACAACAATTTCTGTATCACCCGGTGCAACAACAAGCTATACGGTTACAGGTGCTAACGGTAGTTGTACAGATACAAAAGTTGCTAGTGTTACCGTAAAAATTACGCCTACTGTTTCAGTGAATAACCCTTCAGTTTGTAACGGAAACCCGGCTGTAATAATTGCATCAGGCGCTACAACTTACAGCTGGAGCACATCTGCAACAACATCTTCCATTTCTGTTTCACCGTCGAGTACGACTAACTACACAGTTACAGGTACAAACAACGGATGTATCAATATACAGATTGTAACCGTTACCGTAAACAGCACTCCTGTTGTATCGGTAAGTAGTACAACTATTTGTAACGGAGGCTCTGCTTCATTAAGCGCTTCGGGAGCCGCCACTTACACATGGAATACGTCGGCAACAACAGCCACTATTTCTGTTTCACCGGCGGCAACAACAAGCTATACAGTTACAGGAGCCAACGGTGGTTGCACAGATACTCAAGTGGCAAATGTGGTTGTTAATCCTTTACCGGTAGTATCGTTAGCGGTTTCTGCTACGGATGTATGTTTAAAAGACGGACCGGTAACATTAACAGGGGCGCCTTCCGGAGGAACCTATTCAGGTACTGCTGTTACAGGCAGCTCATTTGATCCTTTAGTTGCAGGAGCAGGAAGCTTTACCTTAACTTACAGTTATACGGATGTAAATAGTTGTACAAATACAAATCAGAGAACGGTTAATGTAAATTTATGTACAGGAATAAATGAAGCAGCAAATGCTAATTCCTTTGTAGTATATCCAAACCCGACATCGGGTAACTTTACCATTGATTTTAATACAGCCGATAAAATTAATGTAGAAGTATATGACGCCATCGGTAAATTGGTAATAGCTAAAATGGAAGTTATAAATTCAACCGTTATTTACATGGATCAGTTTGCCAAAGGCATTTATAATGTGCGGTTGCTTAGTAACAATAACTCCACTGTGATACGTGTCATTAAAAATTAAAACTAATATAATTAAATAACCAAAAAAGAGGTCCCACATAAATTGCGGGACCTCTTTTTTTTGAAAAATAACTATAGTTTATTTTTTAGCTAACGCATAAAGCTCAGCGACTTTTGTCCAGTTAATTACATTAAAAAATGCCGCCATATAATCAGGACGACGGTTTTGATAGTTTAAATAGTAAGCATGTTCCCATACATCCATTCCTAAAATCGGTGTGCCTTTGCAATCTGCAATATCCATTAAAGGATTATCCTGGTTAGGAGTTGAGCACACGCATAATTTCCCTTCTTTAACGCATAACCAAGCCCAACCTGAACCGAAACGTGTAGCCCCTGCATTAGAAAAATCAGTTTTAAATTTTTCGAATCCGCCTAAATCCGTTTCAATTGCTTTTGATAAATCACCTGTAGGCATACCGCCTGCATTAGGCGCCATAATTTGCCAAAACAAGGAGTGATTGTAATGTCCGCCGCCATTGTTACGTACAGCAACCGGGTATTTCGAAATATTTTTGCAGATATCTTCAATGCTTAATTTTTCAGCATCGGTACCTTCAATGGCTTTATTTAAATTAGTAACATAAGCCTGGTGATGCTTGTCGTGGTGGATCTCCATTGTTTTAGCATCAATATGTGGCTCTAACGCGTTATTCGCATACGGTAATTTTGGTAATTCAAATGACATAATGTTAAGTGTTTAGGGTTTATATTTGTTTGATTTTTAATTGTTTGATAGTTTGTAAAGGATCTTCGCTCGAAAACACAGTGTTACCGGCAACCAATACATCGGCACCTGATACCAACAGCTTATGGTAATTATTAAGATCAACGCCTCCGTCAATTTCAATAAGCGCTTTCGAGTTTTTTTCTGTAATTAATTTTTTAAGGGCAATAACTTTTGCGAATGTATTCTCAATAAATTTTTGTCCGCCAAAGCCGGGGTTCACACTCATCACACAAATCAAATCGAGATCGCAAATAACATCTTCGAGTAAATGAATGTTACTGTGCGGGTTTAAAGCCACCCCCGCTTTCATACCGGCAGCTTTAATGTTTTGAATATTGCGATGTAAATGCCTGCTTGCTTCTACATGTACTGTTAAGGTATGTGCGCCTGCATCTTTAAACGCTTGTGTGTAACGGTCAGGGTCTTCTATCATTAAATGAACATCCAAAGGCTTTTTAGCATACTTCTGCAATATCTTCAGCACAGGAAACCCGAATGAAATATTGGGAACAAACATGCCATCCATAATATCTACGTGAAACCAATCGGCATCTGATGCATTGATCATTTCAATATCTCTTTGTAGGTTACCGAAATCGGCAGATAAAACGGATGGGGCTACTATGTGTGACATAATGTATGAATTGAGAATCAAAAATATAAAATTATAAGGAGTGTTACGGAAAATAGTATAAACAAACATATTGCCTTCCGTTAAAAAACTATAACACCTGATAAGTACAAAATGTAATGCCAATAAAAAAGAGGCTCCTGAGCAAGAGCCTCCTTTAAACAAACAAACACAACTTTTAATAACTAACCTAAATAATCTTTTAAAACCCTGCTTTTAGACGCATGCTTTAAACGGCGCACCGCTTTTTCTTTTATCTGGCGAACCCTTTCGCGCGTTAATTCAAATTTTTCGCCAATTTCTTCCAATGAATGTGAGTGTCCGCCGCTTAATCCGTAATATAACCTTACTACATCTGCTTCCCGGGTTGTTAACCCTGTTAATGCCCTATCGATCTCATTCCGCAAACTTTCTTTAATTAATTCGTTATCAGGAGTTACTTCATGGGTATTTTCCATTAATTCGTACATGCTGCCTCCGTCTTCCAAATTCCCTAAAGGCGCGTCCATACTCATGTGCCTTCCTTGGTTTTTCATAGTTTCACGAATGTCTTCCGGTAAAATATCCAGTAATTCAGAGATCTCTTCGGCTATAGGCTCCCGCTCAAGCTGTTGCTCAAGCTTTGCAAATGTTTTATTGATCTTATTAATAGCACCTATCTTATTAAGAGGTAACCTCACAATACGCGATTGTTCGGCCAATGCCTGCAAAATGCTTTGCCTGATCCACCACACGGCATAGGATATAAATTTAAAGCCGCGGGTTTCATCAAAACGTTGAGCCGCTTTAATTAAACCCATGTTCCCTTCATTAATAAGGTCGGGCAAACTTAAGCCCTGGTTTTGATATTGTTTTGAAACAGATACAACGAAACGCAAATTAGCTTTTACTAATTTATCGAGCGCTTTTTGATCACCTGTTTTAATTTTTTGAGCCAGAAGCACCTCTTCATCTGCCGTGATAAGCTCTACGCGACCTATATCCTGCAAGTACATATCAAGTGAAGCGGTTTCCCGGTTGGTGATCTGTTTGGTTATCTTTAGCTGTCTCATGATATGATGATTTTAATTAAACCCTAACGCATTACAATAAACATATATAATTTTGTGCCATACTCCTTACTGTATACGCTATTTACAAATGTTAGTTACAGCATAATGAGTAAATGAATAATCTTAATGATTGAACACTGAATTTAAATTAGCCGGCTGTTATAAAAAACCCATTTCTGTTGAAAAATAGGGGGAGTTTGTCCCAAAAAACAAAATTCTTCCCCAATTAATTTCCGATATTTAGCCATAATATGTTACAACATTTACGCATACAGAATTTTGCCCTGATTGAAAAAACAGACGTTGATTTTGCTAAAGGCTTAACCGTTATTACAGGTGAAACCGGTGCGGGAAAATCTATTCTGTTAGGCGCTTTGGGCTTAACCTTAGGCAGCAGGGCTGATGTGGGAAGCCTGCACGATAAAACCAAGAAATGCATTATTGAAGCACGGTTTGATATTAAAGCTTATAAGCTTAATTCGTTTTTTGAAAAGAATGAGCTGGACTTCGAAGATATAACTACTATAAGAAGAGAAATTACACCCGAAGGAAAATCGAGGGCCTTTATAAACGATACTCCTGCAACAGTAACGATTTTAAAAGAACTGGGGGATCGCCTGATCGATATCCATTCGCAGCACGAAACTTTATTGCTTAAAGAAACTAACTTTCAGTTTGAGCTGGTAGATGCATTTGCACAAACTACAACGCTTTTTGCGGATTATAAAAAACAGTACAGCGCTTTACAAAAATTAAAAAAACAATTAGACGATCTTTTAAGCCGGGAAATACAGGCTAAAAAAGAACTGGATTATTTTCAATTTCAATTTAATGAGTTGGAAGAAACAGAAATTAAACAAGGCATATTAAAAGGATTGGAAGAAGAAAGTGAAACCCTTGAAAATGCAGAATTCATTAAAGGTAATTTATCAAAAGCAGCTCTTGCTATTTCGGGTGGTGATGAAAATAGTGTGTCTGTTTTAGCAGTTATTAAACAGCAGCTGCAAAATGTATCAAAATTTAATACAAAATTTAATGAATTTTTTGAACGGATCAATTCCGTAATTATCGAATTGAAAGAGCTTGCCTCTGATATTGAACAGGCAGAGGAAGAAGTTGTGTATGATAACGCCCGGCTAGAAGAAGTAAATTCTAAGTTGGATAAACTGAACCGTCTATTAAAAAAACACGGTGTATTAACTGAGGAAGAGTTACTAAATATAAAAGCCGACATAGAAGGGAAGCTTCAGCAATTTTCTTCACTGGAAGTAAACATAGAAAAAACAAAAAAGGAAATTTTAGCGCAGGAAAAACAATGCAAAACATTAGCGACTGAGCTTTCTAAAAAGCGACACAAAGCAACAGAAGGTATTGAGCAGAATATTAAAACTATGTTGGCAAGCTTGTCTATGGCGAATGCGCAATTTAAAATTGAATTGAGTCAACAGGAAAATTTATCTTCCACAGGTTTAGATGCAGTGTCTTTTTTATTTACAGCCAACAAAGGCGCCGAATTTAAAGAGCTGCATAAAACTGCTTCGGGGGGCGAGCTATCACGCTTAACTTTATGCTTAAAAGCTTTACTCGCAGAACACACAGCCTTACCAACCATTATTTTTGATGAGATAGATACCGGTGTGAGCGGAGATGTAGCAGATAAGATCGGCAACATTTTAAAAGTGATGGGCAAACGTATGCAGGTTATCACCATTACACATTTACCGCAAATGGCAAGTAAAGGCGAAACGCATTTATTTGTTTTTAAATCAGATTCAACCGACAAAACAACCTCCAATATTAAGCTGCTCAGTAAAGATGAACGTGTGGCAGAGATCGCTAAAATGCTAAGTACGGGCACGCCTACAGAAACAGCTTTGAAGAACGCGAAAGAATTACTGAATGCTTAAAAACATTTGGTCAAAAATACCGGCACATGTTATATTACTTTTAAACTTTACGGGTTAAACCTGGTTTTATTTTTTTTTACGCGCTTCCTGTTTTATCATTATAATAAATCCTCTGATATAGGGGCCGTTGTTTTCTTTGAAAAAATAATGGCATTTAGAATGGGACTCGAATTTGATACTGCCGTATTTTGTTGGATCACTTATTTCGTCGTTTTAATTTGGTCGATCGCACATTTTTTTGATCAAAAAAAATTATATGCTTTTGGTTTCTATAGTTTTTTAATTTTACAATTGCTTTATCATTTCATATGTGTTGCTGACATCCCCTACTTTAAACAGTTTGGTACACACTTAAATAAAAACGCATTTTTATGGAGTGAAAATCCTGATTTTGCGGCAGGTGTTATTTTTGGAAGCTTTTCGTATTGGGGCTTTTTTATTTTATATTTCCTCATAGGAAGTATATTAATCATTGCATCTAAAAAAATGTTTTTCGGTTTTAAACAACGGGAACTGGATCAGCCAAAAGTAAAGTGGTATTACTCACTTTTAATATTTACTTTATTATCTGCCTTGGTGACTTTAGGTTCAAGAGGAAGAACCTCTGCCCGATCAGGTTTACATGAAGGCTTGTCAATTGTTTCATCAAATAATTTCATTAATCAAATAGCGATAAACCCAAATTTTACGTTTTGGAAAACTGTTCTTTATAATAAAAACAAAAAACGATATGTTGCGCCAAAGAACATCGATGAAGATATTGCTTACACAAGAGACTATTTAGGAATAACAACCCCATATCAACAAAGCATCGATAGAAAAGTGATTGACACATCTCATATAAAAACAAACTATAATATTATAATTGTTGTCATGGAAAGTATGTCCGTTTTTAAAATGGGCTATTACGGCGGAAAAGATCTGACTCCGAATCTCGACCGAATCAGTAAAGAAGGTGTTTTTTGCGAAAACTTTTTTTCATCGGGTATACACACGTTTAATGGTTTATTTTCGACATCAACCGGCTATTTAAGCATCTATGCAGAAAAATCAATGAAAAACTACGTAAAAACTCCATTCGACGGATTGGGATCCATGTTAAGTAAGCGAGGCTATGAAACTTACTTTTATACAACGCATGATCCTCATTTTGATAATATGGAAGGTTTTTTTAAACTTAATCAATTTTCACATTCGATCAGTCAATACGATTTTGATCATTCGCAGGCAGAGAGTTCTTTAGGGGTTCCGGATCATTTACTGTTTGATAAATTAATCGAAATAACAGGAAGCCGAAAAAGTGATAAACCTTTTTTATCTGTATTAATGACCGCTTCCGATCACGGCCCGTGGAAAATACCTACTAACATACCGTTTAAGCCGGCAGGAGAAACTCCGCAGGATAATTGTACACTTTATGCAGACTGGGCAATTGGAAGATTTATGCAACAGGCGAAAAAACAACCATGGTATGATAACACTGTATTTTTATTTTTAGGAGATCATGGTTTATCTATGGGACATACTTATGAAATGCCTATAAGCTATAATCACGTGCCATGTATTATTTACCAACCGAAATTATTTAAACCGGATACGATCTCTTCACCCTGTTATCAACCTGATATTCCTGCAACTGTTATGGGAATTATTGGCGCAAATTATACGAACAAAACTTTCGGAATCAATATTCTGAAAGAACACCATCCATTCGTTGTTTTTTCTGCCGATGATAAAATTGGATGTGTAGATAACGAAGGATTTTATTATTATAAAACACTTAGTAATAATGAAAGTTATTTAAGAAAATATAAAAATTTAGACCAAACAAATTATAAGCAACTGTACAAACAAAAGGCAGATGACATGGACAAAAAGATGATGAAGATATATGAATCAGCTAATTATTTTATTCAAAAAAAATATCTTTTGTATGATAATTAAAGGCGTAAAATTCTACGAAAAATAACCGGTAAGTCGTATATTTACACAACTAAAAAAAACACTATGGCATACAACTTATTAAAAGGAAAGCGCGGAATTATTACAGGTGCATTAGATGAAAATTCTATTGCATGGAAAGTGGCACAAAAGTGCCATGAGGAAGGCGCAACCTTTACATTAACGAATGCTCCCATTGCTATGCGTATGGGCGAAATTAATAAACTGGCAGAACAAACAGGCGCTAAAATTATTCCTGCGGATGCTACCAACATGGAAGAAATTACCAAGCTTTACACCGAATCAATGGATGTATTGGGCGGTAAGATAGATTTCGTTTTACACTCAATAGGAATGAGCGTAAACATTCGTAAAAATATTCCGTACACTGAATTAAACTATGATTATTATCAAAAAGGAATTGATGTTTCAGCCTTATCCTTTCATAAAATGTTAGCGGCTGCCCATAAGTTGGATGCTTTAAATGAGCACGCTTCGGTTGTTGCTTTATCATACATTGCAGCTCAACGTACTTATCCGTTCTATACAGATATGGCTGATATTAAAGCGATGCTGGAAAGCATCGCACGTACCTTTGGTTACCATTACGGTAAACAAAAGAAAGTGCGGATCAACACCATTTCACAGTCTCCCACCAAAACCACTGCAGGTGCCGGCATTAAAGGGTTCTCTGATTTTTATACGTTTGCCGATCTGCAATCTCCTTTAGGTAATGCAAGTGCCGATGATTGTGCAAATTATACGGTAAGCTTATTTTCTGACTTAACGCGTATGGTTACGATGCAGAATTTATACCACGATGGCGGTTACAGCTCTACAGGTATCAGCACTGAATTGATCGAAAAAATTTCGGGATAGTAGTATCATTTTAGTTCAGGGTGACGCACTAAATAAGTTGACATCATTAATTATTTAATATTTGGCAACATACAATTTAGATATTAACGCGGAAGAGCATTTTGATTTTGACCTCTTCTCTATTACTTGCAACGAAAGCATTTACAGGATTATTCATGAATTGAACAGCGATCTGAATATTGATTTGCAATTGAACGACCTGTTAGATTATACACATAAGGCAGGCGAAGATTTTTATTTTCCCGTATATAGTTTTTTGCACGAAGAATTAAATATTGAATTTAATTTGTTGCAAAATCAAACGTCCTTTCAACCAAGCGTAAAACGAAAACAACAACCTTTAGATCTGTTTGGAGGCGAAGTAGAACAAACCACGCGCTTAATGCCCGAGCTTGATAAAACAGATTATTTTCTTTTAATAAAGGGTGATAACCGTTATTTGCACAACCATACTATTTTAGAAACAATACAGCAAAACGCTAATTTCATTGCCGTACATGAGCTCTTTATAGAAGACATAAAGGATAAAAAATCAAGAACAAATTTATTGTTTTGATTTAATTAGGGCAATAATCGCAACTAAACACCACGCACCTTCAAGAATCACGAAAGGAATGGAATGCAACAGTATACTACCGTAACAAGCAAATGCGCCACCTATACTATTTAAAGCAAAATAAAATTTCCCTGAACCGGAAATGTAGTTGAAGGTGCTTAAGAAAAAAGCGAGTAAAATAAGCAATACGCCAATCGTACTTATAACATCTGTATAATTCATTTTTTTTGATGAGTTATTCCTATTTTATTCAAATCATTCCAAAATTCCGGGTAAGATTTTGAAACTACACCCGCATCTTCAATGATCAACGTATTAACTAAAAGAGTTAAAGGTGCAAAGCTCATGGCCATTCGGTGGTCGTTATAGGTTGATACCGAAACAGGATCAAAGAAAGGTTTTGATTTTATTTGATCGTAACGAATGGTATTACTGGTTGCTTGAATATCAATACCAAACTTTTTCAACTCATTTTTTAATGCCAAAATTCGGTCTGTTTCTTTTACTTTTAAAGTTTGCAAACCTGTAAAATAAAAAGAACGATTTAATACTGCACAGGTACACGCCACTGTTTGGGCTATATCCGGGCAGTTAATAAAATTATATTCAAATTTAGAAACAGAAGTGTCGGCTTTTTTAGTAATTATAATCTTACCGCTTCCGAAAATAGTTTCAATGCCAAATGATTTATAAATTTCAACGCAGGCAGCATCGGCTTGTAAACTAGTTTCAAATAAGCCTTGTAACGTAAGCTCCGTCTTAATTCCGGATAAGGCAACAAAGCTGTAAAAATAAGAGGCTGCACTCCAATCACTTTCCACAATATATTCCTGTTTTGTGTAACTGTAAGAACCGGAATACACTTTGATCTTGTTATTCTCCCACAAAACCTTTGCGCCAAATTCTTTCATAATCTCTATAGTCATGTGTATATAAGGCTTCGACACAATTTCATTTTCAATACTAAGCTCCAACCCTGCCTCAAAATAAGGAGCGGTTAATAATAATGCGCTTATAAACTGGCTGCTTACATGGCCTTGTATAAGAGCTTTCCCGCCTTTTAATTGCTTTCCGGAAATAATTAAAGGCGGATAACCATTTTTGTTTTTATATATAATATCCGCGCCTAAATTTTTTAAAACGTCTGCCAATTCCTTAACGGGACGTTGCTGTAGGCGTTCAGAGCCTGTTAATTCATACGTTCCTTGTTTAAGCGATAAATACGCTGTTAAAAAACGCATATCTGTTCCGGCATGTCCAATATCAATTATACCGGAAGTATCAGTATCAATAAGCTCTAATGCTTTTTGCAAATGCTTGGTATCATCAGAATCTGATAAATTAATGATTGGGAAATTTAGCCCGGAAAGTGCTTTGATCATCAGCACCCGGTTACTGATACTTTTTGACCCCGGTAAATGAATACTACCGCTTACAGGTTTACCGGATTTATGAAGGGTAATATTCAATTTAAATTTTTACGCCAACAGTTAAATATAAAAAATGCCCGCTTACATACAAGCTGCTCGGTGCATAGGGCTGATCGATGTATAAAGGCGAAAGACTATACTTGAATTGTATTTCCGCATAAAACGCTTTATGCTTATTGGGATTATTTTTTTGGAAGCCTGCTCCCGCCAATAAAAACGAACTGCCAAGCTTACTTAAGGCAGGAATTTTAAATTGCAGGTTCCCGTTATCATATTCTGCTTCGTCGCCTTGGTAACTTACCGACATCACACTTTTTATCAGCATGCGATAGCTATACCCTGCAAATACGTAACCGGACAGCAGTGCATTGTTTTCTTTTTGAAAAGAACGTTTTATTAAGATCGGGAAATCCAATTCCTGTATGGTTAAATTATAGGAAGCATTCATATTTCCGGTATATAATTTAAGACTGTCTTTATGAAAATAGTAGGAGTTAAATTTTACACCGTGCAGCATGTAATCAACACCTATAGCAATAAAGGATTGGCTTTTTTTATCGATCCTGAATTCTTCCTTTAAAGAAAAACAAAACGCCATTTTTGGTGAAGCCTTCCCGGCATGATGAGGATTTGCTTTATAAAAACCGATAGCGGGTGAGAAACTGATTTTGGTTTGAGCTACAGGTGTTTTCCTCGAATGTTTATTTCCTTCTTTCTGTGCCGAGCCAAAAAAAACACATAAGACAAACAGCACCGAAAAAAAATATTTAAGCCTATGATTCAAGATGATAAATATACGACTTATAAATACGGGAGATTTTCAATAAAACACAAAAAAATGAAAGACAATTTTGGAAAATTGTTGTACTCAGGTTACTTACTTTCCCGAAGGAGCTTTATACAAAGGCACTGTACTGCAAGGCTCCCCGTACATGATCGATTTTGCAAAAGGCTTTAATCCTTTTACCAATTCAACATACGCATTTGTAGTAACAGGTAAAGTTCCGCAACCTTTTATAACAACACGTTTATCTTTATAATCTTCGTAAGTAATAGTGTGCAATGCTTCATTAAACACTACAGCTTCCAGTGTTTCTAAATTACCGAAGATTACTTTTTTGGCAAAAGGCTCAAACGCTATAGCTAAAAGCATGTAAGCCCAGGTTGGCACAACAGCATCAGCTGTACAGGTGATAGCAATAAATTTATTCTTATAAGCGGCCCAGTCATGCTGCTTTATAAATTCCCTGAAATCTTTTTCCTTTAAAATTAATTCCTGAAACAGCACCGGTTTAATATCAAATAAAATACGTTCACCTTCCGGATAAAATTCTTCTAAGTCAATGGTAATTAAACCACTGTTAGCCACTTTATTTATAATTTCATCCGACATTGTTTTGTATTAAAATTTACATAAACCCCAGTTCGAGTTGCGCTACTTCGCTCATCATTTCTTTTGTCCAGGTAGGCTCAAAAGTAAGTTTCAATTCGGCTGATTTAATGCCGGGTACTAATTTTAATTTATTCTCCACTTCAGCCGGCAACGACTCTGCTACCGGGCAGTTAGGCGATGTTAAGGTCATTGTGATCTTTAAATCAGTATCGTCATTAAGGTCCAGTTCATATATTAAACCAAGCTCCCAAATATCTACAGGAATTTCAGGATCATAACAGGTTTTGATTTCATCAATAACCCGTTGCATTAACTCGGTATTTTTTGTAATAATTATCGCGCTCATTATTCTTCTGTATAAACCAAAAACGGGTGTAAAAGTTTAAAATTTATAACCTTTATACCCTGTCGTAATTCGGTATCATCTATTTTAGGATACTTGTAAATAAAAATAATCATATTGTTCAAACAACCCTTTATCATCCGACACTTTAATATCTATCCGTAAATAATAAAGCCGATCAATGTTTAAAGTTACATCTTTTGCGTATGTATTAGGCACTTTTAATACCCGGCCTTTTTTTAAAATATCAAAATAATCATTTAGCTTAGGATTTACTTTTAAAGTTTTATATTCGCTGATAAAGAACTTACGGGCTATGGAGGTAATGCTTTCATTATCACCGACGGTATAAGTATTATACTCGTAATTTTTAGTAATAATACTAACTTTGTAGCAAGGCCTTGTATTGTAGCGTTCTCCATCCTCCGTTTTAAATCTATCATCAAACCTTTTACCCGTTTTTACGGCAATATACTTGACAATAGCGCTAAAATAATCAAAGCCCATTTTATTAATCGTATGGTGTTGATCTTGTCGCATTAAATTACTTAAGGGATCTTTTTTACCCCGTTCGGTGATTTTTAGACTGCATTTAAATTGCTCAATATCATCCATTGATTTTATCCTTTTAAAAAACAATTCTTTGGTGGTATAATTTTGTTTTTGAGAAAAGCCTAATGAGCTTATAAACAAGCAAATACTAAGAGTAATAGATATGTAGAAACGGATTTTGGGCATTGCCGGTAAAGTTAAAATAATCTTTAATAAATTTTTAAAAAACTGGTTATTAATTGGTTATTAAAATTATGAGGAAAATACCGGGAATTTCCTAAATTTATAAGGAAAAGAAGGTAAAAAAAAGTACTTTCGAACCCCTGTATAATGATTCAATACACACAGATAACCTATTTAATAAGCGAGCTTTTATACAAGCACGACTGTGTTATTGTTCCAAAATTCGGAGGGTTTGTCGCACGTAATTACAGTGCGGGTTTCAGTAAAGGAAACAGCTTATTATTTCCGCCAACCAAACAGGTTCTTTTTAATAAAAACCTGGTTCATAACGACGGCTTACTAGTATCCGCATTAATGGAAAAAAATGCGATCCCCTTTGATAATGCTACAAAAAACATTGAAGATTATAGGGCTTATATTCAATCCTTACTGGATGCAAAAAAACGGTTTGAATTAACCGGCATAGGCTTGTTATACATAGACAGTGAGCAGAGCTTACGTTTTGAGGCCAAACCGGATATTAATTTTTTATTTGACTCTTACGGCTTTGAACCCGTTACCGCAATTGAATTAGCAATAGAACCTGAAGCTCCTTTTATAACTCCTGTGTTTGAAAACAGGCGCGCCATAGTTGAACCCGTTCAAAAACAAAAAAAACGGTATGCTAAAATTGCCGCTTTGGCAGTTGGCATACCTGCTGCTATGGCTTTTTTATTAATGGCAACCTATTCAAAACCAATGCAGCCATTCATGCAGTCTTCCGTTAACCCTTTTTATAGTCCCGAAAAAACATATAGCCCTGCTAAAGAAGTAACCCGCAACATTTATTTTATTGATGATGTAGCAAAACCTGCATTATTAGCGGACGCTAATGGGTATGCCGCTTTTACATTAAATGAAAAAGGAACAGTTTTAATTGTTAATATAAATGATACAGTTTTTAAAGCAGACAAAACATTGGTTCACAAACCTTTATTTACAAGCTCTTCTGAAAAAAATTACACGGGAAAGTTTGAAGTAGTATTGGGTTGTTTTGGCATAAAAAGAAACGCGGATAAATTGATCGGCGAATTAACTAAGAATAATATCAGCGCAGGCATTAGCGGCGTAAATAATAAAGGGTTGCATATAGTAAGCTGCGGTGGCTTTGATGATAGACAGGCCGCTGTTACGTTGCTTGAAGCAGTTCGCACTAATTATCCGAATGCGTGGATAATGGCAAAATAGTTAACTAAACGGCTTTTGTAAAATTACATCCCCAAAGTAATTACCTAAAAAAGATACCGTATATGTTCATTAATATTACTCTATTCAAAAACAAATTGTTTTATTTATCTTTGCCCCGGTTGAAATCTCTTTTCATATTCATGTTCACGCTTTTAAGCACAGGAGCTTTGATGTCGCAAACCGACTCAACAGCTGTTGTTAAAAAAGATACATTTAACCGCAAACGTGAAATTGCATATGACGGTAAGCGGTACAGGGTTTACAACAACTGGCTGTCTTTTGGCGGGGGCGCGGGCTTCAACACCAAATGGCAGCACGACGAAAAAGATGAAAAGAATTTAGCGATTGATTACAGCTTTCATATTAAGCAATATTATTTTAGAACGGGTGCATTTATGAGCGGGCGTGATTTTACGGCAGCCAATAATTATAACTTCCATGTAGGATTAGGGCTTAGAAAAGAAAGCGAGAAGTATAATTTATCGGCATTTATAGGCCCGTCATTTTCTTATTTCAGAAGGCCTTTAAGTGACAGTACACAGTTTGGATTATCACCTGTTTTAAATACGGTTTACAATAGGGTTGGAGGCTACGCTTGTCTTGAAGCCGTATATAAAATAAAATATGATGTGGGCCTCGGCGGCCAAATATTTTGTGATTATAATGAAATTCAAATGGTATACGGCGTAAGATTAATTGTCTATTTTTCGGGTTCATACCGCGGTATAAAATACGGTTATAAAAAACCGAAGCCTAAAAAATAATTCATGACTTATGATTTTATTATTGTAGGGCAAGGCCTTTCAGGTTCTGTAGCATCACTTTCTTTAATGCGCTCGGGTTACACCGTTTGTGTCATAAATAATTCTTCTTTATCATCCTGCTCAAGCGTTGCTGCAGGTATTTGGAATCCTGTGGTGTTTAAACGGCTTACTAAAAGTTGGCTTGCGGATGATGTTGTTCCTGAACTGAATGAATTTTATGGCTACGCAGAAAAATTATTTAATGTAACACTCATCCGACATCGCCACATTATAAAACCGATCGTTGAAGAACAGGAAAAAAATCTGTGGCTAAAAAAAGCGAAAAGCGATACTGTTTTTTTAGACCCGGTCATCTATAATGATCTTAGTATATCTGCAAACAGCACCATCCAAAGTTATTCTAAAGTGCTAAATGCCGGCAGCCTCGATGTTACCCTGTTTTTAGAGCGTACAAAAAACCACCTTGTAAACAATAATAGTTATTTGGACGATACGGTTGATCATAGCCTGCTTGAAAACCATATAACGCATGTAAGTTATAAAAGCGTAAAAGCTAAAAATATTATTTTTTGTGAAGGACATTTGATCTCCGCCAATCCTTATTTTAATTGGATACCCATGAAGCCTGCCAAGGGAGAGATCCTTACGATATATTGCGAAGAAATAGTATTAAAAAATGATATATTAAATAAGGGTCTTTTTATTTTGCCTGTTGCGCCACATACCTATAAAGTAGGGGCCACTTACGAATGGGAACACCTAAATGACCTACCTACTAAAAAAGCAAAAGAAGAATTGACGCAAAAACTGGATGCGATTATTAATGTACCTTATAAAATTATTAAGCACGAAGCAGGTGTAAGGCCCGCCGTTATTGATAGAAGACCGGTTATAGGAAGACATCCAACGGTCGAAAACTTTTTTATCTTTAACGGTTTCGGTACTAAAGCGGTTATGTTGGCCCCATATTTCGCAAAACAATTTACCGGTTTTTTGCAGGCACAAGTTTCCATTAATAAAGAAGCAGACCCTGCAAGGTTTTACAAAAATTAATTTTTTGTTTTCATTAAAATCAATTAATTTGGAGTAAACTAATATGTTACAAAAACAGGCTAAAATAAAACTGATAGGCAGAAGAGAATATGTGGATTTTCCTCTTTTATCAATTACACACGTGGAAGCAAAAATTGATACGGGAGCATATACCTCTTCCATACACTGTAAACATATAGAACAGGTAAAAATTGACGGAAAAGATGTTTTGCATTTTAAATTATTGGATGATACCGTGCACTGTATTGAACATTTTACAAGGAAGCATATAAAAAATTCTTTCGGAGAAAAAGAGGAACGCTATATTATAAAAACGTTGATCAGGATAGGAAACAAAAGAATACTTACTACGATATCCTTAAGCGATAGAGGCAATATGCGCTATCCCGTGCTTATAGGACGTCGGTTATTAAAAGGAAAATTTATGGTTGATGTAAATTTAATTTTCACTAACGGACTAAACATTAAAAAAATAAATACTTAATTACAGTATAATGAAAATAGCTATCTTATCCCGGAACAAAAATTTATATTCTACAAAACGTTTAATTGAAGCAGCCGAATCGCGCGGACACGAAGTGGCAGTATTAGACCATATGAAATGTGTATTGGTAATCGAACAAAGCAGGCCGCACATTTATTATAACGGGAAAGAAGTAAACGGTATAAATGCCGTTATTCCGCGTATTGGCGCCAGCGCTACCTTTTACGGCTCAGCAGTTGTAAGGCAGTTTGAAATGATGAAAATTTTTACCGCTGTTGAATCTCAAGCTTTAGTGCGTTCGAGAGATAAGCTGCGTAGCCTGCAAATATTAGCACGTGCAGGCATTGGGATGCCAAAATCGGCTTTTGCCAATGAACCCAAAGATATTGAATCAGTTATTGCAAGTATTGGCGGGGCTCCCTGCGTAGTAAAATTGTTAGAAGGCACGCAAGGCATAGGCGTTATTTTAGCGGAAAATGATAAAGCTGCAAAGTCTGTTATTGAAGCTTTTTTAAAATTAGATGCCAATATGTTAGTTCAGGAATTTATTAAAGAATCGAAGGGTGCTGATATACGCGTGTTTGTAGTGGACGGACAAATTGTTGGTGCCATGAAGCGACAAGCTAAGGAAGGAGAGTTTAGAAGTAATTTACACAGGGGAGGAACCGCTTCCCTCATTCAGCTTACAGCAGAAGAACGCGCCACGGCTATTAAATCTGCAAAAAAATTAGGATTGGGAATTGCCGGTGTCGACTTGCTGCAAAGCGACAGAGGTCCATTGGTAATGGAGGTAAATTCATCGCCCGGCTTGGAAGGTATTGAAGGCGCTACAGGTGTTGATATTGCAGGAAAAATTATCGAATACGTTGAACGGAATGAATTTAATGCTCCCGGTCAATAGTTATGAAACACTTCAACATTAACTCTCAGACCGTTAGTCCGGGAGAAAACAAACAAATAGTTCTTAACTCTTACGAGCTTCATACTAAGACAAAAATAGAGATTCCCGTTTTTGTTTTCAGAAGTAAAAAACCGGGTCCTACTATCCTTCTTTCGGCAGGTATGCATGGCGAAGAGACTAATGGCATTGAAATAATCCGGAAGATCATTACACGCGACGAAATTAAAAATTTAAAATGCGGAAGCATTATTGCCATTCCGGTTATAAACAGCGTTTCTTTTTTATTCGGAAGCAGGGAACTGCCTGATGGAAGGGACCTAAATCGCTGCTTTCCCGGTAATAAGAACGGATCTTTTGGAAGCCGCATCGCTTACGACTTAATGAAACACATAATTCCTTTAATTGATTTTGGTGTTGATTTTCATACGGGGGGAGCTAAAATTAATAACTCTCCGCAGATACGTTGTGTATTTGAGTTTCCGGAAAATATTTCGTTAGCTGAAAAATTTTCACCGCCCTTAATTAGCATCGACATGGCACAAGGACAGAAAAAAAGCCGTATTG
>JANYGK010000117.1 GCA_025362395.1 Bacteroidota bacterium
TAAATTTGAATTAGGCATTGAAATACACAGCGGGCGCAACCGTATTGTAAGAAGAATGTTTGAACATTTAGGCTATGAGGTTGTAAAGCTTGACAGGGTGGCTTTTGCAGGCTTAACTAAAAAAGATTTGCCACGCGGTAAATTTCGTTTTTTAACAGAAAAAGAAGTAAGCTTCTTAAAAATGCTCGGGTAATAGTTAGAAACTGAAAGAATTCATATAAAAAAGAGAGATGCATTGTGTATCTCTTTTTTTATATACTTTGCGACCTCTCTTTTTCTTACTTACAAAATTTTGCGACCTTTGCGTTTAAAACACACAACTGCTTACATTAATAAAACTATATTTCTCTGTACCTCAGTGGTGAACAAAACGCAATCTATGAATAAAATATACTACCTCTCAACCTGCGATACGTGTAAACGCATTATCTCTGACCTGAAATTGAAAGAGAAAAATTTTGAATTTCAAGATATTAAAACACGGAAAATTACCCCCGATCAACTGGAAGAAATGAAGGAGGCTGCCGGTAGTTATGAAGCCCTGTTTAGCCGTATAGCAAGGAAATACAAAGAGTTGGGTCTCACCTCTAAAACATTGACGGAAACAGATTATAAAAATTATATTTTGGAAGAGTATACGTTTTTAAAGCGCCCGGTCATTTTTATTAATGATACACTATTTGCAGGCAACGCTAAAAATACCATTGAGCAGGTAAAGCAAGCTTTAAATAATGCTTAGCCCTATCGATAATTATTATTTTCAAAAAGAAGAGCCTGTTAAAAGTTGCCTGCAATTTTTAAGAGCTCATATTTTAAAGTCAGATCCAAGTATAACGGAAGCCTGGAAATATGGTATGCCTTTTTTTTGTTATAAGGGAAAAATGATCTGCTATTTATGGGTTCATAAAAAACACCTGCAACCCTATTTGGGCTTGGTAGAAGGTAAAAGTATACATCATCCCGACTTAATAAGTGAGAAAAGGGCGAAAATGAAAATCCTTTTAATAGATGCAACTAAAGACATCCCGGTTAACAAAATCAATAAAATTTTGAAAGCAATGATCGCTTTAAGAGCCGATTAACTCAATCAGTTTTTTTGTTTTGCCTTCGTTATCCATTATGGTAATAACCGCTCCTCTTTTTTCTATATCATCCCGGGTAAATTCTTTATTAAATAATTGATGTATAGAAGCAATATATTCTTCGGGGCTGTTACATATTACGCAGGCCTTGGTCATTTGCGTACCCGCTAACATATTTTCATTTGCTAATACAAAACGTCCGCTATAAAGCACATTTAATAATTTTAACTTTAAGCCAGTGGTCTGCGCCGTATATAAACAGTGTAATTGAGCATTACTCAGTAAGGTTTGCATTTCCGTTTCAGTACAATTTTCCTTTAATTCAATATGTTTATGCACATTTATTTTTTCGATCAATTGTATCGGGGGATTTAATCCCGCTATTATAACGGGGTAATCTATTTTCGAAAAAACGTGTTCAATTAGCCATAAGGCAGCTATATAATTTTCGGAAACAGATAAATTGCCGTGGTATAAAATATATTCTCCTTTGCCGGGCTTACACTCTAACGTATCAAATGGATGAAAGCTCGGCAAATAAACAGAAGGCGTGTTTGGATAAGTATTTTGGAAATACGTCAGGTCACTTTCTGAAACAGATAATATGCAATCAGAAAATCTAACGTGTTTTTCAAAATGCTTTAATTTAAAAGCTTCCAACCTTAAGTATAACTTTTTTAATAAAGAGTTTTCTATTTTTGCCAGTTCCAAAAAATAGTCGTGCTCAATGTTGCTGTGCCTGAACAATTTTTTTCTTTTTTTGAGATCAGGATCATTTAACAAGTAACAGGTGTGCAATACTTCAAATAAAACAGGATGATCGTCTAACACTAAATTCTTTTTTAATTGAGGCGTAATTCTTGATTTTACATTATACGGTAAAAACGAAAACTGATTTATGAACGAGGTATCTCTTTTATAATAATAAACTGTGTGGCAAAGCTTTTCTAACTCCGGTGAAGGGATTCTGTCACCGTATTTGAAGCAATGTAAAATAATTTTAACGCCTTTCAGGTGCAGGCATCTTATTTTATGATACACGTCAATAACACCGCCGTAGTTGGCAGGGTAGGGGATATCAAAAGAAATAATATGTAGGTACTGTTGCACTAAGCAAATATAGCATAAAGTTAGTGTCTGTTCGGGTGATTTCAGCCTGTCTTTTGCGGAAATTATATCGAAAACAATTTTTAATTTTTCAGGAAACGCTTCTCGATACACTCCTGCGTGGCACTCGAAGTGACAGTAAAGTATACCTTACTCAAATACAAAACCGTTTGAAATAATACCCGCGTTAAAACTTGTTTTAAAGCTCCCGTCAGTTTTATAAATTTCAATTTTAGATTTTTGTATGTAGTCAATAGCATCGCTTACATAAATGGTATAATCTTTCGGGTTAATTCCTAAACCATAATATATTTTAGAGCCTTGGCTTATTAAAGGAGATATGGGTAGTTGTGTATCTGAAATTAAAACTCGGTTAATGCCTTTATTTAAAAAATAAAGTGTGTCGTGTGTTTTGTTAATACGTAAGCTATTAGGACTATCCGTTAACGCAAAGTTTAAGCTGAGTTCTATTTGTAAATTTACAGGATCAATGCGTACCAGCTTCCCGCTTTGGTTTCCCGCTGTGCTTCCACCGGGCAATATCCATATTTTTGAATTTTTATCTATTACACTACTTGTGCCTCCTTTACCAATATTAATACTATCACTAATCACATCGGTTACTGTATTAATAATATAGCAATAGTTTGAATTACCATTTGTGACAAACGCTTTGTTATAGATCAGCACCATTTCTTCCGTGCCGGCCATACAAGTTATTGAACCCTTAATGCTATTGGTGTTAAGATCTATTACTTTTATAGAATTACTGTACAAGTCGCTTACATAGGCTTTATTGTATGTAACAGGTAACATATAGCGCGGCGAATTAAACCCTGTAATAACTCCTGTTTTTACAAGGTCGGTAGCATTAACAACAACTATTTTCCCGGAGTTATTCATAACCGCGTAATACCGGTTATTAAATTTGCATATACTTTGGCAAACATCCCCCAAAGCCTCGTTATTGTTTTGTTGCTTATAATAGTCTTCTATAACGGCGCCTGACGTAGGATCATATAATGAAATACCCGCATTATTATAGCCGAAGCCGCCTTCATTAATTACCAACACTTTCGTGTCGGGGTTAATAGTAGTTGCGGTCTTTAAAGGTTCCTGCGGCTTATCCTTTATACAAGAGCTCAGTAAAATAAGCGTAAAAAGTGTATGATAATATATGTTTAGTTTCATTTAAATTGATTTACAGAAACGGGCGGAAGCCATGTTTTATTTCCGCCCGAACTTGTAATACCGGCTTTACAGTTTAACGAATTTTATTTTTTTAGATGAGCTTGCATCTTTTAATTCTATAAAATAAACCCCTGCTTCCAATACCGAGGTTTGTAGCTTTATAACATTAGGCCCCGCGGAGTTTTGCTGTTCCGCGTGCATTACTTCTTTGCCTGTAATATCAACTATAGTCGTCCCTAGCGTATTCTCTTTTTGGGAAGTGTAGCTAATGCATATATTGTCATTGGCAGGGTTAGGGAATACAGAAATAGCTGAAATAGTTTCCAGTTCGTGAATACCAACGGTTGTGTTAGTTGTAAAGTTATCCATGCTAAAATAAGCAGGTGTATTCATAAAACCGAATGAATTGTCACTTGAGCTTAAATAAAATCCTACACTGTCTACAATACCTAAAGCTGTACAATTTACAAACTGCCAGTTTTTAAGTACGTAATCATTAAGTGTTCCGTTTGGCCTGTAATCCGCTAAATAAAAATTAACGCTGTCATTTACGCGAGTTCCATTTCTAAACCCCACTATTTTTAATAAAAACCAATCCGGGTAAGCACCTTGTGCTATACTTGTGCCTGAGCCTGTACCGGTTGTATCTCCAAACCTGCGTGAAAATGAATTCCCTTTTTTAATGGCTTTCCAAGCAAAAGTGGTATTTGTAATAAAGAATCCTGATAAAACAGATAAATTATTTATTTTAACCGACGCGGAATCATGAACCGTAACATAGTTTTCACCGCTGAACCCGCTTCCCGTAATATTGCCGTAAAGGTTTGTAATGGAACTCGCGTAAATGACAGCGTTAATTTTTATTTAGC
>JANYGK010000017.1 GCA_025362395.1 Bacteroidota bacterium
TACGCAATGAAAACTGTGAGTGAGATAGCTTCGTTCCTCGCTATGACGAACCGATCCTTTTTAGTATCGCCATTCCATCACTTATCACTGCTCCATCATATTCCACTTTCTCTTTTCTATTTTTAAGTTGATTCGATAAAATGAGATGTTGGAATTAATTCAGCATAACGTCTATAAGTAGGCTAAATCATTTTTTATTCTACTTAAATGCGTGATTAGCGTTCTATCCTTTACCTTCATTACCTCTAATTACGTAGAAACTTTTACCTTATTACTCGGCACTAAGTTTACTGTAATGTATGTAACACTACTATTATCATAAATTTAGAATTCATGAAAACTATTAAAAAAGAAGAATTTCCGGGCTATCCTCAATATCCGCAAAACCAAGACATTTATAATAAAGCAAAAGAAGAATCGGAATTGGACCCTGAAACAAAAAATTTAAAGACGCAGGTGGATGAAGAACGCGAAGAGCTTAAAGAATTAAATTTTGAAGAAAAGGATTTGCCCGGGGCCGGCCTTGATATACCGGGTTCTGAATTGGATGATGATGAGGAAGAAACCGGAAGCGAAGATGAAGAAAATAACTACTATAGCTTAGGCAGTGACAATAACCAAGAGGAAGATCAAGGGTTGTAGTTATTTTTTAAATTGTATAAAAAAAGCCCCTGCTATTTGCAGAGGCTTTTTAAAAAAGATATCAAATTACTATTTTACTTTAAAAGCAGCTTTTACTTTCGCAACATAATCTAATTTTTCCCAGGTAAACAATTCCACTTTCATTGTTTTTGTTTTTCCGTCGGGAGATTTAAAAGTTTTAGTTACCACTTCATTCTTACGTCCCATGTGTCCGTAAGCAGCAGTTTCACTATATATAGGGGTACGTAGTTTAAAACGTTGTTCAATAAAGTAAGGGCGCATATCAAAAACTTTATGTACGATCTTAGCGATCTCACCGTCAGTCATTTTTACTTTGCCTGTACCGTAAGTATCAATAAAAATACCCATTGGCTGTGCAACACCTATTGCGTAAGATACCTGAACCAATACTTCGTCACAAACACCTGCTGCAACTAAGTTTTTAGCGATATGTCGTGTTGCGTAAGCAGCACTTCTATCCACTTTACTCGGATCTTTACCTGAGAATGCACCGCCACCGTGAGCACCTTTTCCACCGTAAGTATCTACAATAATTTTACGGCCTGTTAAACCGGTATCACCATGTGGCCCGCCAATAACAAATTTACCGGTTGGATTAATGTGGTAGTTAATTTTATTATTAAATAAATGCGCGTATTTAGGATAGTTCTTTTTAACTCTTGGAATTAAGATTTCGATGATGTCTTTTTTGATCTTCGCCAACATTTTTTGCTCCGAATCAAAATCATCGTGCTGTGTAGAAACTACAATGGCGTCAATACGAACCGGTACATTATTATCATCATATTCTAACGTTACTTGTGATTTTGCATCAGGGCGTAAATATTTAATGGCTTTGTCTTCTCTGCGCAATGCCGCAAGCTCTAATAAAATAGCATGTGCTAAGTCTAAAGCTAAAGGCATGTAGTTATCGGTTTCATTAGTTGCGTAACCAAACATCATCCCTTGGTCACCTGCACCTTGCTCTTCTTTTTTCTTTCTGTCAACACCTTGGTTAATATCGGCAGACTGTTCGTGAATGGCAGATAGGATACCGCAAGAGTTAGCTTCGAACATATACTCTGATTTTGTATAGCCTATTTTACGGATTACTTCACGGGCAATTTCCTGTACATCTAAATACGCTTTCGATTTTACTTCCCCGGCTAAAATAACTTGCCCCGTTGTAACTAACGTTTCGCAGGCTACCTTGCTTTGAGGGTCGAACGCTAAAAAGTTATCAATTAGTGCATCTGAAATTTGATCGGCAACTTTATCCGGGTGGCCTTCTGATACTGATTCTGAGGTGAAAAGATATCCCATTTTTTTAAGTATTGATTTTGTGATTTAGTTATTTATTGTTTGTTGTTTTAATTCGGGGAATTTTAGTGAGCTTATTACTAAAAAATTAGTTCACTGAATTATTATGCTTCACGAAGCTCAAATTCATAGAACTCCATAATTTGATTGCATAATAATTTTTTACAGGCATCATCTATTTTAGCGGTAGCAATTTCTTTATTGGGAGCTTCAATTTCTAAAGTAATGTGTTTACCAATACGTATGTTTTCAATTTCGGCGAGCCCCAGGTTTCTCATAGAACCCGTTACAGCCTTACCTTGTGGGTCAAGTAACGCTTTCATCGGCATTACATTTATATCTGCAAAATATTTCATTGTGTTTAATTTTTGTTACAAGCGCAACAAATTTAAAGGTTTGTATTGGGATTAAAAATAATGTTTTGAACAATGACTAACAATAATAAATTACTTTATAGTTAAGCAAGTTAAAAAAAAGCCTTATTGGATCAATAAGGCTTTAAAGTTTTAATTTACTTTATACATCCATCCAAGTGTGTCTTCTGTTTTTCCTTTTCTGATGTTTCTAAGCGTTTCATCAATTTTATTGGAAAATTTGCGTTCTTCTACCGCGGGTAGAGCATAATAATTTTCTAAATATCCTATACCTATAATTTGTGCAATAGTTGCCGCTGTGCCAACACCAAACGCTTCTTGCAATGTTCCGTTAGCGTGCGCTTCCAGTATTTCAACAATCGATACCTTACGTTCTTCCACTTCCATATTCCATTTTCTTGCTAAGGCCAATACACTGTCGCGGGTAATACCGGCAAGTATCGTATCGCCTAAAGCCGGCGTTACCACTTTATTATCAATCACAAATATTAAATTCATGGTACCTGATTCCTCCAGGAACGAATGTGTTTTACCGTCGGTCCAAATTACTTGCTGATAGCCTTTTTGCTGGGCCAGTTTTGTGGGATATAAGCTTCTGCCGTAATTGCCCGCTGCTTTTACGAAGCCAACACCGCCTTCAACAGCGCGTATATAAGTAGTTTCAATTAATACCTTAATAGGCTCAGAATAATATTTACCGGCAGGGCAGGTAATGATCACAAATTTATACGTATCGCTTGCTTTTACGCCAATTGCTTCGTCGGTTGCAATTAAAAATGGCCTTATGTATAAAGACCCTGTATCAGAGGTCGGTATCCAAGCAGAATCTAACTTTAATAATTCAGTTAAGCCTCCCATAAAAATTTCTTCGGGTACTTCAGGCATTGCCATTCGTATCGCGGATTTATTCATGCGTTTAAAATTTTCCAAAGGCCTGAAAATACTTACCTCGCCGGTTGATGATTTGTAAGCTTTCATCCCTTCAAAAATGGCTTGCCCGTAATGAAGCGCCGACATAGCATAACTCATGGGCATATCACCGTAAGGTTGTATATATGATTTTTCCCATTTACCGTCCTTATACTCTGCAATGAACATGTGGTCTGAAAAACATTTTCCGAAAGGAACATTATTTACATCGTATTCACTTACTCTGCTATGAGTTGTTTTTTCAATTTTTATATCAGCGTTTGCTATCATAATTCATTTGTATTAAACAAATAAGCGGATTATTTTCGTTAATACAAATAGTTTAGTCGATTATTTTGGCAATTTAAGACGTTTAATGATTTTGTATAAATTTCATAGCATAGGTTTCTCTTTAATAATATTTTACTATTTTCGTACAACTTATTAACAATTTGAAGTTTATTGTTTATATACTGTTATTTGCTTCTTTGCTCCCCAAACTAAGTTTTGCCGGCATTGAACCAAAAAAAGACACGAGCCGTGTTGTCGGTTCCGCATATCTTACAAGAAGTAAAGCGGCCGGCATTACAAAATCACAATTAGTAGATATTGTTGACTCTTTATTGGATCTTGAGGCTATTGACGAGCGTGAGATAGAACTCATCAGTTATTATAACAGTATCCTGGTATCCACTACGGCTAATTTATCATTGGTTAAATACGGAAATGTTCCGGCCACTAATTTTTATGATGATTTTGATGAAAGTACCGTCTTTCAAATAACGCCCGAAGATGAGTTTCCTGAATCACAGATCATTAAAATAGAAAGTGATTCGCTGGGCGTTTATCATCATCCCAGAATAGGTCCTGTCAATTCAAGATTTGGTTGGCGCGACGGAAGAATGCATAAGGGCATTGATATAAACCTTAACAGGGGAGATGCCGTGGTGGCAGCGTTTGATGGGATGGTTCGCATTGCCCACCTACAGGGCGGGTTTGGTAACGTGGTTATTATAAGGCATTATAACGGTTTGGAAACGATATATGCGCATCTGTCAAAAATAAAAGTAAAACCCGGGCAGGTTGTTTTATCGGGCCAGTTAATAGGTTTGGGCGGAAGCACCGGGCACAGCAGCGGCCCGCATTTACATTTTGAAGTAAGGTTTAAAGGGCAGGCTGTTAACCCCGCATCCATTATTTCGTTTACCGATAATAAAACATTTAACGATTCAATAGTTGTAAAAAAATCGCGTTACGGCATTTGCGCTTATCCAAGCAATGCTTCCATGCATACTGTAGAACGCGGGGATACATGGTACGAGGTAGCTAAACGTTACGGATTGTCCATGAAAGAATTATGCGTTTTAAATAATATAGAAAAACGGTATTATTTAAAGCCCGGCCAAAAATTAAGAGTCAATTAATTCCATAAAAAAATAATAACCGGATAACATTTATACTATCGGAAAAGGTATATTTGTTATTCTATGCAAATAAAACCAACCACATTAAAAGATCTTTCGGAACTTATTAAAGCGGAGTTTATTGGTGATGAAAATCACCTAATAACGGGCTTTAACGAGATACACAGGGTAGTTGCCGGTGACGCTGTTTTTGTAGACCATCCTAAGTATTACACTAAAGCGCTACAGTCTGCGGCAACCACTATTATTATTAATAAAAAAGTAGAATGCCCCGCAGGCAAAGCATTGCTTATAACAGATGAGCCCTTTACCGCTTTTAATATATTCACTCAGCATTTTCAACCAAAGCAGTATTCAATGCAAGCGGTAAGCCCAACCGCACAAGTAGGTAACGGTACATTAATAATGCCCGGTTGCTTTATCGGGAACCATGTAGTAATAGGTAATAACTGCGTGTTACACCCAAATGTAATAGTATATGATAATTGTATTATCGGTAACAATGTCATTATACATGCTGGTACAATTATAGGATCGGACGCGTTTTATTTTAAAAATCGAAAAACCCATTTTGAGCAATTGCAAAGCTGCGGTACTGTTATTATTAAAGATGATGTGAGGATTGGCGCGGGCTGTACTTTTGATAAAGGAGTAACCGCGAGTACTGTTATAGGGAAAGGTACTATTATTGATAACCAGGTACATTTAGGACACGATGTAATTGTTGGTGACATGTGTTTGTTTGCCGCTAATGTAGCAATAGCAGGCTGT
>JANYGK010000032.1 GCA_025362395.1 Bacteroidota bacterium
CATCTGTCAAAAATATCCATACGGTAATTGTCTTCATTTATTCCCACGCCCGAAGGTTGGAAAAAATCATTCACATTATTCCCGTCGGGCGTAAAGCTGTTTGGTATATACAATGCAAAATCAGGGGTTATGTCTATGGTGGCTAATGCTACATCAACACATTGATGAATAGAGGTGGCAACCAAATTTATATTATAAGGGCCTACATAACTATATGAATGAGCGGTGTTAAACGTAGTGGCATTATTCATTCCGCCTGTTGCTGCAGGGTCGCCAAAATCCCACAAATACGTTGCAGCACCCTGCGAGTTGTTTGTGAAATTAATTAACGGATCCAAGATGCTTGTACTTTGCGGAGTAGGTATAAATGATGCAATTGGTTTTGCAAAAGTAACAAGGTACTTCGATTTTTTAATATCGATGCTACAGCCGGCCGCGTTTGTAATATGTAATATTACGGTAATACTATCTGCTTTAGGAACATCATAAGGTAAAGGATTCGTTGTTCCTATAGGATTTTTATCGTTGTACCATATATAGGTATCCGTAGGTGAGCCCGTAAGTGCATTAAGTAAAAAGGTTGCCGGCGCGCATGCAGTAAATGTACTTGCCGTAAAAGTACCGGTTGGCGGTGCATTAGCAATTACAGTAAATACAGCACTTGCCGCAGGTGTAGTGCAGCCGTCACTAATTGTTACCGTGTAATTGTTAGGGCTTGTTGCGCTGTTGCCTGTTACGGTAACAGGAGTTCCTGTTGCATTATTACTCCATGTATAGGTAATATACTGCAGGCCTCTTCCGGGGCTTGTTACCGTAGGGGTAAGAATCGCTGCATCGCCCCTGCATACTGTTGTAGCAGTTGCAATAACCGATAAAGGCGGTGTTACATATACGGTTACTACGTTAGGGATAGCGGTACAATTTTTTGCATCGCTCATGTTAACGTTATATAGAGTAGTAACAGCAGGACTGACTGTATAAGGACCACCGGTGTTGCCAAAACCGGCTCCGGGTGTCCATGTATAGCTGTAAGCAGGAGTTCCTCCTGTTCCGTTCACGCTTATCTGGGCGCTTTGCCCAAGACAGATAGTCGGAGAGGTAATTGCTGTCCACCCTAAAGGTGCCGGTGGTATTACTGTAACGGCTGAATTATCTGTACAGCCGTAAGCGTCTGTTACGGTAGCTGTATATGCTCCTCCTCCTATACCGGTAACGGTTTGAGACATGCCTGAAGTTATTTGCATAGCGGGGCTTATCGGGCTCGACCAGGTTACTGTGTAGTTTGGAGTTCCCTGAATGTAATTGATGATAATGGAACCGTCCGAAGTGTTACTGCAGGATGGCTTAATCGCTGTCAATCCACCGACAATTTGTGGGCTTAGCGCATTCCCTATAGTTACAGCCTGCGTCTTAGTACATCCCTTGGAATCTGTGATCACACAATTCCAATTGCCCGGTGGTAAACTTGTCGCTATTGGGCCCTGCTGTGCACCCACGTTCCAGTTAAGGGTATAGGTCGGAGTTCCGGCAATAGCCGTTACCGTTGCGGTACCGTTTAAGAATCCGCATTTTGCAGGTGTGGACGTGTAAGAGGATGTTAATACCGCAGGTTGAAGAACGGTAAAGTTTGCAAGCAACGGACAATTATTAGCGTCTGTCAAATTAAGACTGTAAGTCCCTGCCGATAACCCTCCCACTACTCCACTGTTGGTTTGTGTCGGGGTCCAGCTGTAAGTATAAGGAAACGTTCCACCCTGTACGTTAGTGGAAATCTGCCCGTTGTTTCCCCCAAAGCACGAAATATCGATAATACCGGAGGTTAGGGTTAATGGTGCAAACGGCCCGCCGATAGTGACAACCTGTGAGGTCGGGCAGTTATTGGCATCTTTAACGTTGCAAGTATAAGTACCCACTCCTACACTGGTCATTACTGAAGATGTTTGCCCGCCCGGGCTCCAAGTGTATGTGTAAGCTGTTACGCCGCCGTTTACAAGCATCGTGGCTTGCCCGTTGGTCGATCCAAAACAGGTGACATTAGAGAAGCTGCTGATGGCACTAACCAATTGAGGCGGTTGGGTAATATTTATGCTCGCTGTTCCTACACAACCTGCGCCATCCGTTACGGTAATGTTATGAAGGCCTGCGGTAAAATTAATTACGTTTTGAGAGGTGGATGAATTATTATTCCAGCCTATAACATAAGTGCCAACTCCACCCGTAATGGTAGAAGTTGCCGCCCCGTCATTCCCTCCAAAGCATTTAACGGCCGTAGTGCTTGTAATCACTACGGTGGGTCCTGCAATATCATTGACCAAAGCGCTTGCAGAAGCTTTACAGCCGTTTAAATCGGTTACAGTAAAGGTATAAGCTCCCGCTAATATAGTCAGGTTTGATAATGTAGTTGGTCCGTTACTCCATAAATAGCTATAAGGGCTTGTTCCTCCGCCTACAGTAGCGTTTGATGCCCCATTGTTTTGGCTACAGTTAGAGTTGGTGGCTGTTACCGCAGCGGTTAAGGCAAGAGGTTGGGTTAAAGTAAACGTTAATATACTTGTACAGGATCCGTTATAAGTAATGGTTACAGATTGACTGCCGGCTGATAAATTATTTACGGTATTACCGTTTTGTAAGCCCGGGCCCCATAAGAAGGTTGTAGCGCCCGATCCGCCCGTGAAAGCAACATTGGCCGTGCCGGTTGCCGCACCAAAGCATTTTGGATTGCCCGTGGTTAAAGTTGTTGCCAATGGCGCGGGTTGTAAAATAGTAGCTTGCGTAGAAGCACTGCAGCTGTTCTGATCCGTCACACTTACAGTATAAATTCCTGCGGGCAAGCCGTTCGCATTGGCGTTGTTACCCGCTGATGCTGCTGCGCCTGTCCATACATAAGTATAAGTTCCTGTGCCTCCTCCGGGTGTTACCTGGGCTGAACCGTTGGTTCCGCCATTGCAGGTTACACTGCCTGTAGAAGAAATGGTTGCTGTTATTTGGGCCGGTTGACTAATAATAACCTGTACACTTGCCGTACAGCTGTTTTGATCAGTGGCGGTTAAAGTATAATTGCGTGCGCATAGGCCGCTTATGGTTTGTGCCGTTACGGGGCTCGGCCCTCCTATCCAGTAATAGGTTACTATGCCCACATTATTAGTTGTAGTTCCTGTAGCTACTCCATTGCAAGCGTTAAAGCAACTTACATTGGTGGATGTAATATTCGCCGTCATAGCCGGTGGATTAACCAAAGCCATTGTAGCTGTTGCCACGCAGCCCTTTGCATCTGTTACGTTTAAGGCATAGCTGCCTGAACCTAATGGATTGCTCGTAGGGTTTGTGCCGCCGCCGCCGGTCCAAGCATAGGTATAAGCCGGTGTACCGCCAAAGGCAGTTCCCACACCGTTACCGTTAAGAGACCCGAAACATTTAGGGTTATTGGCCGTAATGCTTACCGTTAATACGGTAGGTTGACTAATGTTTACACTTGCCGAAGCTATACAGCCGGACTGATCCGTAACGGTTACTGTATGAATGCCCGCAAGAAAATTAGTCGCTGTAGGGGTAATCTGTCCTGTATTCCACTGGTAAGTTAAGGTTCCCGTACCGCCTGTGCCTAGTGATGTGGCTATTCCGTTAGTACCTCCAAAGCAGCTTACGTTGGTAAAACTTGTAATACTGATACTTGGCCCCGAAAGATTTGGTACCGTTGCTGCTACGGTGTAAGTGCAGTTATTGGCGTCTTTTACATTAATGGTATACGTTCCCGCAGCTATATTTGTTTGTATATTTGTTGTTGATCCTGATGTCCATGTATAGCTGTAAGCAGGGGTTCCTCCGGCCGGCGTTATGGTTACTGACCCGTTAGCGAGGTTACAGTTTGCCGGTGTTACCGATGAGCTTAATGTAATAGAGCTTGGTTGGGTTACCGCAATCGTTGGGTTGATAACACAATTATTGGCATCCGTAATCTGGCAGGTGTAATTACTGATCGCTACGTTGTTTACCGTTGCTAAAGTACTTGCCAAAGTTGCCCATAGGTAAGTATAGGGGCCTGTGCCTCCTGTGCCCGCAGCCGATACCGTACCCGTTGCCGTGCCGAAGCATTTCACGTTATTGGAGTTCATAATTGCCGTTAACGGCGCAGGTTGTGTTAAGCTGCCTACCGCCATAGCAATACATCCGTAAAAATCTGTGATCTTACAGGTATAAGTGCCCGGTGCAAGGCCCGTAGCTGTTGAAGAGGTTTGTCCCCCGGGGGTCCATGAATACGTAAAAGGCGATGTGCCCGCCGTTACCATGTTAGCTGTTAATATCCCGTTATTGGCACCGTTACACGTAATGTTGGTTGAGCCTGTAATAGCTGCCGTACCACCCGGTGTGTTACCGATAGTAGCAGCGCTTACAATCGCACACCCTTTGGAGTCTGTAACTGTTACACTATAGGTTCCTGATACAACATTATTTGTAATTGCTCCTGCTCCGCCGGCTCCTGTCCATGCATAAATATAAGGAGGTGTGCCGCCTGTTACCGTTGTAGATGCTACACCATTGGCTGATGTGCAGTTTGCATTTTGAGTAGAAAGTGTTAGTGCTAAAGCCGGTGGCTGGGTAACCGTAACGGTTTGTGTGGCCGTACATCCGTTTGCATCTTTTATCTGGATGATGGGGGTACTTGCCGCTACGTTTGTAAAGCTGCCTGAGGCTTGGAAACCTGTACCGTTAATTTGATATTGGTAAGGGCCCGTGCCGCCTGAACCAATAACGTTTATAGTTCCCGTATTTGTGCCGTAGCAGGTAACGGGTATCGAAGTCAGGGTTAAGGCTACTGCCGGTGGTTGGGTAATTCCTACTGTCATGTTCGTAACACAGCCCGTCGCATCTCTGCCAATAACTGAATACGTTCCTGCTCCTAAGCCTGTGAATTGTCCGTTACCGTTTGTCTGGAAAGGACTTGTTAATGTATACGTATAGGGAGCGCCACTGCCGCCTGTCTCAGTTACCGTGAAGCTGCCCGTTGACATACCGTTACACAGCACGTTCGTAGCAGATGTTAAGCTGATAGTTGGGCTACCATTATTTAAAATATTATAAGAAACAGATAAGGTACATGTGCCCGCATCTTTAATAATAACGGTATGAGGGCCTGCTGACAGGCCCAAAGTTGTGGTTCCCGTTGCAAAAGGGCTTCCATCAAATGAATAATTATATACAGGGGCACCTCCGGTTACTCCCGTAACGGTTGATGTTCCGTTGGCCGTGCCGCAACTTGCGTTTGTGGTAACTACTGTTGCAGATGCAGGACCTGTAGTAGAAGCTATATTAAATGTAGTATTATAAGTACAGCCGTTCACATCTTTTACCAAAACAGCATGTGATCCTGCCGCTAATCCTAAAGTTAAACTTCCCGTAGATACCGCATCTACACTGTACGTGTAGGCAGGCGTGCCACCCGTTACGCCCGTTATATTATACGTACCGTTGGATAGGCCGCAACCCGCTAAAGTAGTTGTTCCGCTAATAGCTGTAGGGCCCGGGGTAACAGTAATCGCCACTGTTTTTGTAAATATACAACCGTTTGCATCTTTTACTGAAATAGAATACGTACCGGAAGCTAAGCCCGTAACAGGAGGGCTTGTGGAAAATGCACCGCCGTTAACGGCATATAAATACGTTGGCGTACCACCCGTTACCGCACCAATGGTAATGCTGCCCGTACCTGCCCCGCAAAAAATATTATTTGGTGTTAATGCTACGTTTGTAACAGGCGGTGAATTACTTAATGTGGCCGATACCGTAAAGGTACATCCGAAATTATTTGTAAGGGTAACAACATCTGTACCCGCTGCTAATCCCGTAACCGTTTGCCCGCTTAAAGAGCCGCCACTGCTGGCAAAAGAAGAAATGGTTTGTCCGCCGGGCGATAAATCATTAATGACGATGATTCCGTTATTATTCCCGCATGAGGGGTTCGTAAATGTTAATGTTGCCAACGGCTTGGGACGGATGGTTGCTGAAACGACTGCTGTAGAAGCAGGACAGCCCCCGCTTGCCGGAACTGTATAGGTATAATTATAGGTACCAGCCGTGTAAGAAGACGGGTTAAACGTTCCTAAGTTACCGCCCGTTAATGCCGGTGCAGGCCCTGACCATGTACCCGTTGTGGAAACACCGCCTCCCAATAATGCAAATAAATTGGTGCTTGCCGCGGAGCTGCAAACCGCTAATGTGTTGCTGATCCCTGCAAAAGGGCCCGGGTTAACGGTAATACATTTTGTAGTAGTGTATGTACAGCCGAAATTATCAAGTGCGGTTAATGTGTAACACTGGCTGCCGGTAGTGGAAGGTTGTATGGTGGCGTTGTTACCGGACGTGCCTATAATACCGGCACCCGACCATGTTTGTGAAACAATAGTTGGCGTAAAAGATTGGGAAGCGGGAACAACGGCATTAAAATTAACATCCCAGTTAAAAATATATCCGTTATCACTTGCTAAATTATCCGTTACTTTAATACACCAGTTCCCGTTTAAAGGGCAACCAACCAAACTGCTAAAATTACCTGTTGGAGAATACGTACCAGCCGCTATAGAAGTGTATGGAGGTGTTCCCTGGTTTGGAATTGTTGGGCCGTTACACAACAAAGAGGTTCCGGACATGGCAAAACAATAATTTGCTCCTACTCCCGGCCCAACAGCAGGATCATCTAATGGCGCACCTAAATAATTATAACCTCCTCCCGGGTAATCTTTCAAATTACAAATCTGCCCGTTAGGACAAATAATCTGTATGGATAAATCTCCTTGGTAGGAATGCTCCATGTTTAAGCATACGTTACTAATATCAGCCGCCGAAGTAACGGTTTGCCCTGAGGCATAACAATCCACCGTAATACATGTATTATAAGATAAGCCGCTGCCATCCGGTAAAAAAGTAACTCCACTCACCGGCGGGGCACAGTTGGCAACAAATGGTGTAGGGGTTACAGAACCTATCAGCGTGGCTGTTTGTCCTAAACAAATGGTGGTGGTGTTGGTGGTGGTTCCCGCAAAGGATGGCGTTGTTGATACCTGAACGATTTGATTAAATTTGTTATTATTAATACAACCCGCTTTGTTAATGTTTAAATTAACAACATATACTCCCGGGGCTGTATAAGTGGTTGTCGCACTTGCTCCAGAACCCGTCAGGCCATTATCGAAAGCCCAGGTATAAGAAGCTCCCGCCCCGCTTCCCGAAGAAAACGTGCCGCTGCCGTTAAAGGTAACCGATTGCCCCTGGCAAACTTTTATAATGCCTCCTATTGGTGAGGGAGATGAGCTGTTAAAAACGGAGTTAATGGTTTCACAGGGAGTAGTACAGGAAATTGACCCGACAAAACCAGCTGCAACATTTGACCCATCAGAGGTGAAACGAAGCGTGATACAACCCGACGCGTTACTTCCCGTTGCCTGCGTTGACCCGGGACCTATTGCGCCCGTGTAAACACCTAAAGAAGGCGCCGCAGTGCTGTTCCCGTCATACACATATAAAAAATCATAGCTGTTCTCTGTTGCAAAGGTTGTAAAGTTTATTTGAACTTTCGCGCCGGGTGTTGAAGGGCAAATCGTCATAGTAAAACTTTGGCTGTTGGAGTAGTTACCCGTTCCGCCCGGATCGTACACCGTACCCGAACATGTACTAATGGTAGTATTGCTCATGTTATAGGTTTGAGCAAATACAGAAAAAGTAAAAATTGAAAGTATAACTGTATATAGATGTTTCATAAGTATTATTTAAAAGATTGGGGCGTTATAACAATAATATAATTTGTATTATCAACTCTGTAAACTACAGTGGCATTTGATGAGAACTCAAAATTGTATTTCAAGGGATTAAATGTTTCAGAATTAAACACCGCGTCTCTTTGTAAGGCCGGGTTATACTTATTAAGTAATGCCACTTGTGATAATTTAGGGTATTTATCATTTGATCCGTCAAACGGGATTTGAGCAACTTTAAACCTCTTTTCAAGAATATCCGTTAAAAACTTAAGCCTGTCCTGATCCTGAAAAACTATTTCTTCAGTTTTATCTGCATATACTTCACGAATTTTAACTTGTACATCTTGTGTACTTAACAGGGTGTTTTGTTCCTGTGCATTACAATTTGCAAACACAAAAAGAAGAGCGGCAATAAAGAGGTAATTTTTTCTCATAAAAAATAGTTAGAATATTGTAAAATTATAATAATATTCCATATTTCAAATCAAAACTTACTAATTTTATCAGGTAATTCACTCATTTAAATGCATAGGTAAAATGAGTCAAGCTCCAATTTAAACTATGAAATGACGACTAAAAAGTTCAGTCAGACTAAAAAAAATTATGCATAAGTTAAATTTCCTTCCGCATTCTGGCAACAGGTATATCAAGTTGTTCCCTGTACTTAGCTACGGTTCTACGCGCTATGTTATAGCCTTTTTCTTTTAATATGATGCAAAGTGCGTCGTCTGTTAACGGTTTCTTTTTTAATTCAGTAGCAATACAATCCTGCAAAATCTTTTTTACCTCTCTTGTACTTACCTCTTCCCCGTTTTCGGTGCTGAGCGATTCTGAGAAAAATGTTTTCAATAAAAAGGTTCCGTAAGGTGTTTGTACATATTTGCTGTTGGCAACCCTGGAAACAGTAGAAATATCTAATCCGACTTTGTCGGCAATATCCTTTAATATCATTGGTTTCAGCCTCGATTCGTCGCCGCTTGAAAAGTACTCGTTTTGATATTGCATAATGGTGTGCATACAAATCAGCATCGTTTGATGTCGCTGTTGCAGAGCTTCAATAAACCATTGTGCCGATTCAATTTTACCTCTTACAAATGAGGAAGCTTCTTTGCCCGGTTTATCTTTTTTCCGGGAATATTCCTTAAGCATTTCAGCATAATCATCACTGATTTTTAATTCAGGTAAATTACGTTGATTAATACTTAATTCAGGTATACCATCATTTACGGCAATATTAAAATCAGGAACAACCTCTGAAATCTGCCCTTTGTTATCGCCTTCTGAATTGCCCGGACGCGGATTTAAATTTGTAATTTCAGCAATGATTTCCTTAAGGTCTTCGTCTTCAATGTTCAGTTTCCTGGTAATTTTATCGTAATGTTTTTTAGAAAACTCATCCATCATTGTTTTTACAACTTCTATGGCGAGATGGGTTTCGCGTGCTTTCACCGGTTTTTTTTCCAGCTGTATCAACAGGCATTCCTGCAGACTTCTTGCACCAACCCCTCCGGGATCAAACTCCTGTATTGTTTTTAAAACTATTTCAAGCTCTTCTTTTGTAGTTTGTATGTTTTGAGAAAATGCCAGGTCATCTGCAATCAATTCCAGATCGCGGCGAATATAGCCGTCTTCATCAATACACCCTATCAAGTATAATCCTATGTTATATTGCTGATCACTTAAATCTCTTAAACCTAATTGTTCTTCAAGCTGCGAATGAAAATCGGGGCCTTCTACGACAACAGATTGAAACAATTCATCATCGGCGCTCCTGTTTGAAATTTCATACTTATACGAATCAAGCTCCGCTACATCCATGTAGTCTTCAAACTCAAACCCGTCGTCAATTTTTTCAATTTCTTTTTCTTCGTAATCATTCGCTTCATCCGCCGATGAATTATCCACCTCCTCGTATTCATTTTCAACTTCGTTCTCAAAATCATTGTCTCCTTCTTCAAGGGCGGGGTTAATTTCAAGCTCTTCTTTTATTCTTTGTTCGAGAGCAACCGTAGGTAACTGCAACAATTTCATTAACTGAATTTGCTGTGGTGAAAGTTTTTGTAATAACTTTAAATGCTGCGTTTGTCTAAGTGCCATAATTGTAACGACAAATATACAAAACCGCCACGAATTTTAATACCGGCTTAGTTTTTGTGATAAGTGCGTCTTTTTTGCCCTTAATAATTGTAGTAAGGAGAAATCATGGTGTATACCACAACGCCTGTTATAGTAACATATAGCCAGATGGGATAGCTGAAACGCGTCAGCTTTTTGTGTTTTAATCTGTCGTCTTTTAATCCGTAATAAAACGATAATAAAACTAAAGGTAAAACAATTACCGCAAAAAAGATGTGGGTTAATAATATTACTAAATAAACCGAACGAATTCCGGAAACGTTTGCCCGCTCTATATCATCTAGGTTTTTTGAATGATCAACATCACCAAAAATAGTATCGGGAATAAAGTAATGCGCTGTAACATAACAAACAATAAATAAGGCAGATAATACAAACGCTGCAAGGTTTAAACGTTTGTGCAATTGTATATTTCTTTTTTTAATGGCCCATAACGATAGCATTAATAAAATACTACAGCTTCCGTTTAAAATAGCGTTAACCAAAGGTAATTTATAAATAAAGACAGGAAATTGATCGGGCACGGGAATTAGTTTTTGATTTAAAATAACAACCACTAAACAAATTAAAATGCTTATTCCTAAAATAATTTTAAAAACTGTTTTGTCGTTTTGTCTATTAAGTAATGCCTGTGTTTCCATAGTTACTGTTAATTATAAATGACCCTTTAAACTTTGTAAATGTAATGTTTTCTGAAAAGAGTTTAGCCTCTGCCGCGTATTTATTTTCAGTGTGTTTCCAGATAATTTCAAGTTGAACTTTTGGGTGTTTATCCGGCAAAATCATATTCAGAAATTTAATATTATCCCCTTTTGTAAAAAGAAGGTCTTTGTTGATGTGTTGCTGTAAAACTTCTTTTATTATTTGTGTTTGAAAAACCCCGGGTACAACGGGTATTTGCTCAAAATGCCCTTTAAATACCGGATGTTGGGCGTTTATGGAAATAGTTGCTAAATTGTTTTGATCATTTATGTTTTGAACAGAATCAATCGTATAAAAATCGTTTAATAAAAAAGTATCCGTCATCTTAATTTTTTAAAAGGTTTAGTTCTATTCTAATCTTTACAATTCCATATTGAACACATTTAATTTGGGTATATGTTTTTGTTTTCGGGTCAAACATATACTCAATTTTAGAAGCTTTTCTATGCCCGTTAAAGGTCTCCTGTTTTTTAATGCCTAATGAATCCAGGATTATAAATCGGGTCTGTTTTCCCGGAATTGAATAAAACTGTATTATCTTTCTGCTCCTGCATTGTTGGGCTTGTTTATTATATATATTGAACATTAACATACTATTGAAATTTCTTTTCAGTGAATTTATTAATGCCGGTTTATTTAGCGGTTCAAATACATACACAGCATTTATGCCGGTCGGTTTTACTTCAAAATCAAATAGCTTCATACCAAGTTCGGTTAAAAACACAAGATGTATTGTAACAGAATCGGTTTGTTTAACAACCATAATGCCGGTCAAGTGATTTTTTAAAACATCAATGCCGGTTTTGTATTTTGTTGCTGCTACCGGTTGTAAAATTGATTTAAACGAGGTTTGATCAATTATTACTTCATTGCACTTCTTAGAAGCGTTATACTTGTGTAGTTGGCACGAAATAAGGCCAAAGCATAAAACACTACTTAACCGTAAATATAGTTTCGTTGATCGGAGCATTCAATTTTTTATTGGAAAAGTCAAGAGATGTCAGATCATCATTTGATTCAACCATCTCCATTTTAGCCACCGAAGCTACGGTTTTATCAAAATACAAATTAATTTTTTTGAATGTGTCTTTCATGTTCTTTGTTTGCGGAAGCAACTCTAACTTATAAAATGTTTCGTTTTCATAGTAAACGGTTTTAAACTTGTTGGATTTAAAAATAGTTCCCTGCACACACGCTATCATAATATCATTAATTTCTTTAAATACTTTATTTCTGCTCATATCGTATTTGCCGGTTTTTTTTTCGTCCCTGATCATTATTTTTTCTTTATTAATAACGATCAGGTATTTTGTAGGGGCATTATATTCCCAACGAAGTAAATTGTCTTTTTTAAATGCAAAATGTCCTTTGCTTACAATTTTTTCTGATAACATGCTAAGGTTTTTTTCCTGTGTAAAGTCTGCCTCTATAGAGGTTGTAGCTTTACTCATGTTTTCAATCTTTAACTTTAAGGCGGTTGTGTCTTTTACATTTTTAAATGCTTGTGAAAAACACACAACCGGAAATAACAGCAAAAAGAATAATTTACACATACTCAAAAGTAAATAAATATTTGTTAAGGAATTACACGCTTTTTATATTCAGACTCTGTTTCCATTGTTCCATAAACGCGGGCATGGTGATATGCAGTTCTTTTGTTTTAGGATCCATAAAAACCTGAATGCTCCGGCCTGTGCACACAACGTGACCGTGTTTTAAACTCCTGATAGTATAGTCAAAAATTAATTTGGCAGCCGGTGAATCTATGAATGTTGTTTCAATAACGGCGGTATCGCCATATTCTAAAATGCGTTTGTATTGTACCTGTAAATCAATTAGGGGTACAGCTAACCCATGTTTATAAATATCAAGATAGCCAAAATTATATTTCTGACCAAAGGCTTCTCTTCCATCTTCAAAATACCTGACATAATGGCCATGCCATACGACTCTTAATGAATCTACTTCACTAAATTTTATCAGTTGATTTACTGTTTCTTTTAACATTTTCAAAATTAATTTTTAATATTATTAATATATTGTTTTTAGAAGATTTCCTTATGATTAAAATATTGTTAAATAAGTTGTAATTTTTAGATAAAAGTATTAAATTTGTTATTCTAACTAAAAAACAATTTTTATGAAAAAAATTTACACAATTATTTCAGTAGCCCTGTTTGGCGGGTTGACCGCTCAGGTTGTAACAATACCAAACTCTAATAAAATACCGTTCATAAGTAAAAGCGGTGTTGTAACTCATCAAAAAAGTGCAACTTCACCTACAGGGGTTAAAAAGGGGCGTTATGATGTAGGGTACAGTTTACTTACTGCAAATGGTGTTCTGCCAACCGAAATTGGTGGTTCGTCGCCGAAAGTGCGTATTTTTGTCGACCCAACATTTTGCGATTCTACTGTAAGACAATCGTTCTCGGGTTCTGCAGCGAGCTATATTAACACGATTAAATTTGGTACTACTTTTGACCCTAAAAGCATTATATTTGATAATTTTAGTCCTTTATTTACTCCAACTGATTCATATTATTTGGATACTGTTTGGGTGGCTGGAGTTTATCAACGTAAAACATCGGCTATTGATACATTAATGGTTGAAATAGTTTGGGGTGACACTGCTAATACAAATGTTTTTGGACGTTGGTCCTATGCGAGTCCTTATACATATTATGGTACGTGGGCTACTCCTAAATTTACCACTTCTGCGGTTCAGCAAGGTAATAAAGCTTTCTTAAGTGCTCCTTCAACCAATAAAATGGTAATTAAACGAGTGCTAACCGATGCTGATACAGCTTTTTTTCGTATAAATGATTATGCTCCCTTTGTTTTAAATGGCGCCTTAGGACAATTGATTCCTGCTAATAATATTGTTTCGGCAAATGTTACTTACATTCCTGGGCAAGTTTCGTACCCTGTAGGGACTGTGTCTTATAATCCCGGAACAGGAACGGTTACTGCCACGATGAATGGCTTTGCTGCTGTATTATATCAACAATCAAGTCCAGCTCAACCTGTTGCCGGTACTGATTATTTTGATGATCTTCAAAAAGGAAAAAATTGCAGTCAAGTATTATTTCCTAGTCAACGTTATGGAACCGACGCGGGTATTTTTTTAAATTCAATACGCGGGTCTATTGCTAGTAGTTATTGGATTGATTTTTCTGTCCATGGTAACTCATCTGTTGGTATTAAAGAAACTGAAAACAAAGGTTTTGCATTAGGTCAAAACACTCCTAATCCTTTTAACGGTGAATCTAAAGTTGCTTATATGTTAGATAAAGAAGCTCATACTGCTACTTTTACAATAACTGACGTTATGGGTCGTGTAGTTTCTACACAAGTTGTTGATGCAACCAAAGGAACTCATACAGTTACATTAAATGCTCAGGCAGCAGGTGTTTACTATTACTCTTTAAGTGTTGACGGTGTTACTACAACTAAAAAAATGATTGCTCAATAATTACTAATTTTCTATAAAAAAAGCCGCCTGTAAATTCAGGCGGCTTTTTTATGCAGTCATTTTTTTATTTATGCAGGAACCGCAATAAGCGAATTTATTTTTTCGAGTACATTAAAAGCTTCGTCAACACTCTTAATATTTTCAATAGTTAACCAAAGCTTGTTGTTTTGCTCTTTTAACGCAGTTTGTTTCGGCGTTTTCTGTGCGTACAACAATACTGCTTTAAACATGGGCGAATTATAATAATCACTGTCTTGCTTACTCAAAAAGTAAGACAGCATTTTATTGTTTTTGAGTGTTATTTTTTCGAACCCCAACTTCATAGCAGCCCATCGCATCCTCACCACATTAATAAGCTCTACGGCCTCTATCGGCAAAGGGCCGAACCTATCCCTTAACTTTGATTCAAAGAGTGTCAGATCCTCCGTTTTGGCTATATTATCCAACTCCCTGTATAATAACAAGCGCTCGGTTAAATTGCTGACGTAGGTGTCAGGAATTAGAAGCTGAAGATCTGTATCAACGGTTGTTTCCTTTACAAATTGCCGTGAAAACGCCGATTTATCAGTATTTGCAGACTCGCCGTTTTCAATAGTTTCCCTATACCAATCCTCTTGTTTTAATTCTTCAATAGCTTCGTTTAATATTTTCATATACGTATCAAAGCCCATATCATTAATAAAACCGCTTTGCTCTCCGCCTAATAAATTTCCGGCTCCTCGTATATCCAAATCACGCATGGCTATTTGGAAACCACTTCCCAAGTCACTGAATTCCACAATAGCCTTTAGGCGTTTCCTGGCTTCAGTACTAAGGCTTACAAAAGGTGGTGTCAATAAATAACAAAACGCTTTTTTATTGCTCCGCCCTACCCTGCCCCGCATTTGATGCAGATCGCTTAAACCGAAGTTTTGAGAATCGTTAATAATAATCGTGTTCGCGTTACTAATATCTAACCCTGATTCTATTATCGTAGTGGCTACTAACACATCATATTCCCCTTCAATAAAACCCAACATAATATCCTCCAACTTATCTCCGTCCAATTGTCCATGGCCTATGGCAATTCTTGCCTCCGGGACAAGGCGTTGTAAAATACCGGCAACCTCCTGTATATTCTGCACTTTATTATGTACAAAATAAACTTGTCCGCCCCGGTTCAGCTCATAAGTTATAGCGTCCCTTATGGCTTCTTCACTAAACGAAATCAATTCGGTTTGAACAGGGTAACGGTTTGGTGGCGGCGTGCTGATCACCGACAGATCGCGGGCACCCATTAAGCTGAACTGCAAAGTTCGCGGTATCGGCGTTGCAGTAAGAGTCAATGTATCAACCGATGTTTTAAAGGTTTTAAGCTTATCTTTCATGCCAACGCCAAACTTTTGCTCTTCATCAATAATAAGCAGGCCGAGATTTTTAAATTTCATATCCTTCCCAACAATTTTATGGGTGCCAATTAAAATATCAATTTTACCTTCTTCAATTCCCTTAATAACTTCTTTAGTTTCTTTACCGGACTTAAAACGATTAATAAAACTAACGTTACACGGTAGGTCTTTTAAACGCTCTTTAAATGTTTTATAATGCTGGTAAGCTAAAATAGTTGTAGGTACCAATATAGCAACCTGTTTACTATCGCAAACCGCTTTAAACGCAGCACGTATGGCAATTTCAGTTTTACCGAATCCTACATCACCACACACTAACCTGTCCATAGGGTGCGGCCTTTCCATGTCGCGCTTTACGTCGGCTGTCACTTTTATTTGATCAGGCGTATCTTCATAAATAAAGGAAGCTTCCAATTCGTGTTGCAGGTAATTATCCTGCGGATAACGGTGGCCGGGCTGTGCCTTACGTTTAGCATATAATTTAATAAGATCGTATGCTACTTCTTTTACGTTTCGTTTCGTTTTTTGTTTTAACGTACTCCAGGTGGTTGAACCAATTTTATCAATACGCGGAACATTACCTTCTTTCCCGGTATATTTACTAATGCGGTGTAAGCTGTGTATGCTTACATATAAAAAATCATTGTCTTTGTAAACCAATTTTACCGCTTCCTGTTCTTTACCGTTTACGTTCAGCTTTACCAAACCGCCAAAGCGACCGATCCCGTGATCAATATGGGTCACAAAATCACCGGGATTAAGCGATAGAATTTCTTTTAATGTAAGGGATTCTGCTGTTTTGTAACGGGTTTCTTTTAAATGAAACCGATGGTATCGCTCAAATATTTGGTGATCTGTATAACATGCTACTTTAAGATCGTGATCAATAAACCCTTCGTGAATATTAAGGTTAATGTGTTCAATTAAACTATCATACGTACGATGTTCTTTAGATAACATATCATTAAAAATGGATTGAAGCCTTTCAGCTTGTTTCGCATTATCAGTTGTTAAATAGTTTTTATACCCTTTAGCTTTATTGGCTTTCAAGTCATTAATAAGCATTTCAAAATTTTTGTTGAACTGCGGTTGCATGCTTTGATTAAAGTTTACCTCTTGTGATGCAATATGGGCGCTTAAGCCATATTCTATAAGCTTAAAAGGCTTAATAAGCGATAAAAAATCTTCTCCCCGTAAATACAATTCGTCAGGCGAAATATGTTTCACCTCTCCGGTTAATGCCGAAAACGATTTTTCTGTTTTAGCAAAAAGCTTATCAATTAATTCTTTGGTGTATAATACATCGTCAAAACATAAAACAGTTTCATCTGTGATATAATCAAAAAGAGATTGACGAATCTCAACAACGAGGTTAGATTGTATATCAGGAATAATCGTAATAAAATCATACGTGTGATTTGAAAGTTGCGAAGCAGGATCAAACGTTTTAATAGCATCTACATCATTTCCAAACAACTCTATACGATACGGTAACTCATTTGCAAAGGAATAAATATCAATGATCCCTCCACGAATGGCGTATTGCCCGGGCTCTACAACAAAGTCACACAGTTCAAAACTATAGCTTTCTAAAAACTCCCTTATAAAATCAGTGCTTAATTTTTCACCTTTTCTAATAATAAGTGTGTTTTTACTTAAGCTTGTTTTCGATGCTACCTTCTCTGCTAAGGCTGCGGCATAGGTTACCACAATGCCTGAATAATTTTCTTTACTTAAACGGCTTAATGTTTCAGCCCTTTCTTGTACAGAAGCATTGCCGGTTTTTTCTTCCTTATATGGAACTTTGTAACTCTCCGGAAAATAAAGTATATCTTTTTCAGAAACCAACGCCTGTAAGTCATTTAAAACATAAGCCGCTTTTTCTTTGTCGTTACATACTATAAAAAAATTGGAAGAAGTGTTTTGAAACAGGTCATTTATCAAAAAGGCAAAAGACGAACCTCGTAAACCGGAAATAAATACATTTGTATTTAAGTTTACTTGCTTTTTCTGCAGCTCGTTCCAAAATTTACCGTTCCACCACATTGTAGATTGCAAAGATAGCTGATTTCACAAGCAATTGTCACTATTTAAAAAAATAATCCCGAAGACAACAATTCCCTCGGGATCATAAATTTATAAAATAAGGTTATTATTTTAAGCTACCAATCATGTCTTCCGGCTTCACCCATTCATCAAATTGTTCATTAGTAACGTATCCTAATTCTACGGCGGCTTCACGTAACGTTTTATTTCCTTTATGAGCTGTCTTAGCTATTTTAGCCGACTTCTCGTAACCAATGTGCGTGTTTAATGCCGTTACCAACATCAAAGAATTTTCTAAGTGTTTTTTTATTTCCGGTAAATTAGCTTGTATGCCATCGCTGCATTTTTCAGTAAAAGAGACGCAAGCATCACCAATTAAACGAGCTGACTGTAATACATTAGAAGCTATAACAGGTTTAAAAACATTTAATTCAAAATGGCCCATAGTGCCCCCAATAGTTGCTGCCACATCGTTTCCTATAACCTGTGCACAAACCATGGTTAATGCTTCGGGTTGTGTAGGGTTTACTTTGCCCGGCATAATAGAAGACCCCGGCTCATTATCAGGAATACTAATTTCTCCTATTCCGCAACGCGGCCCTGAAGACAACATACGAATATCATTTGCTATTTTAAATAAAGATACTGCACTGCGTTTTAATGCCCCGCTCAATTCCACCATTGCATCATGGGCAGCAAGCGCTTCAAACTTATTAGGAGCTGTTACAAACGGCAATCCGGTTAATTCTGCAATTTTTTTTGCAACTAATACGTCATATCCTTTTGGTGTGTTTAAACCTGTACCAACAGCGGTTCCTCCTAATGCTAATTCTTTTACAGCTTCTAACGCATTTTTTAAAGCACGTATGCTCATATTTATCTGCTGTACATAGCCGCTAAACTCTTGGCCAAGAGATAATGGAGTTGCATCCATAAAGTGAGTACGACCTGTTTTAATGATCTTATCAAATTCCTTTACTTTTTTAGCCAATGAATCCCGCATTTTTTCCATTCCGGGTATCGTAATTTCAACCACTTGCTTATACGCTGCAATGTGCATGGCAGTTGGGTATGTATCGTTGCTGCTTTGAGATTTATTTACATCATCATTAGGATGTAAAATTTTTGGTTCATCCGTTAATTTACCTCCATTTATAACGTGTGCGCGATATGCAATTACCTCATTCGCATTCATATTACTTTGAGTACCCGAACCTGTTTGCCAAATAACCAAAGGAAATTGATCGTCTAATTTTTTCAATAAAATCTCATCGCACACTTTCCCAATCCAATCACATTTTTCTTTAGATAAAACACCTAATTCGAAATTAGCCAACGCAGCGGCTTTTTTCAAATACGCGAATGCGTATATAATTTCCTTTGGCATACTTGCTTCAGGCCCTATTTTAAAATTGTTACGAGACCGCTCTGTTTGTGCGCCCCAATAAACGTTGGCAGGTACTTTAACCTCACCCATTGTGTCTGTTTCTATTCTGAATTCCATGTGATTTATATTATGGGTCGAATTTAGTAAAAATGCTGTTGGAATATATACTTGTGTAAAAAAATTTGTCAGGTAAATTTTGAGAATTCTATGTATTAAAACTTTCTCCTTAAACCGCTCCAAGAAACATTATATTATAATTAACACACTCCCGTTCATTTAATTATTCAACACATATTAAAAAGAATAGAGCAAAATTTATGAAAAAATTTGTACGTAGTGGCTTATCATGAGAATAAAACGCCACCACAAAACCATAACCAATAACTTAAGTTAGAAAACATCTACTTTGCACACACTTTACAGAAGCCACCGGGATATTGAAAAATTTTTAAAATACTGAAACCAAACATAACGGTAAAAACAGTTGTTGGTATAAGACCTAGTGCAGTAAAATCACACCTATTTATACCTCTAGAGCGTCTTACTTTTAGAATTATTAATAAGAGTAAAAACAAACAGCAAAGCTTCATTTTTCAATTTGTAGAAAAATATGCTTTTTCTTGTATTATTACTTAACACTCGATTACTTCATACAGTGTATACAACTAAAAGCTCTACTCATAAAACGAAAGCAAAAAGTAATTAACTTTTATAAAGAACCTCATTTTATCAAGGCTTTTAATTACTTGATTAATTTATAGCCAAAACATTTAATTTCTTAAGGACATAACCCTGCATACTTTTTCTTTTTGAGACGATCAAGCCTGAGTTTTAACCGCATTGCTTTACTCAAAATTTAAACTTTTTACGCAACTTTTTTTTCGTGAATTTGTACAAAGTTTTAGAATATACTCGCTGTCTTGTGTGCCTTTACGAGTTCTAAAATGAACCGGATCTCTTGGATATTTGGTTCGATATCTCTAAATAGTGTTCTCTACAGAAATATTGCCAATAAGGGTTTGGCTTCACGAAGTAGCTAACTATTCCATCGGCCAGACTTACATAACTTTAAGGACGGCGACTAAAATCAATTTTATGTTTTCTATTGAATAAGGTTTACTTAAAATCTATTATTTTTTAATTACTATTAAAAAATTGCAATATTCTGTTTATAATTTTTAGTGCTTATTTTGTAATGTGCAATTTGGCGCATTGGTGCACTTACCTATTTATGTTGGAACAAATATTCCCCGAAACCTCAGGGTATTATATGAGTCTTATACTATTAGGGACATTAGTAACAACTATTAAACACCGAATTTATTTATGTATAAAAACATAAATAGTACTGGAAAAATTATCGCTATTGTTTGCTTTCAAATTAGACTTTAATCCTATTAAAAAAGCTTTTATCAAATTTACTGAGCCTGTTTTATATTTTTCGCTAAGCATAGATACATAAAAGCTGTCAAACTTCATTGGTAATGTTTCTTTGAGTTCAAAGCCATTATTTTCTAATAGATGTTTGAGGCTTTTCTTTTCAAAATGGTGTAAGTGACGTGGGACATCGTACGCCGCCCAATGTTGTTTATAATATTGAGCATCGTACGATATATGATTCGGAACTGCAATAATTAAAACGCCTTCTTTGTTTAGTCGGGTTTTTAAAAATAGTAGGGTCTCCGTCATGTCTGTTACATGTTCTAAAACATGCCAAAGCGTTATAGCACTAAACCTTATATCAGGAATGTATTCGCTAACTTTTTTCTTATCTGAAAACAAATTGATATTGACCGCAGATGCGATTTTTCTAGCATCATCATCCGGCTCCATTCCGTAAGTTTCCCATCCCTCCTTTTTACATTCCTTAAGAAACATTCCGGTTCCACATCCATAGTCTAATATTGTTCCACGTGAAACATAAGACTGTACCAGTTTAATTTTCTTTTTAAGTGTGTGTATTCTTACCGCATGATAAAGCCTATTAACTATTCCTTTATTAGTATTAGTGTGCGATATATATTGTTCTGATTTATAATAGTCTCCAATAGTAGCGTCGTCGGGTCTTGGATTTGTAAATTTAAAGCCGCAGCTTTTGCAGAGCACGATGTTGAACTCTTCTTTACTGACAGTATAATCTTTACAAACTAAATACGGTTCAAATTGATTTGAGTCACAAACTAAGCACTTTTCTATGGTTAACATTATAATTATTTTAACTATTTCTGTACAGCAAACGTTCCACGTGGAACTATCTTCCCAAATGCACTAAAAGCACCGAGATGTCTGCGGGGTTTATTCCCGAAATACGACTAGCTTGGCCGATTGTAGAGGGGCGCAATTTTGTTAATTTATCTCTTGCCTCCAAAGATAAACTATTCACTCCCATATAATCAAATTCGGGTTTTATTCTATAATCATCCAGTTTGGCAACTTTATCCGCGTTTTCTTTTTCCCTTTCAATATATCCTTCATACTTCATCAGGATTTCTGCTTGCATGATGGTATCAGCATCCATTGTTAAAGTTACCGTACTGATATCATTACAATACTTACTTAAATCTTTAATGGTAACATCCGGGCGAGACAATACATTAAAATATCTTCCTTTCTGGGTTAATGGCGAAGAGTTTATGTTTACCAGATACGGGTTTATTTCTTCCGGCTCTGCACTATTGTTTTTAAAGTATTTAATAAGGCTTTCGTAATTTTTAATCTTATCATTAACTTTATTCAATCTTTCCTGGCTTGCTAAACCAATAGAATGGGAGAGGGGCGTCAAACGAACATCTGCGTTATCCTGCCTTAATAACAACCTGTATTCAGACCGGGAAGTAAACATACGGTAAGGTTCATCGGTGCCCTTAGTAACTAAATCATCAATTAAAACCCCTATATATGCTTGATGACGTTTTAATACTAAGGGATCTTCTTCATTAATTTTTAAATGAGCGTTGATACCTGCCATTTGTCCCTGGCAAGCAGCCTCTTCATATCCTGTAGTACCATTAATTTGCCCGGCAAAATATAAGTTATCAACTAACTTGGTTTCAAGGGTAAGGTTTAATTGTGTAGGCGGAAAGTAATCGTACTCAATTGCGTAGCCGGGGCGAAACATTTTAGCTTTCTCAAAACCCGGGATTAATCGTAATGCCTTTTGCTGAATGTCTTCAGGTAAAGAAGTGGAAAAACCGTTAACATAAATTTCTACCGTACTCCAGCCCTCCGGTTCAACAAATAATTGATGCCTATCCCGCTCTGAAAACCGTGTAATTTTATCTTCTATGCTTGGACAATATCTGGGCCCTAAACCCTGAATACGGCCGGAATACATTGGTGATTTTTCAAACCCCGTTCTAAGTATATCATGAACATCCTGATTTGTATATGTAATATGACAAGGGATTTGTTTTTTACCAGACTGTACATCTTTTGAAATAAATGGCGAAGTATTATCAAGATAAGAGAATTTGTCAATCGCTACATCACCTTCCTGCTCTTCCATTTTAGAGTAATCAAGAGATCTTCCATCAATACGCGGAGGAGTACCGGTTTTCATTCTTCCGCTTTCAAAACCTAATTTAACTAATTGTTCGGTTATCCCGTAAGAAGCAGACTCGCCATTACGACCGCCGCCAATTTGCTTTTCTCCAATATGGATCAACCCATTTAAAAACGTACCATTTGTTAATACAATCGCTTTAGCCTTAAATTCAAGGCCCATTCCTGTAACAACCCCTTCAACTCTTTTACCGTCTTTTGAAATCAGTAAGTTCTTACACATGTCTTGCCAAAAATCGACATTGGGTGTTTGTTCCAGCATTTCTCTCCATGTTGAGGCAAATAACATTCTATCATTCTGAGTACGAGGACTCCACATGGCAGGGCCTTTAGAACGGTTCAGCATACGAAATTGAATAGCAGATTTGTCGGACACGATTCCACTGTATCCTCCTAAGGCATCTATTTCACGAACTATTTGACCTTTAGCTATGCCGCCCATAGCCGGGTTACAGCTCATTTGAGCAATCGTTTGCATATTCATGGTAAGCAACAAAACCTTGGAGCCCAAATTTGCTGCTGCTGCCGCTGCTTCACAACCTGCATGGCCGGCACCAACTACTATAATATCGTATTGAGATTGCATTTAAAGACCCGAAATTAATCCGCTATACTGCGAACAGATACATAACATCCTGAAGAAAAATTTTTCATAGTTAAATTAAGGTGTTCGCAAAAAAATTAAATCATATTTAATTTTGCCAAAAGATCATCTCGGTAAGAGCCGCCGATTGGAATTACTTTTTTGTTTTCCTCTAACACAACTGTTTGATTTTCAATTGTTTGTATCTTATCTATACGGGCAATAAAGGAACGGTGTACGCGGATAAAATCACCGTTGTCTAATTTTTTCTCTATGTCTTTCATTGTTGAATGAATGGTATAGCGGGTGTATTGAGTATTGAGTACAACATAATCTTTTAATGCCTCAACGTAAAAAATATCTTTCAGGTTTACTTTTACGAGACGGCTGTTTGATTTTACGAATAAAATATCTTTAGCGGCGTCATCTTTATTCTCCACTAAGGAATAAAGAAAATCCCTTTCTTTTTGAACTTCTGTATCTTTTTTATGCTTATAAATAGCCATTTCAATGGTTGAGTGTAAATCAATTTCTTTAAATGGTTTTAAAATATATCCGTAAGGTTCTGTAATTTTTGCTTTAGCTAAAGTACTTTCGTCGGCATAAGCCGTTAAAAATATAACAGGAATGTTATAGTCTTTTTTTATGGTTTCGGCTACTTCAATACCGGTCATATTCCCTTTAATCATAATATCCATTAACACAATATTGGGTTCCAGATCAACAATGTTCTTAATAGCATCCGCACCATTATTACTAATTCCAAGTACATTATAGCCCAATTTTTTCAAACTGTTTTGTATATCTTTTGCCACAATACTTTCGTCTTCTACAATGTAAACGTTTATGTTATTTTCCATATTATTATTAATTCTTAAATTCTATTATAAACTTAGTGCCTCTGCTTCTATCTAAAATTAATGTGCCGTTTATTTGTTCCACTAATGTATCAACGAGCTGTAAGCCCAGTGTTTCTGTATGTTTTATATCAATATGGCCGGGTATTCCTATACCATTATCACCGGCTTCGATTCTTACGTTGTTATTATCAACTTTCAAAGTTACGAAGATTATTCCATCTCTATTATCCGGAAACGCATATTTTAATGAATTAGATATAATTTCGTTGATAATAAGCCCGCAAGGTATTGATGAATCAAGGTTTAGGAACAATTTATCGAGCGTTAAAATAAGTTTAATTTTTTTCGCATTGATCGAGTAGGTATGTACAAGGTTTTTGGATAAGGTAGTAATGTATTCTGAAAAATTAACCGATTCAAAATTTTTGGTCTGGTACAAACTCTCATGAATAAACGCCATTGATTTAATCCTATTTTGGCACTCCTTTAATAAATTTAACGCGTATGCGTCTTTAACATAAGAAGACTGAAGATTTAATATACTGGAGATAACCTGCATATTATTTTTTACACGGTGATGCACTTCTTTTAATAAAACTTCTTTCTCTTTAAGTGATTGGGTGATCCGTTCTTCATTTTTCTTATTTTCAGTAATATCAAAGCCGATTCCTGAAATTTCTATCACATTCCCGTCATTATCTTTAATAGGGTACAGAATCATTTGCCTGATAATTTTAACGCCGTTCCTGTTTGTTCTTTCCGAAATAAATTCTACCTGTTTTCCGGCAAAGGCATCTTCATATCTTGAATCCCACGTATTATGATATTCGGCACTTTTAGAACTCCGTATACTTTTCCCGATCTCAGGATAATAACCGTATAAATCGAAAATGGCTTTAGCGTAATTCTGATTAAATGAAGTGAGTTTTTTATCCATGTTGATGGTCCACATTAATTGGTCACCACTTTCAAAAATAGCTTTTAGTTTAGCGGATTGTTCAACAATTTGTTTTTCGAATTGCTTATTTTCGGTAATATCATGGGCAAGGCATGCTATTTCAATAATTTCGCCAAGCGAATTGCGAATTGGGTTAAGGTATATTTCCTTATAGTTTACGTTACCTTTTTTATCGTTTTGTTTTCTTTCGAACTTTAAAGAGTTTCCCGCTAAAACCTTTCTGTATAAGGGATACCAATAGTTCTCATATTCCGTTCTGTATTCTACCGGAACTATTTTATCTAACTGTTTGTTTAAAACGGGTTCAACCTTATAATTAATATTAAATGTTTCTATAAAATTGTTGTTGCAGGATGTAAGGTTAAAGTCAGTATCAACGGTCCACACTAAGTGAGCAGAGCTTTCAAATATTGATTCGAGTTTAGCGGCCTGATCTAAAATTTTTTGTTCAACTATTTTTCTGTCTGTTACGTCGTGCCCGATTACCGCAATTTCAGTAATTTCTCCTTTCGTATCCCTTATAGGGTGCAGATAAATTTCGCGGTGATGAATTTTTCCGAAGGCATCGGTATTTTGGATCTCGAAAAACTCTACGCTATTATCTTTTTTGTCATTAAATACTTTATTGTATTTATTTATCCAAAAACCAAGGTTAATGTTTTGTTTGGATTTTGTTTTTACATCTCCAATATCATCTCCGACATGTAAATTAAAATCGAATATTTTCTTTATATAATTATAATAATTTTTATTAAAGGAAGTTATCTTTAAGTTAGTGTTTACTGACCATATTAAATGCGATGTGTTATTAAAAATAGCTTCATATTTTGTGGTTTGCGTAACCAACTCCTGCTGAATTTTTTTACGATAGTTAATTTCCTTTATTAATTCTTTGTTTAAATCTTCCGCTATTTCGGCCCTGAGCCTTTCTTTTTCCAGTTTTTTTACATCAGATATGTTTGAAATAATGGTTTGTATACACTTTTTACCATTATACACAAAAGGAACTGTTTTTAAATCAACATCGATCAGGTTGTTTTTAGCAGTTCGAATTTTATAGGCGTAATCCTCCAGTTCTTCACCATTCAAGGCCCTGGCCATTCGTTCCAAGGCTATATTTTTTTGGCCTTCGGAAAAATAATCGAATAAAGGTGTGCCTATAATTTTGCTAATATCGTCTTCTTCTAAAATAGTTAAAGCTGTTTTATTACAATATAAACATACATGTTGATCGTGTATCAATATACCGATTGGTGAAGTTTCCAATAGATTCTGATAATTGATCCATTTTTGTTCCAGCTCTTTTCGATAGTTCTTTTCGATGGTTACATCCCGGCTGACACCCAGAATAAATTTTATTTTTCCTTCATTGTCAAAAATAGGTGAATAGTTATCTTCCAGCCAAATGACTTTGCCTGCTTTTGTTTTATACTGAAAAACTCCTGTAGTAAATTCAAGGCTATTATTCTTTTGTTTTTCCGATATAGTATCTTCAAAAGCCAGGTAGGTTTTTTTATCAGGAACAATGGACTGTGCCAGGCTTGAATTTTTATAAAACTCGTTAGCGCTGTACCCTAGTATTTTTTTTATGGACGGGCTTACATAAATATATTTTGGTTCGGGGTGGTACGTAAAAAAATAAATGATGTCATTCGCGTTTTCCGCGATCAATTTAAACTTTTCTTCTGTTTCTTTTCTTAAAAGCTCTTCCTGCCTTTCTTTTGTTACATCCCTGCTTATACCTATTAATGTAACAATATTGCCTTGTTTGTCTTTTAAATGCGAATAACGGGTTTCCAACCAGGCAATATTACCATCTTTTTTCAAATACCTGAAAACAGATTTATCAAGGGTCTTTTTTACATTTCTTTTTTCGGTAATAACAATGTTGGAATTTTTAATAATCTGCTTATCATCATTTAAAATAATCTTATTACCAAATAATGGATCATTATAAAAATCTTCAGGAGTATAACCCAGTATCTTTTTTACTGAATCGCTTACATAGGTATAAGTGCCCTTAGGTTTAAAATCGTATAAATAAATAATGTCAGAGGCATTTTGTGACAAATGCTTAAATGTTTTTTCGTTTTGTTGTAAATGCTGCTCTTTTATAACATCGGTTGTAATATCTCTGGTAATACCAAGGTTGCCTATGTAGTTTTTATGTTCATCAAATTGTGGAATTATGCGTTCCTGGAGCCACAAATAATTTCCTGTCTTAAAATTTTTAAACCTGTAAATAAATGTTTGAGGCTTTTTTTCTTTCTTTAGTTTTTCCGCACTCTTAATTACAAAATCAAGATCATCAGGGTGAATGTGCTTTAAAATACTTGAGCTGCCGGTAATGTATTTTTTGCTGAATATTTCGGGTTTTACACCAAATGTATCATGTACTTTATGCGATATAAATTTTAGTTTTCTCTCTTCTCTAAAATCTATATAGTAAACAACCTCATCAATCCCTTTTAAAATGACTTGCAGGTCGTTTTCAATTTCTGTAAGTTGGTTACGAGACCGTACGCGCTCAGATACATCCGTAATAATAGCTTGTATCGCGTTTTTACCATTAAAAACTATCGCGTTTGATTTTACTTCAATATCCGTTATTTCCTGTTTGGCATTTTTAATTTGTAATTCGACAGAATTAAACTCTTCTCCGGCTAAAATTTTTTTATTATAGGCCCTTGTTCGTTTGTGGTATTGAGGTAATATAAAATCAAAGAGTGAATAATCATTAATATTTCTCTCTAAACTTTTATTGCCTTTAAAAATTTTAAGGGCTTTTTTGTTTATGAAAAGGATTTTATCGGTAGAAAAAATGATAACGCCAACCGGTAAATTTTGTAAAACGGAAATTATTAAAGTGTCATTACTATGATTAGAATTAGGCTCAGAAGTAGCAGGAACCGAATATTTATTATTCTTTATCTTGCTTTTCATTTTGTTTTTGCTCTTTGTCTAAAATCGTTTTGTCCGGTTTTTTTGAAGTGATAGATGAGTAATCCCTGATGCTTTCTTCATAAGTAGGTACTATTTTTGTTCCCTGAAACTTAACTTCTATATCATTTTCATAAAATATGGTCAGGTAATTATAGCCGCCTTCATCATAAAATCTCCAGTCATTTTGTTTCATTCCGCCGGTGTATGATCCTTGAATCATTTTTTTCCCGTTAGGATAAAACCAGAGGTGAACGCCATCTTCATCACCATTTAAAAAACGACCCTCATACCTTAATTTTTCTTTAGGCATGTAGTAACGTTTCCATAAACTATCCGGTTTATCATCTACATATTTTCCTATTTCTTTATATTCGGGTGTTTCATAAACCCATATACCTTCCTGCATATCTTCTACGTATTCACCTTTTGTTAATACTTTACCGTCTTCCGTATATTCCGTCATGGTACCATCGCGCAGATTATTTAAATAGGTTTCTTCCCGCATTAAAGTTCCGTTTTCATAATACCATTTCCAATCGCCCTGTGCCTTCCCTTTTTTATCATATTTTCCTTTTTGCTCTATTTGTCCGTTCGGATAATAAAATACCCAATCACCGATACGTTTGTCGTTCAGGTATAAGCCCTTGCCTCTAAATTCACCGGTATTGTGGTATTCATACCATAAACCGATACGATTCCTTAAACTGTCAACCGCGCCATAATCTGTTTTAACTCCTTCATTAAATACAATAGCCGAATCGGGAACAGGCCTGTTACGACATACTTGAATTTTAATCATTACATCACTTGTATCGTCGCGCGCAACAGGTAATGAATCGCATATATATTTTAATTTATAATGGTAATGTGTGCCTACAGGCATGCCGTTAATATAACCGCCTTCATATTTTAAAGTACCGTCTTCATAGTACTCTTTATAAACATCAAGCTTTGCTAATTCAGGCGCATTTTTAATTTGTTTACCATTATTAAATTTTTCGGTATTGGTTAAATTTCCTTTTTTATCGTATGATTTTGTATACCCGTCAACTAAATCATCTTTATATTTTTTTTCATCTTTTAATATCCCCCCATCGTAATACGTTTTCCATACGCCCTGCTTTTTCCCGTTTTCATCTTTACGATTTATTCTTTCAACATTTGCGAGTATTCCTCCTTGGTATTTAATAATAGAAATGATCGTTGAATCTTCCGCGTACTCGTAGGCAATGCCATCCGGTTTACCTTTTACGTAAGGTATAAGCTGTTTGGTTTTACCTGAAGGGTAATAGGCATACATATTTCCCTGCTTAATATCGTTTACAAAAGGCTCTTTGGTTATAACCCTTTGATTAGTATCATAATTAAGTGTGTAACCGTTCTTTTTTCCTTCCGCATAAGTAACTGATTTAGTAATTTTACCTCTCTCAGAATAGAATTTCCATATACTGTCCAATTGAAAATTTTTACGGTTCCCTTCAATTTTTATTATCCCATTCTTATAATAATTTTTCCAGTATGCATCGGGTTTACCGTCATGCATAGTTCCTTCCGACGATTTAGCGCCATTATCATAATAAAATACATTATAACCGTTTTGATTCACCGTTTGTGAAAACAGCGAAAAAGATAAAACAGATAAAAAATAGAATAAAAAAAATCTAATTTTATTATAAGAAGGATTATGTTTTATTGAGACCACGAAACATTTATTAAACATCTAATTTAAAATTTATAATCCATACCATAAAATTTATAGGCCAAATTGAGCCGATAATTCTAACATACGGATTATAGGTTTTTTAGCCTTTACAATTAAGGCTTCAGTCATTAAAAGCTCCGGCTGTTCATATTTTAATGTATTATATATTTTTTCGAGGGTATTTAATTTCATGTAAGGGCAGTCGTTACATGCACAACTGTTGTTTGGCGGGGCAGGTATAAATGTTTTGCCCGGACTTGATTTTTGCATTTGGTGTATGATCCCTGTTTCTGTTAATACAATAAATTCATGTGCCTCGGACTTTTTACTATAATTTAATAAAGCCGTTGTACTGCCTATAAAATGGGCATGTTCCAATATAGCAGCTTCACATTCGGGATGTGCCAAAACAATAGCTTTAGGATGCTGCGCTTTTAGTTTAATTAATTTTTCTAAACTAAAAATTTCATGCACCATGCACGCCCCGTTCCATAATACCATATTACGGCCGGTCACTTTATTAATGTAAGCTCCTAAATTTTTATCGGGCGCAAATATTATTTTTTGGTCTTTAGGGAACGACTCTACAATTTGAACTGCGTTTGTAGACGTTACAATGACATCTGAGAGCGCTTTAATCTCTGCTGTACAGTTTACATAGGTTAGCACCACATGATCGGGGTGAGCGGCTTTAAAAGCAGAAAATTCATTTGGCGGACAGGAATCGGCTAAAGAGCAACCGGCTTTAAGATCAGGGATTAGTACTTTTGTTTTTGGGTTAAGTATTTTAGCGGTTTCTGCCATAAAATGAACCCCGGCAAATAAAATAATGTCGGCAGTTGATTTTTTTGCCTGTTGAGCGAGTCCTAAACTGTCCCCAATATAGTCTGCAATATCTTGAATATCAGCATCTTGATAGTAGTGAGCAAGTATGATGGCGTTCTTCTCTTTCTTAAGATGCGAAATCTCTTTGAACAAATCAAGCGACGGATCAATTTTCTTTTCGAGGTATCCTTTTTCTAAATACATAATATATAATAATAAAATATTTTAAAAATTAAATTAATTGCTATTATTATAAGCTGTTAGTACTGTGTAAAAATAAGCTTTTGTTTACTAGGTTTTAATACTAATCACAGTCTATTAACAAATATTAAACGATAAGGTTGTTTATAATAATTTGGTTTTAAGAGGTATACGTAGTAATGAACAATTTTCTTAAATAAGGGAATGTGTGTAAGTTTTATAGTGTTTAGTATAAGTAACGTGTGTGTAAAATTGTACAAAGCACCCGGTAGTTTTTGAAAGTTAATTTTGAATTACGTAATACTATGCTAAGTAAATTTGCTATTAACAACCGGGTAATTAATTACATAAACTTATTAACGGTAAATTAATTTGTACACACTATTTTTGTTAATTCACACCTGTTATAAAGTACTCAATATCAACTCTATTTTTTGTTAAGGTTAATTAACGTTCATTACTTTTAGTTAACAAAGCTTTGAATAATCAATAACGTAACAATTGCATGATGTATCAGAATTCTATTATAAAACAGTTAAAGATTACACAAATAGTTGAGGAAACAAAGGAAGCCAAGACCTTTGTATTAAAGCCTTTACACGGTTGGAAGCCGGTTTATAAACCGGGCCAGTTTATTACTTTAGTATTTAATACCGAGTATGGCGAAAAAAGAAGGTCCTACTCCATATCCTCAGTTCCGGGAATAGATAATAACTTAAGTATTACGGTTAAAAAATTGGATAATGGAGAGTTTTCACGACGCTTAACCGCTAATATTAAAAAAGGTGATATTTTAGAAAGTACGGGGATCAGCGGACAATTTATTTTACCCGAAAATACCGAAGACATAAAACAGTATTTTTTTATTGCTGCGGGAAGCGGTATTACACCTTGTTTTGCACTCATAAAAACACTTTTAAAAAACACAACAACCCAAATAGTTTTAATATATAGTAATAAAAGTAAAGAAGATACTGTGTTTTATGAGCACCTGAACAAGTTTCAACAAATATATGCCGGGCGGTTTAAAATAAAATTTTTGTTCAGTAACGAAACAAGTGTGTATAATACCCGCTTAAGCAGTTGGTTACTCACTCATTTTATTGATGAGTACTTAACAGTTACTAAAATGGAAGTTATGTTTTATATATGCGGCCCTTTTGATTATATGTTAACTGTTGGTATTACATTGTTAAGCAATTTTCCGGCAAAACATATTATTAAAGAAAACTATAGTTCCATTCCAAGAAAGGTTATTCCGAAGCCGCCTGATACGGATGTGCACATGGCAACCATAACCATAGATAAAAAAGTATATACGCTGACTACCAAATATCCGAGCTCAATACTTGACTCGGCTATAGAAAACAAGATACAATTACCTTACAGCTGTAAAGCGGGCAGGTGTTCGAGTTGTGCGGCAACCTGTACTAAAGGAAAAGTATGGATGGCTTATAATGAAGTGCTTACTGACGATGAAATAAAGAAAGGAAGAATTTTAGTTTGTCAGAGTTTTGCTATAGAAGGCGACGTAGAAATTATATATTAAAAGAAAGATATATATCTTTACAACCCTAAACCTAACAACATGAAATTAGCTATTGGCAGCGATCACGCAGGATTTGAATTAAAAGAAGAACTGATTGCGTATTTAAAAAGCAAGCAATCAGAGGTGATTGATAAAGGGTGTTATAGCTTAGAACGCGCCGATTATTCTGATTACGGCCATGCAGTTGCAAGCGCAGTGGTTAATAATGAAGCTACATTTGGTATTTTAATGTGCGGGAGCGGCAACGGCATTAATATGACGGCCAATAAACATAAAGGAATAAGGGCCGCCTTATGTTGGACCCCTGAAATTGCAACCCTTGCGCGCCAACACAACGATGCTAATATATTAGTATTACCGGCAAGATATATTACAGTTACAGAAGCAAAGAAATGCGTAGATGTTTTTTTAACGCAGACTTTTGAAGGGGGCAGACATCTGGACAGAATAAAAAAAATAGATTGCTGAAAAACTATAGTCTTTATGGCTCTTCTTATTACTTACTATTTGGTAACATTGGGTTATAATAAGATTAACACTGTAACTTTTAGCATTTAAATAATAAAATTTACTTAATAATAAAGTATAATATTCGTGTTCGTGATATAAGTACATAAATTTCAGTTTAACCGTTTGTTAGAAGAATAATAAGCGGCAGCCCTTGGGCGGTTTTAGTCTTAACTTAACATTAGCTTAACATCAGAAAAAACAATAGAAGCTACTTTTACCGCAATTTAATATCGATATATGACAACATCCATTATAGTGTTACTAATTCTTTGCTTACTGCTTGCCTGCGCTTTCGAATTTGTAAACGGATTTCATGATACTGCAAATGCCGTTGCTACGGTAATCTATACAAATAGTTTAAAACCCACTACGGCTGTTGTATGGAGCGGCATCTGGAACTTTGTAGGCTTACTGTTCAGTGTTTATTTATTAAGCTCGGGTTTGGGTGTGGCTATGGGAATACTGAACCTGCTGCCATCAGACGCGCTTACTGATTCAAGTATTTCGCATGGCGTAGCCATTATACTGGCTATTTTGCTAACGGCTATTATATGGAATTTAGGAACCTGGTGGTTTGGTTTACCGGCTTCAAGCTCGCATACATTAATCGGTTCTATTTTAGGAATAGGCTTGGCTTTTTATTTTATAAGCGGGCAAGATGCCGTAAACTGGAGTAAAGCCGAGGATATAGGATTATCTCTGCTGGTATCGCCAATAATAGGTTTTGCTTTATCTATTGTTGTCATGTTTTTATTTAAGCGATTTATCAAAAACGATATTATTTATAAAGAGCCTATTCCCGGAAAAACCCCGCCTGTTTGGATCCGTGTTATTTTAATATGCACCTGCACGTTGGTAAGCTTTTTTCACGGAAATAATGACGGGCAAAAAGGAATTGGTTTGGTGATGTTGATCCTGATTATTTTAGCACCGGGTTACTTTGCCATAAAAGCAGATCAGTTTTTGCCTGATACAACACAGGACATTAAACACATAACTGAATTAGTTTACAAAATGGATACTTTAAAATTAGGAGAAAAAGAGAGGTCGGATATTGGCAAAGCAAAATTAAAAAGCATTGCCTTATTGGAAGCATTAGGAACTAAAACAACCGTAGAGGAAATAGAACAAAAACAACGATTTGAGGTTCGTAAAGATATATTACAAATAACTAAAACTGCCGAAAAGGTTGGGCTTGGAGAAAACTCATCCTTAAGTACAAAGGAAAAAACACACCTTAAATCCATCATTAAAAATTCAAAAAAAATAACGGACTACGCGCCGTTATGGGTAGTGTTGTTAATATCAATTTCATTAGGTTTAGGAACCATGATAGGTTGGAAGCGTATTGTAAAAACAATAGGCGAAAAAATAGGGAAACAACACATGAGCTATGCGCAGGGGGCAAGCGCCGAATTAGTTGCGGCGGCAACGATCGGTATGGCTTCTGCATGGAGCCTGCCCGTAAGTACTACCCACGTATTATCATCGGGTATCGCGGGAAGCATGGTGGCTAAAAAGGGACTAAAAAACCTTCAGCCTCAAACCATTAAAAATATTGCCTTGGCATGGGTATTAACATTACCTGTTACTATAGCGTTATCCTGTGGGCTATTCTTATTGTTCAGGGCACTTTTTTAGTAATATAAAATAGTATTTTAAAACTCGCTAATGTACGAAAGCAATTCTTTGTTTTCGTTTATCCAAATTACCAAGCTGTTGTTGCGCGGAGGTAAGTCAAGCTTTTGGCAAATACGCGACCTGTAATTTTCAATGGTCTTCTCTGAAAGGAAAAGCAGTTCAGAAATTTCTTTTGATGTTTTGTTTTGACTTACCAGCTTTAAGGTTTTAAGCTCGGCATGGCTAAGTGTTTTTAATCCGTCAATTAATTTTTTCTTTTTCTTATCCTCAACGCTTAATTCTTTATGGTGTGGTTGCATGGCTATACCCATATACTTTTGCCCGGCAAATACAGTTTGTATACATTCCGTAATTTCATCAACAGCATTGTCTTTTAAAATATATCCTAAAGCGCCTGAGAGCATGGCATTTTTTATCATTTCTTTTTCGCTGTACATGGTTAAAATAATAATTTTAGCTTGTGGCCTTTGTTTTAATACCTGCTTGCATACGTCTAAGCCATTAATTTCAGGCATATTAATATCTAATATAGAAACTTCGGGTTCATATTTTAAAATACCGTCAAATGCCTCTACGCCATTATGGCACTCATAAATTTTAGCTTTGGGGAAGGCATTATGTAAAATATCTTTTAATCCCATTCTAAATATGGGATGATCATCGGCAATTAAAAGAGTACTTATACTTTTCATTTATATTTTAAATACGTTAATAGAATATTATTTATGATTTAAATTTTAAAGTCAACATAAAGCTTTTTGACTGCTTGTCTTCAATATGCACGGTGCCGTTAATTATTTTTACACGCTCTTTCATAGAAAGAATTCCAAGGCCCTTATCCTGTTTATTGCCAATACCGCGCCCATTATCCCTGTAAACTAAAATAAACTCATTGTTTTTTTCGGAGACAGAAATCTTTAAAGCCGTAGCTCCTGAATGCTTGATCGTATTATTGGTGCATTCCTGCAGAATACGGTATAGATGCGTCTTTATATTTAAGGGCAATTCTTCTACTTTATCTGTAATATCGTAGCTGCATTCAATACCGGTTGATGATTGTATACTTTCAGAAAGGCTGGCTACGGATCTCACTAATCCTATCTTTTCGAGATAAGAGGGGTAGAGGCTCCTGGAGATTTCACGGGTTTGTTCAATAACACGCGACAGTTCAGACTCTAAAATTTTTTCTTCCCGGTCATGCTCTATTTTACCCGATGTAATTTTTGATTTAAGCATAGATAGGGATTGCCCGATATCATCATGCAGGTCCATAGAAATCCTGGCCCTGTCCTCTTCAATTTTTTCAATTAATTGCCGGCTGAAAGATTCTTGTTTTTCCCGCAGTTTGGCAGAATATAAAAAGGTTACCAAGCCAATAATTAATATAATAGCTATAGCCGAAATGCCTATGGTAAGCCATTTTATAAATTGTTCCTCCCGGTTCTTTTTTTCAAGAACAAGCGATTTTGATTTCTCTTTTTCAAGCTCTATCTCCTTTTTTTGTACATTATATTTTAACTGCAATCCCTGTACTATTTTACCGTTAAAAATTTTGGTCGTACTATCTTTCAGGTCCCTGTATTTTAAATAATTTTCTAAAGCATTTTTATAATTTTTTCCTATTTTCTCAATCTCGTAAAGCATCATAAAGCACGATGATTTGTCATCAGGATTTTTGGTGATATCTGTCAATTTAAAGGCTTCTGACAGGGAAGCCCTTGCTTCAACGGATTTTTTTAAACGAAGCAATACATCTGTTTTTCCCAAATATGCTTTAGTTAACTCAGCATACATTTTATGGTGTTGCAATACGTTAATGGCAGAATCCATGTAAGACAATGCCATTGTAGAACGGTTAGTGCCGTTAAAGGCAGAACCGATGTTTACAAAAGCGCTGGCCAATTCGCGAGGGTGGTTATTTATCCTTGCATAATTAATTACTTCATTAAAAGATTTAAGGGCGTCTTTAATGCTGTCTTTTAAAATATAAACTACCGACATATTTATTTGTATGTGGTTTATAAGGCTTTTATCATTGACTTTTTTTGCAAACTGTAATCCTTTTTCAAAGTCAATAAGTGCATCGTCAATTTGATCCGTGTTGAGTTTAATAAGACCAAGATTATTCCTGAATACGGAAATATATCTGCCAAGGTCGTGCGATTCGGCAAACTCAAGCCCTTCAATATAGAGCTTGGCGGCTTCCCGTGGTTGATTTTGCTGTTCCTTAAGTATTCCCAGCATATTAATAACCTCTACCGTGTTTTCATGATCGCGTTTCTTTTTCACCTCCTTCAGCAATTGATTCAACTCTTCTTCGGCATCGTCGTTCATACCCGTTTCATAGTCCATAAAAATGAGCCTTACATTACTAAGAACCTGTATATGCGGATTATTTGAGGCTCGCGCTTGTTTATTGGCTCGATTAAAGTAAATTTTTGCCCTATCCATATTTCGGATATAATAAAAATAATTACCGTAATAAAGGTAAACATCGGCAATAGCCGCCTCTTGTTTTGTTTTTTTTGCAACATCCACGGCCTGTTGCCCGGCTTTAAACAAGCTTACTGAATCGGTATAAGAAACTTCTCTGACACGGTTAATTAATTGGTTGACCTCTTTGGTATACTGGGCTTTTGCACAGAGTGAGATAAAAAGGAAGAAAAGTAAAAAACGCCCCATTTTTAACACCAAGATATATTAAATAAACGTAAAAGCCAACATTTTTAAATTAGGGGGCCGGCCCCCTTACGGTTTATGTTTTATATAATGAAATTTACTATAAATACTATTTACATGAATCAACCAATCATACAAAAAGGAATTATTATAAATATATAATATTCTTTAAAAACTTAAAAAGCCTTTATGTATTAATACATAAAGGCTTTTCTTATTAAAAATAAAAGGGTTATTTCCTTTTTTTGTACCGTTTAGGGTTTCTTATATCCTCCTGTTTAGTTTCAACTTGATTAATAAACTCAAAATCAAGTTGTTTTTTTACCAGGTCGGCACGTTTAACTTTAATCATTACACTATCGCCTAAAGAATAAATACGACCTGTACGGCGGCCTACCATGCGGTAATTCTCTTCATCAAACACGTATTGATCGTCTTTCATATCCCGTGTCCGGATCATGCCCTCACATTTGTTTTCAACGATTTCCACAAAAATGCCCCATTCGGTTACACCGCTTATAATGCCTTTAAAGATTTGCCCGATCTTATCTCCTAAAAACTCTACTTGTTTATACTTAACAGATGCGCGTTCCGCATCGGCCGCCAGCTTCTCCATTTCGGAAGAGTGTTTTGCCAAGTTTTCCAACTCATCTGCTTTTAAATAATGGGTATGATTTAATTTAGCTTCTAATAAACGGTGCACCATTACATCGGGGTAACGGCGAATAGGCGATGTAAAGTGCGTATAGTAATCAAACCCTAAACCATAGTGGCCGGTGTTTTTTGTGGTATAAACAGCTTTAGGCATGCTTCGAACCGTTAGCAGCTCAATCATACTTTGTTCTTTTTTATCTTTTACATCGTGCAATAATTTATTAATGGATTGCGCTGTTTTTTGCCTGTTACCAATAGCCACAGAGTACCCAAAACGCGCTACAAAATTATTAAGGTCTAATAGCTTTTCATCCTTCGGTACATCATGCACGCGGTACACTACGGCATCTGCCTTGGCATCGTCATTATTTTTGCGTGATTGTTTTTCCTGATTCTCTTCATGTTTAGGCTTTCCTAAAAACTCAGCTACCTTACGGTTAGCCAGTAACATAAAATCTTCAATGAGCTTATGAGCATCTTTTTGTGTTTTAAAGAAAACGCCGATAGGAGCGCCGTGTTCATCTAAATTAAACTTCACCTCCGCCTTATCAAAAAAGATAGATCCCTTAGCGGTACGTTCCGCGCGAAGTATTTTCGCTAAACGGTCCAGAGTTAAGATCTCGTCTTTATAAGGGCCGTCTTCTGTTTCAATAATGGTTTGTACCTCCTCATAAGAAAAACGATGGTCGCTGTAAATAACCGTTTTACCAAACCATTGATTTTGAATTTGCGCGTTATCATCTAATTCGAACACCGCGCTGAAACAATATTTTTCTTCGTGCGGGCGAAGCGAACAAGCGTAATTACTTAGCACTTCCGGCAACATCGGCACACAACGGTCTACCAAGTATACTGATGTAGCGCGGCTTACGGCCTCATCATCTAAAATAGTGTGCGGTTTTAAATAATGTGTTACGTCTGCAATATGCACCCCTACTTCCCAATTACCGTTTTCCAGTTTCTGTAAGGACAAGGCATCATCAAAATCTTTTGCATCCGCAGGATCAATGGTAAAGGTCGTAATCCCTCTAAAATCGCGGCGCTTGGCAATTTCCTCGGGTTTAATTTGTGTATCCAGTTTTTTGGCGGCCGCTTCTACTTCAGGAGCAAACTCCATAGGCAAGCCGTACTCAGCCATAATAGCGTGAATTTCAGTTTCATGCTCGCCCGGGTTCCCAAATACCTCTACTACTTTAGCGTTGGGATTATCAGAGCCTTTCCTCCATTCAGTCATTTCCACCAACACTTTTTGTCCGTTTTCTGCGCCATTAAGGTCGCTTAAAGGAACAAAAAAATCGACGTGCAATTTTCCGAAATCAGGAACTACAAAAGCAAATTTAGGGTTGATTTGTATGGTGCCTACAAATTTTGTTTTGTTTCGTTTAATCACCTCTATGACTTCACCTTCGGGCTTTCCTTTACCCCTGCTTGGAAATACATTTACCTTAACGAGGTCGCCATGCATGGCGTCCCTGCTTTTACGAAACGGGATAAACACATCGGGTTCTTCGGCAGATATCACGACGTAGGCAGTTCCCTGTGTTGTAAAATCAATAGTGCCGGTTTGGTATGCTTTTGTTTCTTTTGCTCTGTATTTTCCTACTTCGGTTTCGGTTACAAAACCTTGGTGTTTGAGCTCTTCGAGGGTTTCGAGTAATGAAAAGCGGTCGCCTTCACTCTCAATTTCCATGGCTGAGCCCAATTGTTTGTAATTGAAAGATTTTTCGGAGTTATGTTTTAAAAACGATAATACTTCTTCAAATAAGTAGCGTTTTGGTTGTTTTTTTTTGGATTTTGCCATAATGGTATGTTAGCACCTATGTGCTATATGTAAATATAATTAATTAAAAGGTGTTGACTTGTGAATTAGTTTTAAACTAACATGGAGTTTTAAACAAGGAATAGTGTGAGTTTAATTGTACCGAATTAGTGAGAAGATTTTATTCGGAAGATGTAATTGATTTAATGCAATACAAATATACACAGATTTTTTTACATCTGTAATACTAATAAAAATAGAAGAACGAAACTTAAACGCCGAACTGCGTAAAGTAATGGTTAAGGTGCTTGTAGAACTGAATGCTCCATTCCTTTGCAATTAACGGGCCAAAGGCGTCACTGTCTTTTCCTTCAAAATAAGAACCTCCTTTTGCTTCGGTTTCTTTAATGTTAGTGATCAGGCGCGCTTTTTCCTTTTCAAAATCGCGTTCGTCCGCTATTATAAAATCGGGTGATGTGCAGCAGTTGATCCATAGGATATTGCCGGTGTTTTAATGTGGATAAGGATAGCTGTTAGTTTGCATTATTTTAAAATCAGACTAGGCTTGTAAGCCTTCCCTTTTTTTCATACATTTAATTATTCTTAGGGACTATTCTCCTCCTTAGTCCTTTTTTCCCTAAGACAAAACTTATGGAAAATAACATTAAGCTGATTTTAGCGGATGATAAAGCAATGTATAGAACAGCGCTGAAAGAAGCGTTAGAATGTTTTTCTGTATCCATCATCGGTGAAGCCGGTAACGGGAAAGAGCTTCTCACTCTTCTATCAAAAACACAACCCGATGTCGTACTGCTTGATTTGGAAATGCCGGTCATGAATGGTAACATAACCTTTGACGCAATTAATAAAAACTTCCCGGATGTAAAGGTGATCATCCTTAGTTTTTATTTTGAAAGCCTGTTAGTGGAAGATTATATTCAGCGCGGTGCCAAAGGCTACATCCCTAAAGAAGCCGTTGAGCCCGAACTGTTAGTTGATGCCATCACGCGCGTACATAACGGTGAAACTTTTATTTATGAAAAGCCTCCTAACAAAGAAAGGTTTACGGCAAGGCAAAAAGAAATTATGCAGTTGGTGTTTGAAGGTTTAACGAATGACGACATTGCCGAAGAAGTTCACATAACCAAACGTGCCGTAGAAAAACAACGGCAAAAAATTTACATGAATAGCGGCGCCGAAAAAGCCATTGACTTTTATAAGTATGCTTTTTCAAGAGGCTTGCAGTTTTTGGGAAGGTTTAGTAAGCAACTAGATTGAAATCTTTTAATTCAAGCTCTCAACTAGAGCATTGAACTGAAGTGTCTTTGTTTCTATACATTTCATTATTCTTGAAAGTGTTGTCTTTCCAGAATAGTTTCTACCATAAACAATATTTACCCTTTTAAAGATATCCTCAGGATTATTTCCGATGCTATTTCGCCACTTATAATCTTTAAAAATGCCAAACTTATCTATATCAATTTTTTGAATCATTTTCTACATATTAATTTTTAGGTATTTTAATAAGTCGCTTTATTCCTGTATAATCTCTTAATTATACATTGGCATTATAATAAGGTTATCATGATTTTAATTAATTAGCCACAAGCGTTAAGGCTGATCTTTCCAATTTCATCAAATCTTGCATTGTTGGCGTATAGCTTAATTTAGCATGACTATACTCATAGTTACAAAGCAAAAGTATCACAGGGCCTTTATCCTTCCATATGTGTGAATACTGCATAATTTGTCCTTTAGCTCGTTGTATGGCACTCGCACTTGTATCACGCTTCATTTCAATAAGTATAGTATCATTAATAACAATATCTGCACGACCTCTATTCCCGAGTGATTTCTCACCAATTGGCTTTTCCATTTCTATGACTGCTTCGGGCATTGACTTTCTGAGATGAGCGAAAAGCTTATCCTGAAACTCATACTCATAATGACAGTTTACAGGTTTCCACCTTTCCATAGCAACTATAAAATCATTAAATAAAAGTGATTTGTTCTGCGTGACTATTAATTGTACATGGTCTTTTTGTTGTGTATTTAAAACTAAATCAATATGACTTGAATTATCTATTCTGGCAACTTCGTTGTGGTATTTTTCACCTATACCTGATTGATTGCCGAACAATTGACGCAACTCATTTTTAATGCGATTTAGAATTTGCGGATTCTTTTTGTATAAATATATAATTATACCTATCCCTATTAAAAGTATTACCCAATAATATGTGTTTGCTGTACGCTCGAAATGACGCATTCCATGACGATCATGACCCGTAAAGTGTTCAAGAGGTTTTCTTAAAAACACAGAAAGGTTTTGAAATGCCTTCCAAACAAGGGCGATCATCATTGCAAATTTTCCGATTCTGTAAAGCAATTCATCAGATGAGTTTGTTCTTGTCTCTATCGCTGTATCCTTAATAGTTGCATAATACGTAGCGAGACGAGATTTCGCACGCTTCCATGTCCAGTTGCCTTCGTCATCACGCCACGCGCTTATCCATGCGAGACTAACGGTAATTACAAAAGCTAAAAATAATAGAGTAGAAAGATAGGTTAATCTATCATGCGGTACTTCCAAAAACCAATCAAGTATCGGCGCTAAGATTAATACAGAAACAATACCCCAACTAAAGTATTGCATTTTACTTCCGTATAAATATCTATCAACTTTATCTATACTGTCAAAAAAGTTTGTAATTGCTGTACCTGTATATTTTACAGCAGCATCCAACTGATTTGAATGATTTGGTTCCATGTTTTCTTAATTAATAATTCTAGGGGCGTAGAAAGCGATAAATCTACTTAATACATTTCACAAAAGAAGGGCGGTATACCGCCCTTCTTTTGTTATTCTAATAATTTATATTTGAAGTAAATAAATTAAAACTAAATTAATATTATGGCAAGAGACAAAGCAAAAGATGATAAACTATTTAGTTGTTCGCAATCATCGGAACAGGATTACGTTGCAGGTCTATATGATATAACCCAAAGACCTAATGTAAGAACATTATTGAATACAGGATGTGCTAATAACACAATCTTTCATTCAACTCATATGCAAATATATAATCTAATTAAAACTAAATTAGGATATGCAATTCCTATCTAAAGAATTAGATTCATTAAAAGGAAAAAACAAAAATGACCACTCAATTTGAATGATCATTTTAGGTTTCAGTGCCTTAGTAATTAATTCAGCCACCGATCTCCCGTTAAACTCCCGGCAAACTATTTTAGTTTACTGCAAAGCTGATCACATTACTTTCGTGGCCGCCTTTGCCGTCTATAAACAGTACTTTGAACCAATACGCACCTGCTGTTAAGTTAGCAATGCTTGTTTTGCTGACGTCGCTGGTACCGCCGTCTTGCCATGTAGCGTTATCGGTGCTGTACAACCATTTGTAAAGGGTTTTGGCAACTGCCTTTACCTTAAGCATTACGGTCCCCTGTTCGCCTTGGCTTGCCGCAAAACTTGGGAAGTTTCTTATTCCCACATGTTTAACATCCATACCGGCCAAATGCACAATGGCTTCATCACCGTCGGCTGCTACTTCTACTAAGTGGCCCAACTCCAAAAGTTGTTGTACGAGGTATTTTTTCTTATCCCGCACGGTATCTTTCTTTTTTAACCCGGCGGCCGCTACTGTATTAGCAGTGGTGTGTAGGTCGGTGGTGGCGGCCGACACTATAGCCAACTGTGCTACACAGTTGGCGAAGGTTGTTATATTATTATTCATGTTCAACTGATACATGTTTGATCTGTCCAACAGATTCGGCACGTTGAGAGTACTCACGTTTACCGCTACTTTTAAAGTTTTCATAACCGAAAAATTTAATTGAAATTAAAGTGTTGAAAGCGCTTACTGTTTTTTCTTCTTATTTGACCGACTGCGCAATACCGGGAAGGTGTTACCAAAGAAAAGCGATTCAACAGAACCAAATTTGGCACTACTTTTTGGTGTTTACGGATGCAATAGCATACTACGGATGTAAGTAGATGTATAAGTATAGGCTGCGTTTTTTGAAGGTGAATTAATATATAGGGCTAAACGTAGGATTTCGCAAATAGTTACATAAATCTTTAGTTTAACATGACTTTAACAAACAACACGCATAGCCTGCAGTTAAGGTACTATGCGGATATGATATGCTACTATAAGAGTATTGCATGCTACTATGTAGGTATGATACATTACTATGCAAGTAGTGTATGTTATTATACGAGCATGGTAAGCTATGATAAGCGTATGATACATTACTATATGAGTGGTGTATACTTCTATACGAATGTTGTATGCTACAATAAGAGTATCATACGTAACTATAAAAGTAGGGTATGTTAGGATAAGCGTATGGTAAGTTAGGTTGAGAGTATTACATGCTACAATAGGAGTATCATATACTACTTTGCGAGTAAGGTATGCTACAATACGGGTATGATAAGCCGGTATAAAAGTATCGTATGCTACCATACCGGTATGGCATACTACTGCAAGAGTAAGCCGGCATAGAGACTGTCCGCTAAAGTGTGTAAGGGTCATGTCCGCTTATTCTGAGGCTGTAAAGAAGATTGTGTGGGTGTAAAGGGAGTATACACCAGATTGTATAAACAGTAGTCAGAACCATACGGTATTAAAGCCGAAACATCAGCTCCCCCGGTTTCTTGCGCTTCAGTAAATAATAAGGCAAACGGAATACACAAAATAATGTGTTATTTTGTATAAGTTTAAACGTAAAAATTAAAAGAGAACGGTATGCGCACGACAAAAGTAACTAAACGAACCCTTCCTAAACGCAAACCGGCAAAAGCTGCTAAGCCCGGTGGCAAAGCTGTAACAAAAAAGGCAAAGGTTAAGCCTCTGTTCACTCTGAAAGGAATTCCCGCAAAATATAAAGTGGTATGTAACGTGGTATTAGCGCATGCTACTTCACAAGATGAATGCAACGAGTTATTATTAGCCGGCGTGAATGCTTTTGAAGCCTTACACGAAACAGAAACTCCTGAAACAGCCGCCAAATTGGAGCTGCAACTCGTTACCAAAGCTATTCTACTTAAAAAAGAAACGTTCAAACCGGCAATTTAGATAAGAATGGTAATAAAAGAAATTAAGACCAAACATCAACTTCAACGTTACACGTGTGAGGGATGCAAACGGAAATCTCCCGCATGTTTCATGCGGGAATTGAAGTGACAGCCCGACCCTGCTTTTTTGCAGGGACACACCCTCCTTTCCTATCACGTCTTAAAAATTTGGAAGATATTTAACCGCGTGTTTCCGCTTCATTGAATTAACGTATACGATAACCGGCTAAATAGTTACAGCCACTCCGGCGGCAACCACCTCTTATGCTTTAACAGGCTTAGGTGTAAACGGATGTATTATAGTGTGACAGTGCTGCAAAACAAAAAGCAACATACCCTAAACCGGTGAAGCAATAAAAATAAAAACCGGTTGGTAAAAAGGTCCAAACAATTTATCGTTCATGCCTTTTTGGTTGATACAGAAAAACGAAAATTATGCTAAACGCCGAACTGCGAAAAGTGATGGTCAAGGTGCTTGTAAAACTGAATGCTCCATTCCTTAGTGGTTAAAGGCCCAAAGGCACCACTGTCTTTACCTTCAAAATAAGAACCTCCTTTTGCTTCGGTTTCTTTAATATTAGTTATCAGGCGCGCTTTTTCTTTTTCGAAATCCCGTTCGTCGGCTACTATAAAATCGGGAGAAGTGCGTGAGTTTTTAGCGTATGGTTTTTCTCCTACAACAATCTTTTTTACAAACATTTTTAGCATCAGTTTCGTAAAAAAAGAAGGGTTTGATTCTTTTTTACCGTACACAATATCATAAGGTACGCTTAGGTGAGCAAGCATCTGTGCCGAATTCATTTTGCCCCAAACGGGTTTTGTCGTATTAGATAATTTATCTAAACGGCTAAGCGTTTGTGTAGTTGTTAAGGGATCAAATGTATTGAGTAAGTTCATCGTTTAATGGTGTTGAGGTTTATAATCATTTTTTAATTTAAAAGATCTTACGACCATAATAATGCCAACTATAATAAAAGGGATGCTTAATATCTGTCCCATATTAATTGGTAAGGCATTTTCAAAAGCTTCCTGGTTCTCTTTCATAAACTCCATTAAAAAACGAAAACTGAACATCAGGATACAAAATAAGCCGAACATAAAGCCTTTACCAAAATCGTTACGCTTGTTTTTCCATAACCAATAAAATAATATAAACAGGAAAAGATAAAACAGGGCTTCGTATAATTGTGTTGGATGCCTTACGGGGATAGGTATTCCTTTTTGCAAAAAGTTATATTGGTCTTCATCGTTAAGTGGAAACTTAAAACCCCAGGGAACATCCGTTATTTTACCTACAATTTCAGAATTCATTAAGTTGCCGAAACGAATGCACATACTCGCTAAAGGAACCACAATCACTAAACGATCAAACAACCAGAGCCAGCTTTCTTTTGTTTTCCGGCAATATAACCACATGCCGGTTAATATACCGATAGCGCCTCCATGGCTTGCCAAGCCGCCTTCCCAAATCTTTAGTATTTCTAAAGGATGTACCGAATAATAATCCCAACCATAAAATAAACAATGCCCTAACCTTGCGCCGAGTATAGTACCCAGCACAATGTAAAGTGTTAATGTATCAAGTTCTTTATCTGTTCTGCCCTCTGTTCTGTAAACGCGGTTCATAAAAAAATGAGAACCGATAAAAGCAACAGCCCAGCTTAAGCCGTACCAACGCACGGGCCAGTCAATACCGGGTATGGTAAAAATTTCAGGACTCGTACTCCAATTAATAAAAAGTGATAGCATGATGTAAAGGTATTAATCTAATTTAAAACAACAGTATTTTATGCGCTCTCCTTTATCTGTAAACAGCTTTTCATAATAGGTTTTAATGCGTGTTAGCTCTTCCCTGCCTTCAGGGCAATTGTTATACAAATCGTCTGTGGCAAATATCAAATGTAAATTTTTTTCTTTGATCACTTCCATGGTATATTCATAAAAGCCTGTGTTATCAGTCTTTAAATGAACCAAGCCGCCCGGTTTCAAAATAGTTCTATAACGGTTTAAAAAGAAATCAGGGTTGGTTAAGCGTTTACGTTCTCTTGTTTTTTGAGGCTGGGGATCAGGAAAAGTGATCCATATTTCTGACACTTCATTTGGGCTGAAACAGTATTCTATAAAATCAATACGGGTGCGTAAAAAAGCAACGTTATTCAGGTTATGATCTAAAGCATGCTTAGCGCCTGTCCAAATACGATTGCCTTTAATATCAACCCCTATAAAATTTTTAGCCGCATTGTTTTCGGCCAGGCCGATAGTATATTCACCGCGCCCGCAGCCCAATTCAACCACAATAGGGTTTTCGTTTTTAAATACTTCCTCGTGCCATTTTCCTTTTAGTAATAAGCCTTGGGGAAGCTGGTCAAAGAAGAGATCAAAGCTGTTGGAAAATGTATTCAGGTCGGCAAATTTTTCGAGTTTACTTGGCATAGGCGTTACAATAGTGCGCAAAAATACTAAAATTTGATAATGTATTAATAATGCCGCTTTTTGGCCTTAAATTGCTACATTCGTGCTACTAAATTTTAGATATGGACTTTAATTATAACAAAACAAAAATTGTTGCCACAATGGGCCCGTCTACCGAAAACATTGCTGTTTTAGAAGAAATGTTTTTAACGGGACTGGATATTTGTCGCATCAATTTTTCTCATGGCGACTATGAGCCCATTAAACATGTTATTGACAATATAAGGACCCTTAATAAAAAATTAAACCGCCACGTTGGTATTTTGGGGGACTTACAAGGGCCTAAATTACGTATCGGTAAAGTAAAAGATAACTCCGTTGATTTAATTAACGGCAACGAAATTACAATTACTACTAAGGAGTGCGAAGGCACGGCCGAAAAAATATACATTACCTATCCTCAATTCCCGCAAGATGTAAAGGTTGGGGAGTTAGTGTTAATTGACGATGGAAAAATTACCTTAAAAGTATTAACAACCAATAAAAAGGATGAAGTGGTGGCAAGCATTATTGCCGGCGGTATCTTATCTTCTAAAAAAGGTGTGAACTTACCTAATACAAAAATTTCCTTACCGTGCTTAACGCTAAAAGATTTGCGTGATTTGGATTTTGCTTTGGAAAATAATTTTGAATGGATCGGCCTGTCTTTCGTGCGCAGTGTGACGGACATTGTTGAGCTGAAAGAAATTATCCGTTCTAAAAAGAAAAAAGCACGTGTTATTGCAAAAATTGAAAAGCCTGAAGCCATTAAAGAAATTGATAAGATTATTGAAGTAACGGATGGTGTAATGGTGGCGCGAGGCGACTTAGGCGTTGAAATGCCGATGGAAGAAGTGCCGTTATTACAAAAAATGATCGTTAACAAATGTATTTTAGCGTCAAAACCCGTTATTATTGCAACGCAAATGATGGAAAGTATGATTACGGCGTATACTCCCACACGTGCTGAGGTTAATGATGTTGCCAACGCTGTATTGGATGGCGCGGATGCGGTTATGTTAAGTGCAGAAACATCGGTAGGGCGCTACCCTGTAAAGGTAATTGAATATATGCGCCGTATCATTACACAAATAGAAAATAACGGTTCCATTTATTATAAGGAGCATGAGCCGGAATTAAAAACGGTAACCTATGTTACAGACAGTATCTGCTACAACGCCAGCGTTATGAGCAAGCAAGCCAACGTAAAAGCAATTATATCTATTACTAATTCAGGCTACACGGCGTTTAAATTAAGCAGCCACAGGCCTAAGGCTAATATATTTATTTTTACGGATAATGAGTCTTTATTAAACGCATTAAGCCTTGTTTGGGGGGTACGCGGTTTTTATTATGATAAATACGAAAGCACCGATCAAACGATCACGGATTTAAAAGATTTTGTAAAAGCGGGGGGTTTTGTAAAAGCAGATGACCTTGTAATTAATTTGGCAAGTATGCCGATGAAGGAAAAAGGCAGAACCAATATGTTAAAGCTGAGTTATATTCAGTAGTTATATAAAGCCGTATAGTGTGGTATTTTTGTCACCTGTTTTGTTTATGAATCCTGCATTATAGGCTTGTTTAAGATCTCTGCTTGCTGTAGCGGAAGCAATTTCCTTAAAGGCTCTTAAATAATCTTGCCTAGAAAAAAACGTACTTTTCGGTTTTGTTTCTTTAAATAAAATTATTCTGTCTTCCCAAGTTAATGTTTTGTTTTGTGTTTTTAATACAACTTCTAAAGATTGATTAATAACACCCAACATAAATTCTATAAAAACGGTTGATTTGCCGTTTTTATCGGATTCTCCAAGGGCCCTGTAATACTTATCCTGTTTTTGTTTTATAATTAATTCGATAGGTAAAAACTCAAATATGTGAGAAAATTCTTTTAAAATAAGGGTTTGCCATAATCTACCCATTCGTCCGTTGCCATCCATAAAAGGATGAATAAATTCAAACTCATAATGAAACACACAACTTTTAATCAAAAGCAATTCAGGATCTTTTTTTAAATAATGAAATAATTCATTTAGTAAAGATTTGACCATCGATCCCTGGGGAGCTATATGCGCAAGCTTTGAGCCCTTTGCAATTCCTAGAGATTTTGTTCTTAGTTTTCCGGGATTTTCAATTAAGCCCGACATCAATAATTTATGAGCCTTGCACAAAGAGGAAAAGCTTTTAAAATTTAGGTCATTTAGTTTATCATAAGCAGCAATTGCGTTTTTAACTTCAATAATGTCTTTTTTTGGAGCAACAATTCTTTTGTTTTCTAAAAGCGCTGTAACTTGTTCAACAGACAGTGTGTTGCCTTCAATTTCTAAAGAAGATTGAATAGTTTTGATTCTATTCTTCTTTCTTAGCTCGGTAGGCGGTTTTTGCAAATGTGTTGCATTAATCTCCCCTATTTTTTCAGAGATAGAAACTAATTGTTTTAATATAGTATGTGTTATTTCGTAAGGTGGTTTCATTTAAATGATAGTATCATATGATACTATCAAAAGTAATCATTTTTCATCACTTCTAAAATCAGTCATATCGCGCCTGTCTTTTTTGGTAGGCCTGCCGGCTCCCTTATCACGTAACATATTAGGCATAAAAAATACGGAACCAACTTTTTCGGTTTTATCTATAGGAGGCGTGTGATCAATATAATGCTCCTTCGCAATTTCAAAGCTTTGGCGTTTATCAATTATACCCGTTACTTCAATTATTTTTTTTATGTTTTGAGGGTATGAAAGCGTATAGCGTTCACCAATCTTTACAGTGTGTGCCGCCTTAACCAATACATCATTCAGTTTTACTTTATTGCTTTTAATAGCATCGCTTGCCAATGAGCGAGACTTATACATCCGTATAGCCCATAAGTAACTGTCGAGCCTGACCTCTTTTTTATCCATGATAATTCTGAAACAAAAATAAGAAAATGCCGGGTTTTTAAAACACTATTTTTGTTTACTTAAAACCTCCTGTGCCCTTTGGCTGTAAAAGCCTTTCCCGGTTACAATAGACTGTAACTGATTTATGGCTTTGTCGGTTTCCTTTGTATTTAATAAACACAGTGCTAAATAAAAATCCGATTCCTGGTGAAAAATATTGTTATCGTTATCTAAATTTTTTTGAAAATACGTTTGAGCCAAAGTATACTTACCGGTAAGGTAATAGCACATTCCCAGGTAGAACTGCGCGTTTGCATCCCCTTTATTAAATTCATATAATAAATTTAATTCTTCCATGCAGTTTACATACTGTTTTGAATTAAAAAGCTTCATGGCGCGTTGAATGATCTTATGCGCTAAGTAATTATCCGAATAATTGAGGCGGGTTTTTTCTACGCTGCCTTTATTTTCATATTGGGCTGAAAGACCTGAATTTATTGACAAATCGATAGACTGACTTTGTTCAAAATAATACAAACGGTAATTGGTAACTTTTAAAGTATTAATAAAGACAACCGGTGCGTTTGGCGAAAAGCTCAAAATAATGTCTTCATTGTCTCCCGGTTTTGGTTCCGGGAACTCAACCGTTTTACCGATCATAAGCTCCGGAATGTCCATTGCAACAGGGAGTTCTTCTGCCTGGTTCAAAACAGAGTTATAGTGCTCTATCTTTTTTGCAATTACAGGTTTAGGTTCCGGAAAAAGGGTATCGGATGGGTTGACCCTGTTTAATGCTTGTTGAGGTTTATCGGGCTCTATTAATTGATAAACAGAAAGATGCGTTTTACTTTTTTGAAAAATAACAAAGAATATAGAGACGCCGATAAACAGTCCGCATAATAAGCTTACAAGTATGGTATTATAATTACCCGGATTTTTTCCGGATTTTTTGTCTATGAGCATATTAAGTTTATTAATATCGTTATTGCTGATATTAAATTGCTCAAATGCCACGGAAGACAAGTAACTCAGGTCATCCTGCTGCACGCTTTTTTCTAAAGCCGATCGCTGATCTTGAGATAAATTTACATTTTTATGTATGTCGTCGGGCTTAATCATTTAGGGTTGTTTATACGGGTTTGTTCTTCAATCAATAATTTTAAATTTCTTTTTCCGTTTTGTATGTGGCTTTTAATTTCGTTTAAACTCAGGCTTGTTTCATTTGCAATATCCTGATAGCTTTTGTTTTGCAGATAAAATAACTCTACGCATATCTTCTGTTTCTCTTTAAGCATAGGAAGGCAGTTTTTCATTTCTTCCAACAATACATCATCACTTACACTTGCAATTTTTTCTTCCGCTTCATAGGTTGAATCTTCATATTCAAACTCGTAATAGGATTTAATGTTTTTATAAGTTGTTTTATTTTTCCGGATCAAAGAAATGCAATGGTTACGGACCACAAAGCTTAACCAGCCTTTAAAATTAGTAATCTCACGGCTATTAAGGTCCAACATCATTTTTTCAAATAATTGCATCGTGGCGTCCTGTGCTTCATCCTTGTCCTGCAGGTAAAACAAACACGTACCGTATACAGCGGTTACATGCTTCTTAAACAAATCGGCAAACAATTCCTTATCACCGCTTTGTTTATAGTGCTTCAACAATGCTTCGTCGCTTGTATATTCTTTTTTCTTAAAAAGCCACATATATCTATCAGACGCACACCGATTAGTATTCCATAAAAATAAATTAAACTATTTTTCAAGGTGATTTTATGGAATGACCAATGAACCACGTCTTAAAGTTAAAGAATGCATTTTACATACATAATTTAATTTTAAAACTCAAACATTATGAAACAGTTAAAACTATTCGGCTTATTACTGCTTAGCAGCGCAGCCACATTAGCACAAAACGGCTCAGGAGCCATTAAAGGTCAAATTTTAAACGATGATAACTTGCCCGTAATAGGAGCAACAATTAAAATTCTGCAAGGTGATGCCTTAGTAGGCGGGGCAATGACGGATGAAACAGGAAAGTATACTTACAAGCCTTTAAATGCGGGCGGTTATGATATAATCGTGTCAAGCGCTGAAACGCAAACAAAAAGAATAACAGATATTCACATAAGCCCTGAAAAAACAACTTATGTAGACGTAGCTGTTTCAACAAATTCTTTAGAAACGATTGAGGTAGTTGCTTTTATAAAACCGGCTATTGATAAGAGCTTTATTAATATGAAGGAAATAAACGCTGACGATTTTTTACACATGGCTGTAGACAGAGGGAATGTAATTGACGCGATAGTTAATATTTCATCGGAAGCGAGTAAAGATTCAAATGGTGATTTACACGTAAGAGGCAGCAGGGGCGACGCTACCGCTTATTATATTGATGGCGTAAGAACTCCAGGTATTACAGGTGTAGCAGCACTTTCAGTTGAGAATGTGGCTATTATAACCGGTGGCATCCCTGCGCAGTACGGCGACATAACAAGCGGAGTAATTATTGTAACCACTAAGGATTATTTTAGCGGCATACAAAGTAAACGCATGCAAAGCAGCTATATCAGGGAAAATAAAGAACGCGTACAACGTGAAAAAAATGCTGCCGCTGAAGAGAAAAAACGTAAAAAAGAAATTGAAGAAGAGTTGAAATTGGAAGATGAAGCCAAAACAAAACAGAACTAATCTTTTAAGCTTAATAAAAAACCCTCTGTATCGCTTGGTACAGAGGGTTTTTTATTTTAAATAAATTTTATTTTTTGTAAACCATCACGTTAAATACGAAAGGTTCCATTTTTTTAATTTGTTCGCTGCGTTTTAAACCCTTTAAGCTTGATTTTTTACCGGAAAGCGCTAAGTCCTTTTTAAGGGAATCGTTTTCCAGGTTATTAATCGTTTGCTTAATAAAGTTTGATTTTATGGCAAATCCGGTTCCTTCTGCAGAGCTTTGTTTACCGCGAATCACACCAACAATATTTCCTTGTTCGTCCATTAACGGACCGCCGCTGTTACCCGGATTTACAGGAATAGAGATCTGATACATAGTCGTATCATTATTAAACCCGCTTAATGCGCTTACGGAACCTTCTCCATAAACAACATCCCTGCGTGGATAACCCAGCGTAAAAATTTTATCGCCTATTTCCGAGCCTGTATTTTTAAAGGAGAACGGGAACGAGATATTTTTGATAGACTCAATGTTGTCAATTTTATAAATGGCAATATCTAAAGCGGCATTGCTTGCTACTAATTTAGCGGAAGCCCTGTCTAATATGGTGTTAGTAACAAACACTGAATCGGCGTTGTTTACCATGTGCCAGCTTGTAATAAAATACCCTTTGTTGTTAAGTGCAAAGCCTGTTCCTTCTATATTCGCGGGTGCATATTTTTTTAAGGGCTTCCGTGTCGCATCTTTAATACCTTCAATAATGGCATCCTGCGAATATTTTAATTCGGTAACATCACGCTTTAAATCGGTAATGGCGTTGCTTTGTTGTTTTAATAAATACCCGCCGGTGCTTAAAACAGTAACGGTTCCCAAAACCGCAAATACAGCTACAGAAGCGGCCACAGCAAATGTTTTACCGTGTTTCTTTATAAATGTTTCTTCTTTTAACGAACGTATTTTAGCGTCTTTACCAAACTCCTGTTGGTGAATGGTAGCAAGGATCTGTTTTAAATGTGTACGCTGTTCGTGTTGGTTAATGCCTTCTAATATTGTTTTATGTTTATCAAAAGCTAACGCAAATTCCGGGTCCGATTTTAAGCGGTTTTCGAACTCTGTTTTTTCTCCGTCACTTGTCGTTCCAAAAATGTAATTGTCAAATAAGTCTGTTGCTCTCATCTCTTTTTCCTTTTTTAATCTTCAAAAAAATACCGTTTTAAACGTTGTAAACATTTATATTTTTGTGTTTTTGCATTATCAGCATTGGTGTATCCGAACTTTTCAGATATTTCCTCCATGCTTAATTTATATACATAAAAATCTTTTAACAGCGTTTTGCAGGGTTCCCCGAGGCTTTCCATACAGGCGTTCATTTTTTCAATATCCGATTCTTTTTTTAAGTGCTCGGTTATCTCTTCGCTTACATCTACCACCTCAGCCTCTTCATCTTCTTTAAAACGCAGTGTGTGTCCGCTCTTGCGAAGTTGCTTTAACCACAACCGTTTTGCTATAGAAAAAATAAAGGTTTGCAGCTGACAATTTAATTCAAAACCCGGTTTTTGTACATTTTCATAGAGTACAATAATCGTTTCTTGGTAAATGTCGGCCGCAGCTTCACTGCTTCCGCTATTGTTTACAACATATTTAAGAACGAGGTTATAATACTTTTTGTACAAAGCCCGTAATACCGCATCTTGGTTATGCCTGAGCCCTTCAATAAATTCAGGGTCTGTGTACGTTACTTTCGACATAAAGTCTTTGTTTGAATTAATACCCGGATGAATTAAAAGTAACCCAAAAAGGTAGGTTTATTGTATTAAATGGTTGAATATCAGGGTATAAATGACTCTAAATTTTAATAATAATCTCTAATACCACTAAGTGTAATATTATTTCGTCGTATGCCCTAAAAATGCCGATAGCTAAGCGTTCATTAAAGATTCTATCTCATCGGCCTCTAGCGGAATATGTTTCATCAAATCGTTATTTCCTGTTTCGGTAATTAAAATATTATTCTCTAAACGAATACCTAAGCCTTCTTCAGGAATATAAATCCCGGGCTCGCAGGTAAATACCATTCCGGCTTGCATAGGCTCATAAAAAAAGCCTACATCATGCACATCTAATCCTAAATAGTGAGAGGTGCCATGCATAAAATATTTTTTATAGGCAGGCCATGCGGAATTCTGATTTTTTACATCATCCGTTTTCAATAAGCCTAATTGTAAGAGCTCTTCGGTGATGAGCTCACCAACCGCTTTATTATATTTCTCAAAGGTATTGCCAACCTTCAACATGCCGGTTGCGCCTTTCATAACGCGTAATACAGCGTTATACACTTCTTTTTGGCGCTTTGTATATTTTCCATTAACAGGAATAGAGCGCGTCATATCACTGGCATAGTTAGCGTATTCTGCAGCCACGTCCAATAAAATCACATCACCGTCTTTACAAGCTTTATTATTTTCTACATAATGGAGCACACAGGCGTTAGGGCCGCTTGCTACAATTGGGCCATAAGCAAAGCCGCGACTTCTGTTACGGACAAATTCATGAATCAGTTCCGCTTCAATTTCGTATTCCATTACGCCCGGTTTTACAAATTTTAATAAACGGCGAAATCCTTTTTCGGTAATGTTGCATGCTTGTTGAATCAGCTCAACTTCCAACGGATGCTTGATGGCGCGAATGCTGTGCATGACAGGTGCAGAGCGTTCGATATGATGTAAAGGAAATTGCGCCGTGATCTTTTTATTGAAACGCATTTCAGCGGTCTCCATATCTATATAACGACGCGTATGTTCGTTGCTGTTCAAATAAAAGTTCTCAGCCTGAAAAGCAAAACCTTTAAATACTTTTTCAAATTCATGATGCCAGTATATATTTTCGATACCGCTCACTTCTTTTGCCTGCTCTTTAGTAAGCTTGGCACCTTCCCAAACGGCAATTAATTCGCTGGTTTCTTTTATAAATAACACCTCCTTATGCTTTCCGTCTTTTACATCAGGAAAAATCATCAGGATCGTATCCTCTTGATCAATGCCGCTTAAATAAAACAAATCACTGTTTTGTACAAAACCAAGAGACCCGTCTGCATTAGTGGGTAACATGTCGTTACTAACAAACAGCGCCAAAGAATTTGGTTTTAAACGGGTTACAAATTTTTTTCTGTTGTCGACGAATAAGTCTTTTTTTAGGATTGAATATTTCATTTTGTCGATTGAATTATTATATTTGTTTTTACTAATATATGTATTTTTGTATGCCCGATCATCATATTATTACAAAAAAAACCGAAACAGATGCTGCTTGTGTAAACTTGGGCAATGATGGCATTATTAGGGTTATGGTTAAACGAAAAACGGAGGTTAACGCAGCCGTTTTAAAAAAACTTTATACAGTATTTAATGAAATCGAAAATGGGGAGCCGTATGCTTTTATTTACTATACGGAAGACAGTTCTGTAACGGTGACCGAAGAAGGCCGTACATTTGCTAAAGAAGAAGAAAATTCGTTTCCTAAAATTTGCGACGCGGTTGTTGTAACTAATTTAGCGCATAAATTATTGGCCAATTTTTACCTTCGGTTTAATAAACCCAACTATCCATTTAAAGTATTCAGTAAAATGGAAGACGCTGAAAAATGGTGCCTGCTCCAAATGAAAAAGGTAAGTTAATTTAACTCTACGTACACGGCTAAATGATCGCTGTACCCGTTGTAGTATTTGTTTTCAGGCCCATAGGTTCGGCTGGGCTTCTCTTCTCCGGTTTTAGCATTTTTATATAACACAAAATCTTTTCTTAAAATGTGTGCATTTTTAGGATCGAATGAATATCCTTTTTTAGCGTTCAGTAAACCCTGTGAAACGATGATCTGATCAAGAACACGCCATTCTTTATCATAATAATGGGTGCCTTGCTTTGCTTTATCTAAAGTATAGTAAGCATTATATAAATCGCCTTTATCTTTAGGGGCATCATTTGCTTTTAACGTTGTTAAAATACTTGTATTATCCGGGTGATCGTTAAAGTCGCCCATGACAATGATTTTTGCTTTTGCATCTTTTTTTTGCAGCTCATCAATTTTGTTTCTTACTTGTTGTGCCGCGTAAATACGGCGAGGCTCGCTTTCTTTTTCACCTTCACGGCGACTCGGCCAATGATCTACAAACACATAAAATACATCGCCGTTAATTGCTTTAAGCGTCGCAAATAAAATGTTGCGTGTTTTGTAATCCCCTAAGGCCGGATTAGTGGCATTTAATTCTTTAAAGTCCACTAATGTAAAAACAGATTTATCGTATAATAATCCGCAATCGATGCTGCGTTCATCAGGACTGTCTGTTGACAGGCTGCCATAATTTTTTGAAGCGAACTGTGATTTACTGATCAGGTCTTGCAAAACATTGTTGTTTTCTATTTCGACCAAGCCTACCAAATTAGGAAGTGCAGGGCCGGCAACCGTTGAATCCAACACCTGAGCTACTTTTTGAATTTTATTATTATAACGTGTATCATCCCACTTTGCGGCCCCTTCCGGTAAAAACTCATCATCTTTTTTATTGGGATCATCTTTGGTATCAAAAAAGTTTTCGCAGTTATAAAACGCTATAGTGACAGGAGTTTTTGTTTGTGCAAAATTTAATAATGTGCACAACATACATGAGGGTAATAATAATGATTTAAGCATGGCCAAATGTAATTAAAAAAGGCGGCGTCATTATTAGGGAATTGTTATTTATTTATTTTTGGCTTTTGCCAAAAAATACATTTAAGTTACAATTATTACTTAAGCCTCGGCAAAATTGCTCATAGGTTTTTAATGATAAGTACAGATTCCCATGCCGGGGTTACTTTGTTTTTTTCGAAAATGGAATATTACATCCTACGGCAAGCAACGCATTTACATTGTTATCTAAAAACCCTGCCTTTTCTCCAAAATATAATCCCGGTCTTTGTCCAATTTCAAATTTATAATGAAAACCAAAATTATTAACCGAGCGGTAACTCACTCCAAATCGCCATCCCGAAGCCTTAAAACCATCTTTAGTATGCGATACGTCCCATCGTGTGCCGCCATGAGTATATACATCTTTAATATTCACATAAGGGCAAATTAAATAATCTACATAAATATCATATACGCCTGTATGTTTTTTACGACCATATCCATCTGCATATATAATTAAATTCGTAATAGATTTTAGGCTTATACCACCGTAAAACACCATGGAATTTACCATAGTATTAATATAGCTGACATCACTTCCATCAATGGTATTACCCGGCGAACCAATAGACGGCATCGTATCGTTTCCATTGGTAATACGGTAGGCGTAATTACTAAATTTATTTTCGCCTATACGGGTACCTGTATTGTAAATAAATAAGCCGCTGCGTGGACCAAACATCCGGCGTCTTTCTCCCGGCACATTTAAGTATTGCCGATAGGTTTTTCCTCCTCCCGAACTGGAACTAAGCGTAACCTGAAGATTTTTACTTTTTGTCCAATTGAAAAAGTAAAAAGAGGCTCCCGATTCAAAATAATTAGATCGCTTGGTGCCGCCCTTACATGTAGGCTGCAATAACCCGGTTAAGCTATTCTTTTCTTGCCTGCCGCTGTTGCCATCCAGGTAAGCCATCCTAAACTCTCCTTTTAACTCAATTCGTTTTAATATAGAAACTTCGGCGGAAACTCCGGCACCAATGGTAGCGAAATTCACACCCGAATAGAGGTCGGTATAAAATGGATTGATTTGAATATTAATTCGCTTAATGTCTTTCACGTTATCATCAATAATTTTATAGGATACATTTTGTGAAAAGCTTCGATAAACAAATAGTGTAGTAAAAACCGTGAATAAGTAATATAGTTTCATTATGTTTGATTCAAATGGATTACGCCACAAAACTCTTGTTTAAAAAAGACAAATTCATACCCTGCTTTGGGTATTTTAGCCTCATAGAGCAAAAATTTGCACAAGCACGGTTTTGTACTTATTTGTAATAAAAAAATTGTTTTATGAATTTAACATCACTTTCGTTGTTTCACAAGCAAATACCTCGAACCGATATAGAGATAAAACCAATCATTAAAAACAGGCTAAGTATTTATGGGCCCCTGTCGCTTAAATAGGGGCAAGCTTAGTAATGCTTAGCGAAACACGAATATGAAATTTAAAATATCTACACCTGTTTAAATTAAGATGAAGTGTTATCAAATAAAACCACATTAATAACCTAACAAACCACACATGAAAAAGCGATTCACCAAAAAAAACATTTTTTTATACCTTGTAGTTCTGTTTATTCTGATTCAGGTATTTAGAATTGATAAAAGCACAAAGCCTATCCATGTGGAAACGGATTTTATTGCTATGACCTTACCAAACCCGGAAATTACAAACATACTCAAGGTCGCTTGCTACGACTGCCATTCCAACCAACCTACTTACCCTTGCTATACTAATATTGCCCCGTTTTCATGGTGGATAAAACACCATATTGATGAAGGGAGCTGGCATTTAAATTTTTCGGAATGGGGAACCTATAGCGAAAAAAGGAAAAACCATAAACTGGAAGAGAGTATAGAAATGATAGAGGAGGGTGAAATGCCAATGTACTCTTATACATGGATGCACACGGAAGCTAAATTGACGGACACACAAAAATTACAACTTGTGGAATGGTTTAAAGTAGTAAAGGGCGCCAATAAACCGCAGTAATAATGCCTTAATAATCTAAAACCAAAACCTCTACACGTCGGTTCTCCTCCTGCTGTTCAGCGGTTGCCTTAGGTAATTTAAATAACATTTCATGATCGCCTTTACCGTCAATCTCTATACGTTTTTCATCGATACCCTGTATCCCTAAATAATCTTTAATAGAAGTAGCGCGACCTTTTGTAAAAGCAATAATTCCTTTCTCATCCATCATATCATGCCCGTTAGAATGACCGATGATCAAGATCTTTAATTTTGGATTTTTCTTTAACAGCCTGTATAAATTATACATGGCAGGTACCGCCCTTGGCAAATATTGAACGGAACCGCCGACAAAATTAATGGAACCGACAGAGTATTTGCTTCCTTTTTTAAGTTTTGGTAAAATGGTCTTTAAAGCCTTAAGCACTGCGGTATCCGCGAGGGTAAAGGTTTTTGTAAAATTAAAACTGCTGTCGTTGTAAAAATTTAAATTATAGGTTTGATTTCTTGCAATGGGCGCTATAAAATTATAGGAGCCGTCAACTTTAGTTTGTTGAAGCGATACTGTATCTCCATCCCGGTTGGTTAATGCTATTTCTGCCTGCACAGGTTTATTAAGCTCATCCATCACAACGCCTTTTAAAGTAATGGTTTGAGCTATTTCAAATTCTATGATATGGCCTTCGCCTTTTTCGTACACGTTGTCTAACACTAAATAATAGATCTCTCCTCTTTTAACTTCTATGGGTTTGCCGTAAGCCGCAGCAATTCCCTGTTTAATAAACTCTTCTTTTGATTGATAGTTGAGGCCTGTTTTTCCGCTGATCTCCTCTTTATTGCGCGATATACATGCTCTTACAGGAGATATTTTATGATTTAATAAACTGTCGCAGAAATTATTTTTGGCCGCTTTAAAAAGCATAAAATCATAATCATCGTCAGGCTTGGAAGGTGTAATATCAAATGTTAGTGTACCCGAAACATTAATAACCAACTTATACCAAGCCGTATTATGTTCTTTTCAAAGGCAAATTTAGTGTTTTGTTTAGTGTTGCTTATTTCTTTAATGCTGCCGAAGCCTTTGGGAGCAATGGTTTTATTAATGGTAGTTTTACTGTTTACGGTTATAAGACGTGCTATGTTGCAATCGCAAAAAACGGTATCCTGTTTTTTGGTTTGAGATAGAAGCTGAAAAGAGATTAAACAGAGTAATAGTATTCGCATATACGTTTTATAACGGCAGACGAATATAAAGTAACAAAAAATCCCCTGAAATATTCAAGGGATTTTTAATTGTTTAGTTGATTGATGAAAAGCAGATTATAAACCTAACAGTATTTCTTCAGCGTTTTTGCCGCCAAATAACATTCGGGTAGGGTTTTCCAACATTTCTTTTACT
>JANYGK010000033.1 GCA_025362395.1 Bacteroidota bacterium
GGAATGTTCCAACGCTCGCACTCACCGGTTCAACGGGCGCACAGAATGCTCTAACGGCCGCACTTACCGGTTCAACGCGCACACGGAATATTCCAACGCTCGCACTCACCGGTTCAACGCGCACACGGAATGTTCCAACGGCCGCACTTACCGGTTCAGCGCGCGCACGGAATACTCCAACGATCGCACTTACCGGTTCAACGCGCACACGGAATGTTCCAACGCTCGCACTTACCGGTTCAGCGGGTAGGTTCGGAGCAAAGCGGACGCATGCTTCAATGAAACACTTTCCATTAGGCTGCTGTAATTGTATGAACACCCGAAAGCAAGGCAGTAGGTTATTTTACGGGGAATTGGGCAAAGCAAATGAAGGCTTTATAATGCCGAGGCGGCACAGCTGCGTTAAAGTTACCGACAACCACACCTGTGCTAATTTCGATTTAATGAAAAAAGCACACCTATAATCATGGAGTTAATAAAAGTTTTTTGGTAACGCTTAAACTGTTAGGATAGATTATTTTCAGGTAGTAAATACCGGCGGCATAATCGCTTAATTGCAAGAGCTGCGTATTTTCATGGCAGGTTGCCGTTAACAGCCTTTGGCCGGTTACAGTACTTATTTCTACCCGGCTCATTTCATAACGGCTGCTAATGGTAACCAAACCGTTGCTTGGGTTAGGGTACAATTTAACAAAGTTGTCTGTAGGCGTTACCTCATTAATACCTACGTTGCCTATTGTAATTTTAATTTCATCGGTGGTGATAGCTTTGCATTGTGTTTTTGTAACGGTATAGGTAGTTGTAACACCGGGGCTTGCATTAGGGTTGGCACAGGTGGGGCAGCTTAAGCCGGCGCTTGGCTGCCATAGGTATAATGTTGCTTCGCTTGGGTTATTTCCTATTAGGGTGCTGTCTCCCAAGCTTAGGGTATAATCCGCTTTTGCTTTTGCCGGTTGTACTTCTTCTACGCTTACATCATCTAAATAGTAATCCGCTACAGCATTGCAATTGCCCGGGTAGCTTTGTACAATGCTGTGCTGCGCTTGCGGGAAAAAATCACCGAGGGTTAAATAAGCTTCGGTGCCGTTGGCGGTATACACACCGCTTACTTCCATCCAATGCAGGGTATCATCCAATTGTTCACCCGCAGGGCTTACAATTTGAGGCATCACGCCTGTCATCGTATAATTGGATGCTGTGGCAGGCGGCAGGCAGGGGAAGGGCGTAGGCGTTAACACAGCGCCCAGTTTATCGGTGCTGTATTGACTGTAGTTCCACAAGCTTACATAAAATGTAACACAATACATTTTAGTTACATGCAGGGTATCTAATAATTTAACCTGCGCGTAACGATCAGGTGTAACGGTAGACGTAATGATATAACCATAGATAGATGTGTAAGAACTACCTGTTCGAGGAACCTGGAATCCTTGATAACAATTATCAATGTATTGATAAGGAGTTTTAAAAGCATTATTACTTAAACACGAGTTAAAGTATGTACAATTATCCGAAACAGAGCACCAGTCAGTAGCATTTCTTAAAACATTAGTAGAACAATCAGCATGTTGCTCAAACGAATAATTAGGGACTCTGTTTTGTGCCGGCACCTTAACCATGCTAAACAGTAAAAGATGTACTATGACCTTAAATTTATTCATTACTTAAAGGTACAAAAAAGGCGGAACATGTATTCCGCCCTTTCATTAAAATAAGTTAGTGTCAACTATTAACTCTTTCGCAATCCTTATCCCCGATACAGCAAGAATAACAATAAAAAAGTCGAAGGAAATTTCCTTCGACTTTTTATCAGTTTAAAAAACCGAGTTTGTTATTACATTTTTGTGTAAGAAACGGTTTCAGTATACATTTCAACACCATAAACAATTGTATTTGAAGGTGTGCAAGTAGAACCGTTAAATGCAGAAGCATTTGAGTTAGTATAAGAATACGTAATGTTTAAAGTAGTTGCGTTTAATGTAGTAATAGTCCAGTAGTTAGAACCAACCGGAGCAGAAACTCCTGAATTAATAATTAAAGTACCTGAAGCATCTGCTTTTAAAGTTGGGTGAGCCCAATTCATGTGAGTAGCATCTTTTACAGAATAAGATCCTCCTGAAGATAAGTTACCGTTACCATCATAAGTATTGATAACACCGCCTAAAGATTTAACTTCAATTTTAGCAGCCGTAGTAAACGTATTTGCAGTATAAGGTAAGCTGCCTAAACCGCTTGTGTTAGGGCAAGATGTAGTAGAAGCTGTAACGTCGGCATTATTGTATTTATGAACAACAATATGACTTGTTAATTTCCACATACCTGCTAACATTGCTACAGTAGCGTTATCGCCATTACCACCGCCTACAGTAATTGTAGAAGTGTATGTGCTGTGAACTGTACGGTTTTGAGAAAATGCAGTTAAGCTAACCACATAGGTACCGTTAACGTTAAAAACGTGAGTTTGTACAGGACTAACCGGTTGAGTTAAGTTAGTTTGAACACCGTCACCGAAATCCCAAGTATATTCGTCAGCTAAGTTAGAAGTAGAGTTAAAAGAAACAATCTCACCTGCTGCTACGTTTGTTTTTGATGTAAACATGGCCGCAGTTGCTTTGTCAGTAATCGTAATAACGATTGCAGGAGCATCAGAAGGTTTTTTACCGTTTTTCTTTTCAACAGTTAAAGATACATTGTAAGTTCCCGCTTTAGCGTAAGTATGAGATACCATGTTTTGGTTAGTGTTTGATTGAGTACCATCACCAAAATCCCACATTGCTTTTGCATCAGCTGTAGATGTGTTTGTGAAGTTAATCGGCTCTCCTACTGCAGCAGTAGTTTTGTCAGATGTAAAACTTGCCGCAGGTTTTTTACAAGATACAGCGATAAACATTGTTCCAACTGCAAGAGCTGTAACGATTTTTGAAATTTGTTTTTTCATTTTTTAAGGTTTAGAATTATTTGGCGCAAAACTAAGAAAGATTTTTCATTAAATCTACAGATTTTGTTAAGGAATGTTATTATTGTGTTAAATCACTATATATGAGTATGCCATGCTTAATCTGTTAAAAGATGTCGTTGAACGGGCGCCATCTTTTATTGAGCCAATCTAAAGTTTTACCTAGTAAGCCCTATTTAGACGCATCAATTCTGTAATTAAGATTTATTCTAAATATTAAAAGAGCTTCTTAATATGGGTTAAGAAGCTCTTTTAAAACATATACCGCAACAAAAGAAAACTAAATATACAGCTCCACTTTTTTTTCTTCCAGCATTTTTTTTAAATTAATTAACCCATAGCGCATACGTCCCAACGATGTATTAATGGATACATTAGTAAATTCAGCAATCTCTTTAAAACTCATATCATAATACGTACGCATAATCACCACTTCTTTTTGGTCCTGGGGCAAATCATTCAATAAAGCACGGATCGTTTCTTTAAATTGCCTTGTTTCCTCAGTATCCTTTGAGCGGGTATGCTGTTCCGGAATAATATCAAAAATACTCGTTTCTTCACCCTCATCATTAATCACTACAGAAACACCCGGCATTTTTTTGATCCTGCGGTAATGGTCAATGATCAGGTTTTTAGCAATGCGAAGAATCCATGGTAAAAATTTACCTTCCTCATTGTAGTGCTTCTTTTTAAGGGTTTGGATCACTTTAAAAAACGTTTCCTGGAAAACATCTTCAGCCAATTCCTTATTGCGGGTAATAAGAAAAATGTATGAAAAGATACGACGCTTATGTCGTTTAATAAGAATGGAAAGGCATTCTTCACCGCCGTTCATATAGAGCTTAACAAGCTCATTATCAGATAGAAATTGCATAGACATAACTACAAATTAAATTTTAATACACTAAAAAATTTAAGTAGAGTCTATGCGATGGGCGTATTTTTTAAAAGTTTATGTAAAAATAGTTAATTCAGGTTAACCGGTGTGTTAATTTGAGTGAAATAGGTTTGCCGATTATTAAAAGAAAGATCCCAGTACGTGAAGTAATTTATCAACTTGGCTATGCCATAATAACCTGGCGGATTCTTCATCCGATTTATCGGAAGCAAAATCAGTTACAATTAAAGATATATCGTTGGTTAATTCATCTTTTTGGGTTCTGAATTCAAAATAACTTCCGTCATTTTTATCCATCCATTGGTAACGAATAAAGGTTGGCGGAATTTCCTTTACAAGTTTAGCTTGTTGCTCCTGCCCGTCCCATGTAAATGTAAACACACCGTTTCGTATGGTTACATCATCACAAAACCATTCGGATAAACCGCTTTCGGTGCTCACAAATTCAAACACCATATCTTCGGATGCCCTGATCACAAATTCCATTTCAAATTTGCCGTGTGGTTCTTTAATAAATTTTACGGGGCCGGTATCTTCTTTTCTGAAAGTGGTAGGCGCTACAATAGGTTTTTTTACGGGAACCGGTTTAGGGGCTTTTACTTTTGCAACCTTAGCCGGTTTTTCGGGCTTTACGGGCGCCGCTTTAGGTTCAGGCACAACCGCTTTTACCGGTAAGGGCTTGGCAACTTTAACAGGTTTAGCTATTGGTTTTTTATCAATTTCTTTTGTGGCTTGTTTCCCGGGCTTAGCCTGTTTTTTTGCAAGCGGCACAGCTGTTTTTTTAGCCATTACTTTAACCGGCTTTTTAAGGGCGGCTTTTTTAACAGGCTTGGCTGCTTTTTTAGCTGTAACTTTTTTGGCCACAGCCTTTTTAGCCATTATTTTTTTAATCGGCTTTGCCTGGTTTTTTACAGGCTGCTTCTTAACGGTTTTTTTTGCGGGGGCGGGTTTTGCTTTCACGGTCGGTTTTTTTGCGGTATTTTTTTTCGCAATCGGTTTACCGGCTGTCTTCTTGGCAACGGCCTTTTTATGAGCTATTTTTTTACCGGCTTTTTTAGGCGCAGCTTTCTTGTTTTTTGATGAAGCTTTAGTTTTTGTCGACATAACCGGTAAATTTTTCGGGAAATATATAAATAAAATTGATCTTTTAAAAATTTATTAGTTAAATTTTCATAGTTTCTCTGAAAATCAATTAATATTAGCTTATACCTGTATGGATGCAGTATAAGCCAACTAAAAAATTATCTTTGCCACCATGCAAAATATAATAACGCTTTTACCGGAGAGTGTAGCTAACCAGATAGCCGCGGGCGAGGTAGTGCAGCGCCCAGCCTCTGTTGTAAAAGAATTATTGGAAAATGCCATTGACGCGAAAGCGACGTTTATAAAACTGATTGTAAAAGACGCGGGCAGAACATTGGTACAGGTTATTGATAACGGCACGGGTATGAACCCTGTTGACGCCCGTATGGCGTTTGAAAGGCATGCCACTTCCAAAATAAAAAAAGCGGAAGATCTGTTTAATCTTCATACAAAGGGGTTTAGGGGAGAAGCATTGGCAAGCATTGCCGCGGTGGCGCAGGTAGAGCTTAAAACAAAGCGTGAAGACGATATAGTGGCGCAGCTGGTGGAAATTGAAGGCAATAAATTTTTAAGGCAGGAAGAATGCCAGGCACCTGCGGGGTCCTCATTCAGTGTAAAGAATTTATTTTTTAATATCCCGGCAAGACGTAATTTTTTAAAGGAAGACAGTATAGAGTTAAAGCATATTATGGATGAGTTTGAGCGTGTGTCCATGCCTCATCCAAACATTCACTTTCAGCTGTTCAGCAATGGCAATGAGTTGTATAATTTACCCGCCTCTAACCTTATCGAACGGTTGTCGGGCTTATTCAGCAAGTCACTTCAAACCAAGTTGGTTCCTGTAGATGAGGTGACCGACGTGGTTAAAATAAGCGGTTATATCGGCAAACCCGAAAGCGCTAAAAAAAGAAGGGGTGACCAGTATTTTTTTGTGAACAACCGTTTTATTAAAAGCCCTTACCTGCACCACTCTATTGCGGAAGCTTACCGTGAGCTTATTCCGCACGACGCGCACCCGGCGTATTACTTATTTTTGGAAGTTAACCCGCATACGATCGATATAAATATACATCCTACAAAAACGGAAATAAAATTTCAGGACGAAAAAATAATATACGCGTTGTTGCACAGCGCGGTAAAGCGTGCCCTGGGGAAAGCAAACTTATCACCTAGTCTTGATTTTAACGCGGAAATGAGTTTTGATATTGATTATACAAAATCGGTAGCCCAGCCGCAGATCAACGTAAATAAAGAGTACAACCCCTTTAATAAAGAGCTGAGCACCGGCCGGGCATCGTACCCCAAAGAGAACGAAACCACATTGCAAAAACACAATACCCAAAATTGGGAAAACCTTTACGAATCCTATACCGCAGCAGATGATAGTGTTGAGCAAAATACCGGGCAACCCGAACAACGCTTGCAACAGGGAGCTTTAAGCTATGACCATGCCGATTATAAAGGGTTTCAGCTGTATGGTAAATACATTATTTCGGCACATCACAACGGCTTATTAGTAATTGACCAGCAACGGGCGCACGAGCGTATTTTATACGAACATTATGTAGCAACCCGTTCGCAAAAAACAAATGCGGCTTCACAGCAAATGCTTTTCCCGATTACTATAGAGCTTACTCCCAATGATTTTAAATTAATAGAAACCTTAATGCCGCATTTTAAATTACTGGGTTTTGATATAGAGCCTTTCGGTAAAAACACGATCGTGGTACAAGGTACGCCTGCCGAATTAGGAGAATTTAACACACAGGAAATGATAGAAGGTATTTTAGAAACCTATAAATTAAATACATTTGACGTAAAGTTAGATCCTTTTGAAAATATGTGTATCAGTATGGCTAAAAATGCCGGTATTAAATATGGTAAAGTGCTCCTGGATGAAGAAATCAATTTAATGTTGGAGCATTTGTTTTCTTGCCAAAACCCTATGTACAGCCCAAGTGGGAAGCCCGTAATTATGGAAATGAGTAAACCTGACTTGGAGGCTTTTTTTAAAAAGTAATTAAAATATATGAGTTATCAGGAATTTAGGCCAAGGCAATTTCAGGAAATACCGCCGGTAGTTAAAAATATTTTAATTATAAATGTGATCGTTTTTATAGCTAAAGAATTAGCAGGCGACGGGTTTAGTGTAGACCGGTATTTAGACCTCTATCCGATTGGTACGCCTTATTTTAAACCTTACCAGTTTATAACCTACATGTTTATGCACGCCAACCTGCAGCATATATTTTTTAATATGCTGGGAGTTTATATGTTCGGTTCTATTTTAGAAAACATCTGGGGCTCAAAACGGTTTCTTAATTTTTATATTTTGTGCGGCTTGGGTGCGGCAGCTCTACAGCTGGGCATCAGCTATTTTAATCATCAGTATACCATTTTACTTGGAGCTTCCGGCGCCTTGTTTGGCTTACTGGTGGCTTTTGCCATGATGTTTCCGAATACGTACTTAAATATTTATTTTTTAATTCCCGTTAAGGCAAAATGGTTGGTAATAGGCTATGGCTTGTTTGAACTGGTATCAGGCTTTTTAAATCGTGAAGGCGATAATATAGGCCATTTTGCTCACCTTGGCGGTTTAGTGGTAGGCGTTATTATTATGTTGATATGGAAGCGCAACAAAACTTTTTTTTATTGAATACATGTCCGTTATACAAAATATAAAAAACGAATTACAAAAACACAGCACACTTACAATTTTACTGATTGTAAATATTTCCCTGTTCTTTATTATAAACATAAGCACAGGTATCTTTAACTTTCCGTTGTATGTTTATTTAGCGCTTCCTTTAAAGTTCAATTTGTTTTTAACTCATTTCTGGACCTTGTTTACCTATATGTTTGCTCATAAAGACCTGGGCCACGTATTTTATAATATGCTGTTATTGTATTTTACAGCGCAAACCTTTCTTAATTTTTTACCCGAAAAAAAACTTGTATTTGTGTATATCGCAAGCGGCTTGTTCGGCGGATTAGTTTTACTTATTCTTTCCTGTATTTTCCCTTCGGTATTTGCTTATTCCTTGTTGTTTGGCGCTTCAGCAGCTGTATTGGGAATTGTGATGAGCCTTGCCGCCTTTATTCCGAATTTACCCGTAAACCTTTTCGGTATTATTGAAATGCGTTATAAATATTACGCGCTGCTTGTTTTCGCACTCACCACTATTATAGATTTTAATGTAAATACGGGCGGGAAAATTTCGCATGTGGGCGGGGCATTATTCGGTTTATTTTTTGGCTATATGTTAAAGCAGGGAAAAGACCTTTCTTCAGTTTCGTTTTTTAAATTTAAGAAGAGCCCGCAATTAAAGGTAGTGCAAAATAATCCGCGTGCCAATTCTGATGTGCCTAACTCTGCCAACCAACATACTATTGATACGTTGTTGGATAAGATCTCTAAAATAGGCTATGATAATCTGTCAAAAGCCGAGAAAGAATTATTGTTTAAACTTTCTCAGAAAAAGTAATTTGTACTATAAAATTATTTATTAAATTGTAACCTCTATGTTAAGACCGGTCACTTTTTTTTGTTTCATTCTTTCTTTCGTTTCCGCCTATTCGCAATCCGGCAGCCGTTATGAAATAGGGGATGCGGACGAGCATTACAACCACCATAATTATTTAATGGCGCTTCCTGTTTATAAAGAGCTTTTAAAGGGAGATAAAAGTAACCCGGATATAAATTTTAAAATCGGAATGTGTTATTTAAACACAAACATCAGTAAGCCGGAAGCCGGTAAATATTTTGAAACTTGTACCAAAAGCCCAAAAGCAACTAATGAAACCTGGTATTATTTAGGACAGTCTTACCGCCTGGGTAATAAATTAGAGGATGCTATAAAAGCATTTGAAAAATATGCTGTGTTGGAGCCCAAAAAAAAGAAAATTGCTGAGAGGCAAATTGAAATTTGTAAAAACGCTAAAGCATTAATGCTAAACCCCGTTAATGTGAGCTTTGCAAATATGGGTAAAGAAATAAATTCTGAATTTGCCGATTATTACCCGTGGATCACACAAGATGAAAGTTTCCTTGCTTTTACAACCCGTCGCAAAGGCACTACGGCAAGCAGGTTAGAGGTTGACGGGTATTATGCGTCGGATGTATATACCGGCAAGCTTGAAAACGGCAAGTGGGCCAAAGCAGAGAATGCAGGCGTTAAAATTAATTCATCGCTCGATGAGCAGGTGGTGGGCTTAAACGCGGACGGTTCAGAAATGCTTATTTACATTGACCATATTGATAAATACGGCGATGTTTATTTTTCTTTTAAAAAGGCGGGTGTGTATGCAAAGTATTTACCTTTTCCCGATTACATTAATAAAAAAATTGAACACTCCGCCTCCGTAAGTGCCGATGGTAATACCTTGTTTTTTGTAAGGGGTGAAACAAGGGAAGAGCAGACGGATATTTTTATTTGCCGACGATTGCCTAACGGTAATTGGAGCGAACCGTTTAAACTCGGCAATGAAATTAATTCGGCTTATAATGAAGATTTTCCTTACTTGTCAACCGATGGCGTTACCCTTTATTTTTCTTCGGAAGGACATAATTCAATGGGTGGTTTTGATTTGTTTAAAACTGTTTGGAACCCGGAAGAAAATACCTGGACCAAAGCAGAGAACTTGGGCTATCCTTTAAACACAACCGACGACGATCGCAGCATCAGCTTAACATCCGATAACAGGGTAGGGTATATTAGCGCGCTGAGGCCGGGCGGACAAGGTGACCTGGACTTATACCGTGTAAAATTTAATGATGTTGATCAGAAGCTGACGTTGTATTTAGGAAAGGTTATGTTGGGCGATTCGGCCACGCAGCCAAAAGAATATGTGGTAACCATTTTAGCATTAAATGTTGCTACACAGGAAGAATTAAGCTTTATTCCCAACTCTGCCAATGGCAAACTGGTAATGGCTTTACCCGCCGGAACCTATGATATTACGGTAACAGCCGATGGGTATGCCGAACAAAAAGATAAGATCGTTGTTTCTGATTTAGGGTCACCTATATCGGAAGAAAAGAAAAATTACCGATTAAAAAAGCAATAATGACCAAACTCATATACATTCTTTTAATTTGTTTTGTGTTTAAGGCACAGGGTGTCATTTCACAATCCTACCAAATAGGCTTATTAAAATATAACGGTGGCGGCGATTGGTATGCTAACCTTGAAACATCATTGCCAAACCTTATTAAATTTTGCAATGCTAATTTAAAAACTAACATCAACCCCGACCAGGCTATTGTAGAAGCAGGCAGCGCGGAAATTTTTAATTACCCTTTTGTACACATGACGGGCCATGGCAACGTTGTATTTTCTAACGCGGAAGCCGATAATTTACGCAACTATTTAGTGGCGGGAGGT
>JANYGK010000107.1 GCA_025362395.1 Bacteroidota bacterium
TGAGCAATGGTATATGATTGATAGTTCTTTTATTACTACGCTGCCTGATACATGGGGTATAAAACAACATTTTATTATGTTGGCAATTAATAACTGGGATAAGCCTTACATACCGGTTAATTTAGGAGGCTTAACCTGCGATAGTATGGATTACTATAATACCGAGGCGCATACAAACCAGGTATTCCTGCCCAAAATAGATAAAACAGATAAACAACCTTTATATATAGGGTTTTTCCATACAGGCGCTTACCAGGAAGCGTTGAGTGGTTACGGCGGAACTCAGCATTGTTTAGTTCCGGCACCTAAGCATGTATTGATCGATAAGGATGAGGACGGAAAATTAACAACCAAGCTTTTTGCCAAAGAACAAAGTTATAAGTCGATGTTAAAAATTTTAGGATATTAATTTGTCGAATTAAAGCAAATGAGTATCTTTCGATTTCATTTAACTCGCCCCTTGATACTAAATAATAGAATATTATCGATCTTTTCAATTGTTTCAGTTTGTATACTAAGCTCATGCGGCGGCGGTAAAAAAACTGAAAATTCCTTAACAGAAGGCTTAATTGAATATAATATAACTGTAGTTGATATAAGTCATCCGATGGCAGGTTTTGCTCCAAGCTCGGCTACGGTAAAATTTAAGGAAAGTAAATTTGAGTTGGAAATGAGTACCATGGGCATTTTTAATACTACCTTTATTAGTAATCCATCTAATCAAACCCTTACCCAAATGGTTAAATTCATGGATATTAAAAGTGCCTGCATTCAAAAAAAAACAGACCTGGATTCAGAAAACGGAGGCTATGAATTAAAACTGGAGGAAACCAAAGAAACAAAAAAAATTGCAGGATATAACTGTAAAAAAGTAAAAGCATCTCTGCTAAGCAATCCCGCTGTTAAGTTCGATGTGTATTATACTAATGAATTGGGTATGGAGAATATTAACGAATTATCCCCTTATAGATCTATTAAGGGTATGTTAATGCAATATAGAGTTAAAAAATTTGGTTTAGAGTTATGCTTTACAGCCGATGTGGTGAAAAACACGCCGGTTAAAGATGACGCGTTTGAAGTGCCTGCATATTACAAAATAATAACCCGCAAAGAAATGCAGGAGCTTTTTGATCAACTATTTGCTGATTTTAAAAACTAAGTTTAAAACTTACCTTTTTTAAGACTATATAACCATTTAGCATATTTTCACATGATTGTTTTAGTTTAATTTTTATTTTGGCATACTGTAAAGAATGCTAATATTGTAATATCTAAAAACGATTCATATTCTATAAATCAAAAAAACAAAAACATGAAAATTAAATTTTTATCAATGGTAGCTTTAGCTGTAATGTCAGTAGTATCATTACAGGCACAAATTAAAGAAGGATATATTCTTTATGACATGAAAATTGAAGGATTGCCCCCTGAGCAAGCTGCTATGATGGGTGATATGGAAACTAAAGTAACGTTTAAAAACGGAAAATCTTTAACGGAAGTTAATTCAATGATGTTTTCTCAGCAAATGGCCGCCGATGAAATTGGGATGACCATGTTAATGGAGCAAATGGGAAATAAAATTGCCGTTAAACAAACAAAAGCTGAACTGGAAAAAGAAGAAGCTAAAATGAAAGATAAATCACCTGATCCAAAAATTGAATACATTAACGAAACTAAAACGATTGCCGGTTACGAATGTAAAAAAGCAATTATTACATCAGTGGATAAAGACAAAAAAGAAAACAAAGTTGAGATGTGGTATTGTGAAAAGTTTGAAAACCCTAATAAAGAGGGCAGAGGGCGCGGACAGAACATTATGAAAGGTTTAAAAGGTGTGCCGTTTGAATATTCAAGCTCCATGGGCACCATGAAAATTAAAATGGTGGCTAAAGAAGTATCTATTGATCCCGTAGCTGATTCTAAATTTGTTCTTTCTACAGAGGGTTATAAAATGATGACTATGGATGAGATTAAAGCAATGCAGGGAGGTAAATAATTTTCCTGAAAATATTAAATAAAACGTTCTGCAATTCGCAGAGCGTTTTTTGTTTTTAATAATTCCATAGATCATGTTCCCATTTAAAAATAGTCACACGTATGTTTTCCGCTTCCGCCAAGGCATCAATGCCTTTCTGATATTGATCAATACTGCGGTCAAATACATTTAATTCTTTTATAATACGGCTTGCGAATTGCCGTTTCCAAAACACATCGTCCAAGTTTCTTCGCTCAGCATCGTTCTTAAAATTGTAAACATCTGTGCTCGCAAAGTAAGGACGGCATGCGGGAAAGTAGACCCAAAATAGTTCTTTATAATAATCTCTTTCTTCGTTATATTCTAAAGCAGCTATCCCTACTATGCGTGCTTCAAGCGTCGATTTTTGCCGGTCGAAAAACCAGTCTTCTTTTATAACGTATTTAAGCACGCGTGTGCAAATGCTTATTGAATCAACGATGGGAACCATTTCTGTAATTTCATTCCCGTTAGGGTCGTATATTATTTGTTCAACAGTATCTCTTTTTACCAGCCTGTTTTTTACTTCGCTTAGTTCGTAAGGGATCATGAACTGATCGTCTTTAAAGGCAATAATATCTCCGTTTAAAATATGTTTTGAAAGCGCTTGAAATAGTGAAGTTCTGCAAGGGTTATATTCTGTTGGAAAATAAAATGGTTGATTTTGTTTTTCACGCATATCAATTTCACGCCACACTCTTTTCTCCCACATGACATCGCCTTCCCGTAAATGAGTATAAGGGATGGAGCGTCGGGTGCCGATATTTTCTTTTTGAAAAGTATGACAAGGATTGTCGGGTACGGCAATGCGTTTTTGTCTTAAAGTATCTTCGCTGAAAGCTTTGAAACAACAAGCTATGAGCGGTAATGCGAAGTAGAGGTGAAGTGTTTTCATGATCGTATGGTTTAGTTAGTTAAAACTATAACATACGCTCTGTTAAAAAGATACATCTTATATATGTTTAACCATATAGATAGATAGATAGATAGGAAAGAATAGTGTGGTTTTGTTAAAATAGAAGAAACAAAGTATTTTGTATTTAAACTGTAGCCTAAGGTTTAGTGAAAAATCCACAGGTGATATGGGTTAATTGTATAAATGCATAAAAAAAAGAAAAGCGTTTTTTGGCTTTATTACACTAAAAATACGATGTGTCTATGTGTTAAACAGATATTACTTTTTTTTGTATTTCTTTTTGTTATAGGTAACAGTTGCGCCTATAAATGTCATATTTACTAAGGGCACTTTAACCCATTCGCTCATAACACTTGCCCTGAAAAGCAGATCGGTAGAGCCGAACAGGGATGCCGCAGCGCCAATGTTCATGGTAGTATCCGATGAGTAGATACATTCCAGGGCAACAATAAAATCATCATACACTTCAATATTTTGTTTTGATACATCAATGGAATGGACTTCTGTTTTACCGATCGCTTTTACAATGATCCCTTCTCTTAAAACATTTTCGGTATTTACCATTTTTACAACACCCATAGGAGTTACCATTCTTTTTAAGGTTTTGCCTTCCACATAAATATTAACCCTGTAAATGGCGGTATCATTGGGCTTTACGCAGGTTTTAAATTCAATTTTATCAATAAAGGTTTGGTGGCCTTTGCTAATGCTGATCTTATTTCCTAATTCAATGCCGATGGCTTTATCGCTTAATCCTTTTTCTTTTGCAATACGTTTAGCGGCTGTATCTGAACTTGTAAATTTTTCCATGGTAATGCAATCTAACGCCGCTACATTTTTACTTCCCAGTACTTTTACTTCAAATTCATTAGGCCTTACAGTGGTTGTGGCAAGTGTGTAAACTACTTCTGTAAGGTGTATCGGCACCTTTGTATCGCAATGCATTTTAAAGGTTGCAAAGCTTAAATAAATCGTTTGATAACCGATGCAGGAAACCTGTATCGTATCCAACTCTTTTTCGTTTGTCATTTTAAATGTAAAGTTTCCTTCATCATCGCTGATGATACCAAAGGCCTTAGCGGGAATACCAATGTTTACGTAAGATACGCCTTTTTCATTTTTATCTTTAATGCTTCCAACTAAGATTTGTGAGAAAAAAGAATGTAATGATAAAAAAGTAAGCACAAGGCTTAACGTAAAAGCTTTCATTAAAAATAGTTAACGGTAAAATTAATCTTTGTTTTTCTTCCTAAAATAAAACGATAGAGGCACTCCCGTAAAATTAAAGTTTTCACGGAATTTATTTTCTAAAAAACGTTTGTAAGCATCCGTTAAATATTGCGGTGAGTTGCAAAAGAAAACGAATGCACAGGTTCCTTTAATTTGTGTTACATAATTTATTTTTACAATTTTACCTTTAGTAGCAGGAGGCGGGTAGTGCTCTATTAAAGGCAGGAAGTAATCGTTAAGCTTGCTGGTAGGTATTTTTGTTGATTTATTCTCGAACACTTCCATCGCTACTTCAATCACTTTCATGATCCGTTGTTTTTCGGTAACGGAAGTAAAAATGATCGGGTAATCGCGGAAAGGCGCTGTACGTTCTCTTATCGCTTCTTCCATGTGTTTAGTAGTCATGGTCGATTTTTCTTCAATAAGATCCCATTTATTTATAACCACTACAAAGCCTTTATGGTTTTTACCGATGAGGTGAATAATGTTGAGGTCTTGTGATTCAATACCTTGTGTGGCATCTATCATCAGTACGCATACATCGCAATTCTCGATGGCTTTAATGGTACGCATCACACTGTAAAATTCAATGTCTTCGTGAACCTTAGCTTTTTTGCGCATTCCGGCAGTATCGATCAATAAAAAATCGTGTCCGAATTTATTATAACGGGTATGAATGGTATCGCGGGTTGTACCGGCAATAGGAGTTACAATGTTTCTTTCTTCACCCAATAACGCGTTTGTTAAAGATGATTTACCAACGTTAGGGCGGCCTACAATGGCTATTTTAGGTAATCCTGAATCCTGTATAGCGCCCAAGTCTTCCTGAAAAGATTTTACCAAAGCATCTAACAGATCTCCTGTTCCGCTGCCGCTGTTTGATGAAATGCAATAGGGATCGCCTAAGCCTAAGCTGTAAAATTCGGCAGCGTAAGAATTCCGTTCACTGTTATCTACTTTGTTTACTACTAAAAAAACAGGCTTTTTACTTTTTCTTACAATGGCCGCTACGTCTTTATCAAACTGAGTAACGCCGTCTGTAATGTCTACCATAAAAAAAATGGCATTCGATTCATCTACCGCAATTTGAACTTGTTTGCGGATCTCCCCTTCAAAAATGTCATCGCTTCCTTTAATGTATCCGCCGGTATCCACTACCGAAAACTCCACACCGTTCCAGTTCGATTTTCCGTAATGTCTGTCGCGGGTAACCCCCGGCTCATCATCTACAATGGCTTCACGTGTTTCCGTTAATCGGTTAAATAAGGTTGATTTCCCAACATTGGGGCGACCAACAATGGCTATTAAATTTGGCATATTGCCGCGAAGGTAATAAAATTAAGCCACAAGAGAAAATGTAATAATTACTACAAAAGGTGTTATCCTTTTGCAACCTTCATATTGCTTACAAAATCATCAAATAAATAACGTGAATCGAAAGGGCCGGGGCAAGCTTCCGGGTGGTACTGTACTGAAAATACCGGTTTATCTTTTAAACGAATGCCTTCTACTGTAGCATCATTGAGGTTAACATGCGTAATTTCAATGTTTGTATTTTTACCGATATCTTCTACATTAACGGTGAATCCATGGTTTTGAGAGGTTATTTCGCTTTTCCCTGTTATTAAATTTTTTACCGGATGGTTAATACCGCGATGCCCTGCATGCATTTTATAAGTTTTAATACCCTGCGATTCGGCCAGTAGCTGATGCCCCAGACAAATACCAAAAACAGGTTTACCCGTATCTACTAATTGTTTTACTAAGGCTATTTCATCTGCCATTACTCCCGGGTCGCCCGGGCCGTTGCTTAGCATAATACCGTCCGGCTGAAAATCAAGAATTTCTTTTAAAGAAGATTTCATGGGAAATACTTTCAGGAAACAACCTCTGTCTGCCAGTGATCGCAAAATATTTTTCTTTGTGCCGAAATCCATAACAGCTACTTTATAAGCTGCATTTTTATCGCCAACCTCGTAAGTTATTTTTGTGGCTACTTTCGAAGAAAGCTCTAATCCTTCCATTTTAGGAACTTTAGCCAGTAATTCTTTAAGAGTAGTTATATCTGTATTTTCTGAAGAGATAATGCAGTTCATGGCGCCTTTATCCCTTATATAGCGTACAATCGCTCTTGTATCTACATCACTGATAGCAACGATACCGTCATTCTTAAAATAATCTTCCAATGATTCGGTTGCTCGTTTTCGGGAAAACCCGTCATTGAATTTTTTACAGATCATCCCTGAAATCTTAATGCCGTCGCTTTCTACCTCATCTTTTTGGATACCGTAGTTGCCAACATGTACATTGGTCATTACTATGATCTGTCCGAAATAAGAAGGGTCGGTAAAAATTTCCTGATAACCGGACATCCCTGTGTTAAAGCAGATCTCGCCTGTTGTTGTTCCGATTTTTCCGGCAGCTTTGCCTTCAAATATTTTTCCATCTTCTAATAAAAGAATGGCTTTTTGCTTGGTTTTATATTTTAATTGCATAGATTTTTAGAAGTATTTTTCTAAAAACCAAAGTTCGGAATAATTTAAATAAAACAAAAACGATGTTAATAGGTTTTTGAAAAGAAATTTTAAATATACCGTTAAGAGTAATTTATACTTAAATATACTATTATCGGGTTCCAACCCGATAATAGTAAGTATTCGGGTTGCAACCCGATAATTTTGCTTATATTTGAATCAAGAAATTTTATAAAATGTTTTTACTGAAAAATCAGGCGTATGGTTCATGCAATAATTACAGGTGATATCATTGATTCTACTCAGTTTAATGAAGCTGAAAGGAAGAAAGTGCTGAGTATATTAAAAAAAGTATTTGTTGAAGTTCAGGATAAAGCGAAGAAAATCGACTTTAAAATATACCGTGGCGACAGTTTTCAAGGCAATTGCCCCAAACCCGGGCAAGCGTTGCTCATAAGTTTAAAAATAAAAACAGCTTTATTAAAGTCTAATGTATCCGGCACCGGTAAAATGCCTGATGCCCGCCTCGCCATTGGGATAGGTAAAGCAGGTAAAGTAGGTAAAAATATAGGAACGTCAGACGGCGAGGCGTTCAGGAACAGTGGACAATTATTAAATCCGAAAACAAAAGAAGAATACAAAAAACTTAAGGATTATAAGCTTTTATTTAAATCACCTTGGAAAGAGGTAAATGAAGAAATGGAAGTATTACTATCTGCGTTAGACGGATTGATCAGTAAATGGACCATAGAGCAGGCTGAGGTGGTTTATGAATTATTAAATAATAAAACTCAAACGCAGATAGCCACAGCGTTGCATAAATCACAAAGCTCGATCAGTGAACGTGTACAAAACGCCAACTGGCTCGCTATTAGTAATATTTTGCAACGATACGAAACAGTTATTCAACATACTATAAAACAAGCATAAATGGGATATATTAGTTTTGCATCGGGATTAATATTAATAAAATTACTGTTGGCCCATTTTTTTACCGACTTTATTGTACAGCCAAAAAAGTGGGTGGACGATAAACGAATTAGAAGACACGGGTCTGTTTATTTATATTGGCATTGTCTTATTGCAGGGCTTAGCTCCTATATTTTACTAATGAATTGGAGTAATTGGTATTTACCTTTAATTATTATGGTTACACATTACCTGATAGATCTTTGGAAATTAAGAAGAGAAAATAATATCCTTTATTTTATGCTTGATCAACTGCTTCATATCGCTGTAATTTTAATGTTATGGTGTAGCATGGTATTTAGTTTTGACGCTTTTAAATATTGGATAGCATCAGGCTTTAATAATTATAAAATATGGTTGGTATTATTGGGAATTGTAATTGTTGTTTTTCCGGCTCAATATATTATTATGTATGCTACAAAAAAATGGAGCGATTCATTAATTGTTATAGAAGGGGATACATTAAAAGATGCGGGAAAATGGATCGGGATACTGGAGCGCTTACTGATCCTGCTGTTTGTGTTTATGAACCGTTATGAAGCCATTGGTTTTTTAATTGCCGCCAAATCATTTATTCGCTTTTCAGGAACTGAGGTAAGAACACGGTCTTTAACAGAATATATTTTAATAGGGACGTTTATCAGCTTTACCATTGCTATTGTAGTAGGGGCAAGTATTGCCTATTATATATAATAATGTGTTAAAGCTTTTCCTTTAAATATTTTGCCGTATAACTTGCTTTACTTTTAGCTACATCTTCCGGTGTTCCCTGGGCTACAATATTTCCGCCTTCAGCACCACCTTCAGGGCCAATGTCGATTACCCAATCAGCACATTTAATCACATCTAAATTATGCTCGATCACAATAATAGAATGTCCACGTTCAATTAAAGCATTAAATGATTTTAATAATTTAGCGACATCATGAAAATGCAAACCGGTTGTAGGCTCATCAAAAATAAACAGGGTATTGGTGGTTGTGCTGCCTCCTATTAAAAAGGTAGCTAACTTTATCCGCTGTGCTTCTCCGCCGCTTAACGTGCTTGAAGATTGCCCTAATTGTACATATCCTAAGCCAACTTCCTGTAAAGGTTTTAAGCGTTCTGCAATTTTTTTACAGATACGGCTCGTGTTATCCAGGCTAAAAAAGTCAACGGCATCATCAATGGTCATTTCCAATACATCGGCAATCGATTTTCCTTTATATACAATTTCCAGTGTTTCGGCTTTAAAACGCTTGCTGTTGCAAGCTTCGCAAGGCAATTGAATATCTGCCATAAACTGCATCTCTACCGTAATGGTTCCTTCTCCTTCACATACTTCGCAACGGCCGCCGTCGACATTAAATGAAAAATGCGAAGGTTTATAATTGCGAAGCTTTGCCAGCGGCTGATCTGCAAACAGGTTACGGATCTCATCGTAGGCTTTTGTATACGTTACAGGATTACTTCTTGATGATTTACCGATCGGGTTCTGATCTATAAATTCAACATTATGAATATTTTTTAAGCCACCTGAAATTTTATCGCTCTTTACTTTTTCAAAATAACCGTCGATGTATTTACGAAGGTTAGGATACAATACTTTTTTAACTAAAGTTGATTTTCCTGAACCGCTTACTCCTGTTACACAACAGAGCATATTTAAAGGAAATTTAACAGTTAAGTTTTTTAAATTATTCTCTGTCGCATCTTTTATTTCAAGAAATTCTTTAAACTTTCTGCGCGTTTTAGGGACTTCAATCCTTAATTTATTGGTAAGGTATTTAGCCGTAAAGCTTTGACCGGCTTTTAATAATTCTTTATGTGTACCTTGGAAAACCAAGTTACCACCGTTTGTGCCGGCTTCAGGGCCAATGTCAATTAACTGATCGGCAGCCAACATAATATCTTCATCATGTTCCACCACTATAACCGTGTTGCCTTGTTGCTGCAACGATTTTAAAACAACGATCAATCGTTCTGTATCTCTTGAGTGCAGACCAATACTTGGCTCATCTAAAATATATAAGCTGCCAACAAGGCTGCTGCCAAGGGATGTGGCTAAATTGATGCGTTGGCTTTCACCACCGCTTAGCGTATTGGCTACACGATTCAGGCTTAAATATCCCAAACCTACATCCAATAAAAACTGTAAGCGCGAATTAATCTCCAGCAATAAACGTTTTGCAATAGAAGTATCGTGAGCATCTAACTTAAGCTCTTTAAAGAATTCTCTTAATTCTGAAACCGGCAATAATACCAATTCTGAAATACCACTGCCTCCAACTTTTACATAGTTGGCATCTTTACGTAAGCGCGTACCAAGGCAGTCAGGACAACCGGTTTTTCCGCGGTAACGTGCTATCATTACACGGTATTGAATTTTATAGCTTTCTTTTTGCAGCATTTTAAAGAAGCTGTTAATTCCTTCAAAATAACTGTTGCCGTTCCAAAGAAGATCGTATTGCGATTTGGTTAATTGAACGATTGGTTTGTGAACCGGAAAATCAAATTTATGAGCGTTCTTAATCAATTGATTTTTATAATAACTCATGCTTTCTCCATTCCAACAAGCAACGGCATTATCGTAAACAGAAGCACTTTTATTAGGGATCACTAAATCAGGATCAATACCGATAATGCTTCCAAAGCCTTCGCAGGTTTTACAAGCTCCGATAGGATTATTAAAGCTGAAAAAATTAAGATCGGGTTCTTCAAAAGAAACACCGTCTGCTTCAAATAAATTCGAGAAATGATATTGATTATATGTTTTGTCTTCTGTTTCAATAAAAAGGTCGCACTCTCCGCTTCCTTCGTAAAAGGCTGTCTGCACACTATCCGCTACACGGTTCTGAAAATCTTCATCGGTAATGTCAACAACGATCCTATCGATCAATAAATAAATAACATCCGTTTTTTTTGATTTTTTGGCATCAAATTCATTGATCTTTGTAATAACATTATTTACCAGGATCCTCGCAAAGCCTTGCTGATTCAATAATTGTAAATGTTTTTCAAGATTTCTGTCTTTAGGAACAAGTAATTTTGAAAGAATTAAACATTTTGTTTCGTTAGATAAGGTATTTACAAAATCAACTACATCACTTACGCTGTGGCGCTTTACCAACTTCCCTGAAACGGGACTGTAGGTTTTACCGACGCGGGCATAAAGTAATTTTAAGTAATCATAAATTTCCGTAATAGTACCAACCGTACTTCGGGGGTTACGTGAAATAACTTTCTGTTCAATAGCAATGGCAGGTGAAATTCCTTTAATGTAATCTACTTTAGGTTTTTCCAATCGCCCCATAAACTGGCGTGCATAAGCGGAAAGGCTTTCTACATAGCGTCTCTGGCCTTCCGCATAAAGCGTATCAAATGCCAGGGATGATTTTCCGGAACCGGATAAGCCGGTAATAACAATAAATTTATTACGGGGCAGGGCAACATCTACACCTTTTAAATTGTGCATGCGGGCGCCTTTTATAATAATGTATTCTTTAGGATTTAATGTGGTAATATCTTGTTCTTTTGCCAATGGTAATAAAATTAAGAAGTACTAAATATAAAAATTAACCGATGTATTCTATAACTAAACAACTAACAAAGCCTTATGTTTATGCTACGAAAGGCGTTTGGAAATAATTTTAGAAATGTTACCAAACACTTGGCCGGGAGAGAATTTCCGCCATTCGAAGTCATTTAATTCACCGTCGGAAATAAAATAATAATCAAGGTTGGCCTGTTTAAATTCTTTTAATACATGTTCCCTGAAATTAATGAAAGCGATCCACCCGTCTTCAGAAGTTACATCTTCAAACCACTCTTCATAATAGGAATCGTCGGAATGATGAAAATTAAGGACATTTTCGCCGATAATAATATATTTGTTAATACCATGGTAGGCAAGCTCATCCACTATGTCACGCTTTAAATGCATAATATCATTGTTAATGGCATCGTTCCATTCACCTATTAATTCTATAATCGCATATTTTTCATCATACTCTACAAACAGTATTTTAAGGTATAATGTTTCGCTGCCCATATCGTCCCATTGCGGATGTATATAGTAGTTGTAGACAGTATTGCTAAATGTAAATTCACTGTATTCTGCCCCGTAAAACGGCGAATTTTCATCTTCGGATGAAATATATAAATGTTGCCAGTTATAAAAGGGTTCTAATTCGTGCATAATTATTAAATAGCAGAAATGATCATAAGTTATTTTATATCAATTTAACTGCCATGCAAAGTAATTACAATACACAAAGATAACTGTTTTAAAAGTGAATACTCAAATGCCGACTAAAATTATTTCCACAATAATTTTTCTAAGAGCTTATTCTTTCCTGTTGGGCAAACAAGTGGATTAATTACTCAGGTTTATCAAGTTGCAGGAAAACAAATTGTATTAACTGCTAAGTTTAATAAATCAGGAGATTCTTTTATATTTGACATTGCTGAGAATGAAACTTACGAGGAAAATATTAAAGAATTAGACAGTATCCGGATTTAATTAAAATGATGAGTTATAAATGTTACAATAGTAAGAAAGGCCGAATTTTTTTGGCCTTTCTTTTATTATTCTTCCAAATCATACAATGTCAGAATAAACAATTTATAGAAAAATTAAATTTTAAATCTAATTACGGAATTCATAATTTTTCAAATAACCCATATAAATTAATAACTGAATGTGTTTTTGATAAAACATTAAATGGTGAAATCATTTGGGGATTTAGAAAAATAAGCAACAATTATGAGTTTACCTCATTAAACATTAATAAAAATAAAACAACCAAATTTTATATTGATTTTAATACTTTAAAAAACAATATTAGTTCTAAAAATTACGACGATTTAACTTTCTATGGAATATCTTCTATACTAAAAACTGAAACATCAACTATAGTAAATGAAGGAAATGTTTTTTATGTATTTAAAAGCGGAATAAACAATAATCTCTTATTCAAAAAGCAAATTAATATAAATGATTCTATTGAATTTAGTTCAGCATTTGCAATTACCGATTCAACAGTAGTTTTACTAGATTATAGGTCAAAATTTAAGAATAATCAAAAAGTAAAGGCGTATATTCTTAATTTGAACACTGAGTGGATTACTTTGTTTTTTGAAGAAGTTATGGGCTCAAACTCCGCATCTTTTGACAGGTCGGGAACAAGGTATTTTGATGCAGGTAAGTCAAATTTTATCATTAGTGATAATCTGGATTTTAAAATTTATGTATTTGATAAAACCGGTAGTTTACTTTCAACTTATAATAAAGAACTTGTAATTACAACTGAAAATAGAAGAATTTTAAATCAAACTAAAGTAAGAAGTACAACCTTTGATTCGGTGATGACTGAACTGGATATTACCCCAAGAATTTTAAATACACAATTTATTAATGACACAGATATCATTGTTAATTATTCAATTAAAAAAGCAATCACAAATAACGGAGTAAAAATTAAAAATTCAATGGTTGATTTAGTTACTGTTAGGAGAAATAATTTGATATACAAAAATACATTTGATGATACTTTTATTTACGAGCAAACTAATTTTAATAAACTCCAAGCAGTTAAACAATCATCTATGAATCCCTATTTACGTTCAGAACTTTTTTATTTTGCGCAAAATAATTACTTAATAAAATTTACGTTTAAACAATTAATTCCAAAGTCTAAAACAAAATTTGGAACATATATAAGAAAAGCAAAGCTATCCATATTAAACCTAAAAAGTAATTTAATTTACAGTGTATATGAGTTTAATAATTAAATTTTTTATTCTATTTGCATTTTTAAATTTCCGGCAAAACGGTGATAAATATAAATACATCCTTATATGCACAGGTCATAACTGTACTCCATGTGTAAAAACCGCTGATGTATTTATTGCCCGAAACAATATGAGTTATACTATAATAAATTTATTTGAAACTAAAGCTGATAAACAATTTACTGAGGAACTTATATTAAATTATTGTAACGAATCTAAAAATACCAAAAACAAAAAAGTTAAAGATGAATTTATTTTTGGCAATTATAAGTTTTCAACTAATGATAACGGGCCTTTTATGATTAAATATTCTAAAACAGATACCATTATATTTAATTCATTAAATATTGATGAAATAAATAATTAGTATTATTTCATGCTTAACCTGATCTGGGTAATTATTTTTTTTGTGTATAAAGGAAAGTCTCCCTGCATCATCCAATTGTAATAAGAAGGTTCTTTTTCAAATACTTCTCTTACGGGTTTATCTTTATGTTTCCCAAAATTAAATACTTCCTGTCCTTTATCATTAAACGCAATTCTTCCTGCAAGGTCCGCATTTTTAGTACGCGCTGTTAATTCACTTAACACGGCCATATCATTTTTAACGGGTTTAAACACATTTCCTTTTTCGTCAACCTGTTCCACATTTTGATATCTTTCTAATTGCGCTTTAAATATCTCGTAAGTGGCTATGGTATCAGCTTCCGCAGTGTGGGCGTTTTCCAAAGGCTTATCGCAGTAAAATTTATAGGCAGCGCTTAAATTCCTGGGTTCCATTAAATGGAAAATATTTTGTACATCAATTAATTTACGGTTCTTCAAATCAAAATCAATTTCTGCCCGTAAAAATTCTTCCACTAGCATTGGTACATCAAACTTATTGGAGTTAAACCCGGCTAAATCACAATTAATTAAGAACTGTGCCAACTGCGGAGCTAACTCTTTAAAGGTAGGGCAACCTATAACATCCTTATCATAAATACCGTGAATTTTAGAATTAAATTCAGGAATAGGAATGGTAGGATTTACTTTTTTTGTAAGTATGTCTGTAGAATTATCCGGGTTAACGCGCATGATAGATATTTCTACAATGCGGTCGCTGCCAACGTTAATTCCGGTAGTTTCCAGATCAAAAAAGGCGAGGGGTTTTGTTAAGTTTAAGTGCATATAAGATGGTACTGTTTTAGTGGAAAGTGTGGGATATGAATATATAAATAAAATTTAATTTATGTATTTAGTTTTTGTAAAACATCTTCCACGGGTATTAAATTAGTGTAAAATGAGTTTATTTTATTGATCACGCCTTCTATTACTGAGTCCGGGCAAGAAGCTCCGCTTGTTAAAATAATACGTAAAGGGTTTTTATCGGGTAAGAAACCGGAAGTAGTGATGTGTTTTTTATTAGGATAATCGAAATGCCGGATGGTGTTTTTATCAATGATCTCTTTTTCGGAAGCAATAAAATAGGTGTGGAATTTACGTTCACATAATTCTACCAGGTGCGATGTGTTGCTGCTGTTATAGCCACCCACTACAATAGCAAGGTCTGCTTCTGTTTCCAATAAACCATAAGTAGCGTCTTGGTTTTCATTGGTAGCATAACACAACGTATCGCGGGTATCGGCAAAATGTTTTGTTATGTGTTCTTCCCCGTATTTTTCTATCATTACTGATTTAAAGAAATCCGCTATTTCCTGTGTTTCACTTGCCAACATAGTAGTTTGGTTGATCACACCTACGCGTTGCAGGTCTGTAGCAATGTTTAAAGATGTTGAATAGCGGTCTTTAAAATCAATTGCAAATTGTTCCGGAGATTTAGTTCCTTTAATGTATTCGGCCAGTAATTTTGCTTCGTTTAAATCTCTTACAATAATAGCTCTGCTGTGTTGGTTGCTGCGGGAAAAAGTAGAACGGGTTTCTTCATGGTTGTGTTTTCCATGAATAATAATGGTGTAATTATCTTTACCGATCGTTTCCGATTTTTTCCAAACACGTTCCACAAACGGGCAGGTGGTATTGTAAGCCGCTGTTTTAATATTTTTTGATTCGAGAATATCAATAATGTTTAAAGGCGCGCCAAATGCAGGAATGATCACCACATCATCAGGTGTTAAGGTGTCAAAAGGGATGAGTTGTTCGCCATGTGTGTCCTGTAAAAATCGCACACCTCTTTCCGTTAAGTCGTTATTTACATCCGGGTTATGAATCATCTGGCTCAGTAAAAAAATACGTTTTCCCGGGTTTTCATCCAACGCTTTAAAGGATATCTCAATGGCATTTTCAACACCGTAACAAAAGCCGAAATGCCTTGCAATTAAAAACTGCACCGGCCCAAAGTCTAGCAGGGTAGGGGAGTTGTCCCGTTTACGCGGATCCTGAACCTTGCGGTACTGTTTTATTTTACTGATGATCGGACTTCTGTAAAACTCCGGTACATTAAATGTTTTCATTTCGGCTTGCCTTTAAAGGATGTTTATTTCATTTAGTATTAAGTAATAAGATTAAAGTGTTTAGTATGTTAAGTCTAGTGTTAATCTTAATACTTATATCTTACTTCTTTTAATACTTTCATTTCAATACCAGTTCCTTAATTATTCTCTTTCCTACAAATTGATTTACTTTTTGTATGATCTCTTCTTTTGCGTATGCTGTTTCATTTCTTACAACGGGTGAATCTATTGACACAAACAAAATACCTGCTGCATAGTTTATTTGCGTGGTATGTTTCGCTACTGTCTTTCCTACCAATCCTTCCCAGCCATTACGTATGGCAAAGATACTGTACTTTTCATCCAGCTTCTCTTCTTTAAAGATTTGAGCAATGGCATCACCTAATTTTATGAGGTTGTTATTTTTACGCATGCTCTACTATTTCACATGTAAGTATTTGTTGTTTTTTAATTGTCATGTGGTATAACCCTCTTATTTATTTTTAATTCAGAAATTGGGTTATTTCACCGTTATTAACTGTATAAATTACATGTTCGGCTTTTTGTTGCTCAAATAATTCTTTAATGCGTTGCGGGTGTGTGTCTGTAATAAACACTTGGCCAAACGTATCATTGCTTACCAGTTCAATTAATTTTTTAAAGCGTGTTTCATCCAGCTTATCGTAAATATCATCAAGCAATAATAAGGGCTTGGTTAATTTTTTATCTTTTATAAATTCAAATTGTGCCAATTTTAAAGCGAGTAAATAGGATTTTTGTTGCCCTTGTGAGGCAAACTTTTTTAAGCTGTTACCCAATAACTTAAATTCAAGGTCATCGCGGTGCGGACCCGTGGTGGTATAATGTACAGCCCTGTCACGCTCTAAGCTTGTTAATAAAACAGATTTATACGATCGGTCTTTTAAGGTGCTTTCATAATCAAGGCTAACGTTCTCGTCGCTTCCGCTGATAAATTTATAATTCTTATTAAAAAGTGGAATAAATTCTTTTAAAAATTGGATCCGGGTTTGAATAATGGACTCTCCATACATGATCAGCTGATCGTCCCATACTTCCAGGCTCATACTGTCAAACGTTCGGTTTTCGTAAAACTGTTTTAATAAAGCATTACGTTGTTGTAATACATGATTATAAGCGATCAGTTTTTCTAAATACGCTTTATCGTATTGAGAAATAATGCTATCCATAAATTTACGGCGCACTTCGCTGCCATCCCATATCAATTCAATATCAGACGGTGAAATCATTACCAATGGGTATAAGCCAATGTGTTCCGACAAACGCTCGTATTCTTTTTTATTATGTTTGAATTGTTTTTTATGCGATCGCTTTACCCCGCAATAAATTTCATGTACTTCATTATGTTTATTTATCCAGGCTTGGATAGCGAAGAAAGGCTGATTGTATTTGATGTTTTGACTGTCTGACGCGTTAAAAAAACTTTTACAGAAAGAAATGTAATGTATGGCATCCAATAAGTTCGTTTTCCCCATACCGTTATTACCGACAAAGCAATTGAATTTTGAGCAAAATTTCAATTGTGCCTGATCGTAATTTTTAAAATTAATAAGGGATAAACTCTCTAAAATCATGAACTTTAAAGGTACAAAGGATATTAGTATTTTTTATGGAGTGTTATTAAATAAAAACGTCCCACTCATTGAGCAGGACGTTAATAAAATTTAAATTAATTAATAATTAAGCTTTTGCCATTGCGGTATTTAAAGGTTTTGCATCGCTTCTCGATTGGAAATCAACTACTATAGGAGTTGAGATACATAATGAAGAGTAAGTACCGATGATACGTCCTATCAATAAAGCGAAGATGAATCCTCTGATGCTTTCTCCGCCAAAAATAAAGATTACCAATAATACGAAGAACACGGTTAACGACGTTAAAATGGTACGGCTTAATGTACTGTTTAACGCATAGTTAATTAGTACATTACGTTCAGCACCTGTTACATCCGCTTTTCCGCTTTCTGCCAAACGCTCACGGATCCTGTCAAACACAACCACTGTTTCCGTCATGGTATAACCCATAACCGTTAAGATAGCAGCGATAAAATCCTGCCCTATCTCTAATGAGAAAGGTACCACACCGTCTAATATTGTATAGAAAGATAATACAACCAAAACGTCATGGAATAAAGCCACAACCGCTCCTAAACCATATTGCCATTTTTTGAAACGTACAACAATGTATATAAACATCACTAAGCAAGAGAATAAGATGGCTCCGTAAGCACCGTATAAAATATCGGTTGCAATAGTAGGCCCTACTTTTTGTTGACTTACAATTTCATATTTTGTATTTAATGAGCCTAAACCATCATTCAATGTTTTTTCAACATCACTGTCTACAGTTGCCGAATTATCCGCTACTCTGTAAGTAGTAGTAATCTTCATCTGATTAGCGCCGCCCACTGTTTTCACTTCTAAAGCAGCATCTTTAAATTTAGCGGATAACGATTTTTTCACATCTTCCGTATTCATTTCTTTTTCGAAACGAACCTGGTAAGTACGGCCTCCTTTAAAATCAACTCCTAAATTAAAACCTCCGTTTTTAAAGTAGAATACAACACCTAAGGCAATTACTAAAGTAGAAATAGCGTAGTACATTTTTCTGCGGCCTACAAAATCGAAGGCTACATTTTTAAACGCATTTTGTGTTGCCTTATTATCAAAAGGAATAGTCATTTTACGATCTAACATCCATTCGAAAATAACACGTGTAATCAAAATCGCTGAAAATAAAGATGCTCCGATACCGATCAATAATGTAGTGGCAAAGCCTTGTACAGGCCCTGACCCGAATATCATTAAGATTATCGCTAAAATTGCCAGGGTTGCATTAGAGTCAATGATAGAGCTCATCGCATGTTTAAAACCTTCTTTAATAGCGGTTTGCGTATTTTTGCCTAAAGCTAATTCTTCACGCACACGTTCAAAAATCAGGATGTTCGCATCTACCGCTAAACCAATGGTGAGGACGATACCCGCAATACCGGGAAGCGTTAATACTGCGTTCATGGAGGCGAGAATACCCATAATAAAAAACATATTGGCTATTAACGCTATGTTGGCAACCATACCTGCTTTATTATAGTACATATACATA
>JANYGK010000062.1 GCA_025362395.1 Bacteroidota bacterium
CTGTTTCTGTAAATGCGGCTTCTATTTGCTCAGGCGGTACGGCTACCTTAACAGCTAACGGCGCAACAAGCTACAGTTGGTCTCCCGCTACAAACTTAAGTGCAACAACAGGTTCTGTGGTTACAGCCAATCCTACCTCAAGCACTAATTATACAATAGTAGGTACAACGGGCTCATGTTCATCAACAGCAACAGCTTCTGTAAGTGTTATCGCGTCTCCTACCTTATCTGTTAACTCCCTTTCAATTTGCGCGGGAGGCTCGGCTGTTTTAACGGCAAGCGGCGCTTCTACTTACACATGGACATCTCCTGCATCTAATAACGCTACTGTTTCCGTAAATCCTGCTTCTACAACTATTTATACAGTTAGTGGAAACGCGGCAGGATGCGCAGGTACATTCAGTGCTACAGGAACAGTATCGGTTACGGCTTTACCTACATTAACGGTTTCACCGGCCAGTCCTACTATCTGTTCAGGGCAATCAGTTACGTTAACCGTAACAGGTGCTACGACTCAAACATGGACACCGGGCGCACAAACCACTGCGTCTGTTGCGGTTACACCAACTACAACTGCTACTTACACTGTTACGGGTGTCAACTCAGGTTGCGCAAATACTAATACTGTAACTATTAATGTAAATTCTTTACCGTCTGTCGTAAGTAATTTAGCATCGGTATGTGCAGGCAAAACAGCTACATTAACCGCTTCGGGAGCTGCAACCTATACATGGAATCCGGGTGGAGTTATAGGTTCTACATTTACAGTTGTTCCAACAGGCGCATTTACTATTTATACAGTTACAGGGACGTCTTCATTAAGCTGTTCAAAATCAGTTACCGTATACGTTACTGCTATTCCTAATCCTACATTAATAGTAACCGCTTCAAGCAGCGTAGTGTGTGCAGGTACTTCCGTAACTTTAACGGCAAGTGGCGCAGCAACCTATGTTTGGACCAACGGTGTTAATAATGGTGTGGCGTTTACTCCAACAAATACTGCAACATATACCGTAACGGGAACAAGTGCTGTAGGCTCTTGTACAGGTGCAGCAGTAAGTACGGTAAGCGTTAACACATGCGCGGGCATTAAAGAAAATTCAAATGCTGTCGTACTTAATATGTATCCTAATCCAAGTAACGGTAATTTCACCATTCAGTCTTCTGTATACCCTGCTACACTTATAATATATGATGTTACAGGAAAACAAGTATTTAAAAAAGAAATTACAGAACCTGAAACGGTATTAAATGTTTCTCAATTAAATAACGGCATTTACTATGTAACACTATCTGCTGCAACCGGCACTGCTAATTACAAAATAGCAATTGCTAAATAGTAATTCACGTTCATAAACTAAAAAGTCCCGCACAATATGCGGGACTTTTTTATTGAAATAAACTTTACTTATTCATAAACGAAAGGTAATCTTGCAATATAATTGTAGCACTCACCATATCAACTGTATCTTTATTGGCCCGGGCTTTCTTTTTTAAACCTCCCATAAGCATGGTTTGATGCGCCAGGGCAGAGGTAAAGCGCTCGTCATAACGGGCAATTTTTATGCCGGGGAACTTACGGGTTAAATGAGTTACAAAAGGATCAATATACCTTGCGCTGTCTGAAGCTTCGTTTTGCAATGTTTTTGGTTCGCCTACTACAATACATTCTACCTCTTCTTTCTTTAAATAATTTTCCAGATAAGCTATCAGGTCTTTGCTGTGCACCGTTGTTAAGCCCGAAGCAATAATTTGCAATGGGTCGGTAACCGCTAACCCTACACGCTTACTGCCATAATCAATTGCCATAATTCTTGCCATAACGTAAAAGTAGTTATAAACTTTTTTATAAAAAATCGTTAAAATCAGTTGGAGATTAAAATTCTTCGTTTAACTTTGTACCTCAAAGTGCTTTTAATATGACGACAGAAAACACACAACACCTCGAAGCCATACAGGATATTCGCAAAATGATGAGAAAGTCTACCCGGTTTTTATCGCTCAGCGGTTTGTCGGGTGTGTTTGCAGGAATATTCGCCTTAATAGGCGCTGCTGTAGCGTATTGCTACATTGAATTTATATATGAACACAATCCATACACCGGCGATGGAACCGTAAGATTTAATGAAACCGCTGTTTACTTAAATTTCATTTTAATAGCTGTAGGAGTTTTATTTTTTTCAATAATAACAGCTTACTTTTTTTCGAACAGAAAAGCAAAAAGACAAGGTCAAACTTTATTTGACCATACTGCTTTAAGGGCCTTAGTAAATTTATGCATTCCTTTATGTGCCGGCGGTATTTTTTGTATTGCCCTGCTATATCATGGCTCCATTATTTACATTGCCCCAACTATGTTATTGTTTTACGGCATGTCGTTAATTAACGCAAGCAAGTATACGTATGATGATATTCGTTACTTTGGAATATGCGAAATTATACTGGGATTAATAAATGCTTTTTATTTAGGGAGCGGCTTATTATTTTGGACCATCGGCTTTGGCATATTACACATTGTTTATGGAATGACGATGTGGATTAAATACGAACGAAAAAACAGATCTGAGACAGGAGATTTGAGTTAATATTCTCCGATCTTTCAATCTCCGATCTTAGGTCTTAATAAAATGAAGAACTACATACATAACTTAAATAAAGCTTTTGAAAATCGTATCCGGTTAGGAATTATGAGTGTGTTGATGGTGAACGACAGCGTGGATTTCAGCACTATGAAAGAAACCTTGGATCTTACGGACGGTAACCTGGCGAGTCATATTACTGCTTTGGAGAAAGAAGGATACATCCATGTTAAAAAAGAATTTGTGGGTAAAAAACCGTTAACGACCTATTCCGTTACTAAAGTAGGTATGAAAGCGTTTAACGAACACCTGGATGCGCTTGAAAAATTATTGAAAGGACGTTGATCCTTTTTTTTGAACTTTAACTTTGAAATACAAAGTACTTTTTATAAAAATGAAACTAACTGAAATCATCATCAAGCATTTAACACACAGCTTTGGTTTGCCTATATTAAAATTGATTATTAAACCCAATTTATTACGTTACTCAAAAGTGGAGTTATCAGCGTTTCCTGATTATACGTTAGGAAAGGATTTGTTCCTATTTCTTTCCAAACATAAAATGAATGTACTCGATCATTTTGAAACGCATGATGCCAAACATGTGCTGCTTGGATATGGAATAAATGACAAAGATGAAGCAGGCATGCAATTCTTTTTTTTGGGTAACGGAACGTATTCTATCCCGGTGTTTTCAACCGCTTTATTTTGTATGTTTTTATTACCGAAAGAAATTCCCGCTTTCTTTAAAGCCTTTAAACGCGGGCGCAGCTGCCCTAATATCCGATACATAAAATTAGAAGAACTGCTTTTTGAACCAACTGAACATTTAAAAACAAGATTATTAAACACTAAATAAATGATTATGAAAAACGACATCGATACCATTAAACAGATCAGGAGAATCATCGGCATATTTATAGCCTTACTGGTATTAATCGGCCTGACTGCCTTTCCTTTAGTTACTGAAGTAGATTTTTTAAGAGCTCATATTAATTCATTTCCTGGTTTTTTTCATCAATGGATCTTTAAAGTGTATGAAGGGGTTCATCAAACACCATCTATTGTTTTATACGGAACAGATTGGCTTGCGTTTGCTCACATTATTATTTCATTGTTTTTTATAGGAGTTTATAAAGATCCGGTTCGCAATAAATTTAGCGTTGATGTGGGGATTATAGCCTGCTTTGCGGTTATTCCCCTTGCATTTATTTGCGGTCCTGTACGCCATATTCCGTTTTATCATCAGCTTATTGATTGCAGCTTTGGTTTGTTTGGAATGATGCCTTTGTTTTATGTTAAAAAATTGATTCATTCCTTAGAAAAAAATGTTTCCGCAGTTTCGAATAACTATGAATACTAATTACAGATATAAAAGATTATACATTATGAAACAGAAACGAAGTATAAAAAAGCTAATCCAAAAAGGACTTAATAGTTTAATTAAGTTACATACGAAGACATCCTCTTGGACGGCACAGATGTTAGGTCCTACCGTATTTAATTATGGAACGAGAGAAAAAAACTGGAACGTGAGTACTACAGAGCTTCTCCTGTTTCCTGAAGGCAGCCTTGGGAAAGAACTGGGTGTTTTTTTGAACCAATATAAATTAGAACCATTAGCCGGAGCAGAGTATCATGATGTACAGCATGTGCTGCTTGATTACTCGATATCGTTTAAAGATGAAGTAGCCTTACAATTTTTTTTACATGGTAACGGCAAAAAATCCATTGCATCCATAAGCACTTTTATCGGTGCCTGGTTTCTTCTCCCAACACAGTGGAAATATTTAAAAGATTCGTACGAAAGAGGTAAAAAATGCAAAGATATTTCGACACTCAACCTAAAGATTTTATTATATCAAAATCTTAACCAAGTGAAAAATGTATTATTTAAAGAGGTTTTATATTAAATAATTAAACTTTTTGAACCATTCACATTTAAACCAACATACCATGAAAAAAAATGATTATCTCTTGCTTACAGCTACAGCCGCTTACAGTTTTTTATTTTACCGTCAAAATGCCGGGATCAATTTCCTTTTATTTGCAATTATCTTAATCAGTATCCTCGGTTTAAAGAACGTAAAATTACTGAAAAGTAAAAAATGGCTTTGGGGCGCCTTGCTTTGCCTGATCAGTTCAGCATCTGTTTTTATTAATTCGAGCGCTTTAAGTATCATCGCTAATATGACAAGTTTACTATTATTATCAGCATTCTCTTTTAATGTAGCAACGTCGGGTATCTTTTCTTTTTTATTCAGTTGCTATTCGGTCGCCTCTTCTATAGTATATATCGTTATTGATTCTGTGATTCGCTTAAAACCAAAAGAAAACGAACCGGTTAAAAAGGCAGGAGGTAAGGTGTTAGCTACTTTTATAGTTATAATGATCAGTATTTTATTTTTTGCGATGTACCAAGATTCAAATCCTTTATTTGCAGAAAATACAAAATGGATCAATTTTGATTTTATAAGCGTGAGTTGGATTTTCTTTACGCTTGGCGGTTTTTTAATAACGTATGCACTTTTATATCACAGAACCATTGCTCCCATTGAAACCTGGGAAAACGGCTTATCACAATTCAACAAAATTTCGGTAGAAAACGAAACAACTCAAAAACAATTTGAAACAGAGCGTTATGCCGGCGCACTCTTATTTATTTTCTTAAATTTAATGCTGATTATATTAAATATAGGTGACATTCAAACTTTGTATTTTAACGGTGGCTTACCGAAAAATATATCTCATTCTGATTTTGTGCATCATGGTGTAGGCATAACAATCATGTCAATTATTATTGCTACAAGTTTAATCATGTATTTATTCAGAAAAGAATTTACTGCTATAAAAAATAATAACCTATTACAGGCTTGTATCTATCTCTGGATCTTTCAAAATATTTTAATGTTGGCTTCAACAACCTTTCGTAACCAAATTTATATTCACGATTTTAATTTTACGTATAAAAGGGTAGGCGTATACGTTTGGCTCATACTGGCTATGTTTGGCCTGTGCATTATGTTTTGGAAGATTTATAAACAAAGGTCTAACTGGTATTTAGTTCGCACAAACATGGCATTGTGGTTTTCCGTGTTAGTACTGTCAGGATGTTTTAACTGGGATGTTTTAATCACCCGTTATAACCTTCAAAATAAACATTTGAATGACGTTGATTTTTATTATTTGTTCTCTCTGTCAGATGCTAATATTCCTGAACTTATGACTGTTACAAAAGCTAAAGGGTTTACCCAACTAAACATAAAGCTTAAAAATTACACTAATAATTATGAGAGCAGGTATTATACTGAAACATACCTTACACTTTTAAATCAAAAAGTAACGCATTATTTATCCGATTATATTGCAGATTGGCGGAGTTTTGACTTAAGAGATAAACAAATTATAAAAAGTATTTATAAAAAAAATAATTAGAGGTATCATGAAAACAAACTTTAACCGGCTCATCTATTCATTCACTACTTTTAGTATAATGTTATTTGTATACCGTCTTTTTAAAAGCGAACAGTTAAGCTATATCTTTTTACTCTGGAATTTATTTTTGGCGTTTATTCCTTGGTGGATCAGCAGTTATCTTAAACAGAAAAACTCGTTTCAACTAAAACACATTCCATTATTTGCTTTATGGTTATTGTTTTTACCCAATGCGCCTTATATACTCACAGATCTTTTCCATCTGCGGGTTCGTAATCCTTTACCGCTCTGGTTCGACCTGGTGTTAATATTATCCTTTGCATTAATCGGGATGTTGGTCTTTTTAAAGTCCCTGAAAGATGTATTCAATATCCTGAAAAATTATTTAAACCCGTTTTATTTTGCCTGCGTTACGCCTTTTATTTTTTGGCTGATCTCTTTCGGTTTATACCTTGGTCGGTTTTTACGCTTTAACTGTTGGGATATTATTCATCCGTTTCGTTTGGCTAAAGCAGGCTTCAGTATATTGTTTCAGAAAGATACGATTGGCTTTACCTGTATTTTCAGCGTGTTTATGTATTTTCTGTATTTTATTACAATGAGTATGAACCAAAATGAAAAGTCTTAAATAGATAGGTTTTTTCGTTAGATTTTTAATATATTTAGTTCAAGGAACATTGCACTTATGAACTCTTTTTTTAAAGCATTTACTTATGCCTTCACCGGAATTAAACTGAGTCTTCGTGAGCGAAACATTCAGATAATGGCAGCTTGCGCTCTATTAACAATAATTGCAGGATTTGTATTACAAATCAATTCAACCGATTGGTGCATTATACTGGGTTGTATAGGCATTGTTTTGGCTTTAGAAACAATGAACACCGCTATAGAACATTTTGTTGATATGATAGAACCGAATCATAATCCAAAGGCCGGTGCCGTAAAAGATCTTTCAGCGGGTGCTGTATTTTTATTTTCTTTGATTGCCGCCGGTATCGGCCTAATTGTTTTCAGTAAATATATAATACTGCTTTTTTAAATTAAAATACAGTCAAATGCTTTTGTAAACTTTGCGTAAAATCTTAGGTTCTTTACGCTTAAAAACGGATTCGGATCTGTATATTCGTATGTTATTTTACATTTATAAACTAATCCTATGAGTCAATTTCCTGAAACAGAATTAATCCTCACCAAAGAAAAACGTGTATACCACATTAATTTAAAAGCCGAAGACGTTGCAGATGATATTATCGTAGTAGGCGATCAGCATCGCGTAGCTCAAATTTCAAAGCTCTTCAGTAAAATAGAATTCAAAACTGAACACCGCGAATTTATTACACATACGGGCATTTTTAATGGCAAACGCATTACTGTATTATCAACCGGTATCGGTACTGATAACATTGATATTGTTTTAAATGAGTTGGATGCAGCCGTTAATATTAATTTAGAAACACGGGAATTAAATCCGACACACCGTTCTTTAAACATCATTCGTTTAGGTACCAGCGGTGCCTTGCAGGCAGATATTCCCGTAAACGGAATTGTGGTAAGTTCGCATGGCTTGGGTTTAGACGGACTTTTAAATTTTTATGATAATTGGGAAAGTGTTGCCGATAAAAATATCAGCGAGGCATTTATAAAGCATACACATTGGCTGCCTAATTTACCGTATCCCTATTGCGTAAAAGCGTCAGATGAATTGATCGCTAAATTTAAAGAAGGTACGCATATTGGCATTACAGCTACAGCTCCCGGCTTTTACGGGCCGCAGGGCAGGCAAATTCGGTTAAAAGCGGCCATGCCAAACCTAAATGAACTGTTAACCGATTTTAAGCTTGGAGATCAACGGATTACTAATTTCGAAATGGAAACATCGGCACTGTATGGTTTAGGAAAATTATTAGATCATCAATGTTTAACCGCGTGTGTAATCATTGCAAACCGCGTGCGTAAAGAGTTTACAACAGATTACGCCAAAAGCGTAGAGATATTAATAGAAGAAAGTTTACAACGATTAACAGCCTAATTGTTAAGAAAAACTAATTTACGGTTCAAAATAGCTCCAAATCGGGGCTATTTTTGTTTATAGTATGCGAGCCAAGAAAAATGAAATGAACCTAAAAGAAGTAATAGCCCTGATTACTTTGCTGGATGACCCGGATGACGGAATTTGTTCAGAAGTTAAAAACAGGTTTATTGTTTTGGGTCCGCCCGCCATTCCCCACTTAGAAACAGCCTGGGAGAATAGTTTTGACGCTTTAATGCAGAAACGCATAGAAGGTATTATTCATACAATTCAGTTTAAAGCATTGCAAAATGCCTTAAAAAACTGGGCGGAGAATGAGCAGGACGATCTGTTTAAAGGATGTTGTATTATTGCCCGTTATCAATACCCGGACCTGGATGAAACTAAATTGAAAAAACAACTTCACCAGGTAAAACAAGATGTGTGGCTTGAGCTGCATGATGATTTAACCGCTCTTGAAAAAGTAAAGATCATTAATCATATTTTATTTGAGGTTCATCAGTTTGGCGGAAACATCAGTAATTACCATGCCCCGCAGAACTCCTTTATTAACGTGGTTTTAGAAACAAAAAAAGGAAACCCGGTAATGTTGAGCATTATTTACACATTAATATGCAAGGAATTAAATATTCCTGTATACGGTGTTAATTTACCGCAGCATTTTGTGCTGGCTTATGTAAATGACCTTGCCAATTTATTTGATCCCTCACATAAAACCTTATCCGATAATATTTTGTTCTACATTAATCCTTTCAGCAAAGGCTTAATATTTAACCAAGCAGACATTGATTCGTTTATTAAACAATTAAAAATAGAACCGGAAACCAAATATTATTTGCCTTGTTCGAACCTTGATATCATTAAGCGAATTTTAAATAATTTAATTTACTCATTTGATAAAATGGGCTATGCGGAAAAAGTGCAGGAATTAAAAGATTTAGATAAACAGTTATAACTGTGGCTCAATTTTTGGGTATAGTGAATTATTAAAAATGAATTTAACCGTCTTTTGCTCCTATAAACCTTAGTTTTACAGGCCAAACAAGGCAAATGTATTTGTATCATGAACCCAAAAGGAAAATTAATTATTATAGGCGGTGCTGTTGATAAAGGCAGCTTTACGGATGCTGATCTAAATAAGCAAAGCGACAAGCATATTAAATTTTTCGAAACAGGTATTCTTCGCCGTTTAATCAATGAATCGAAGCTTAAGGAAAAATCGAGGATTGAAATTATAACCACTGCTTCCAAAATCCCTAAAGAAGTAGGACCCGAATATGTAAAAGCCTTAGAAGTGCTTGGTGCTACAAATGTTGGGGTGTTGGATATAGAAAAACGCGAACAGGCTTTGGCGCAGGAATCGTTTGACAGGCTGCAATTAGCGGATGTGGTTATGTTTACCGGTGGGGATCAGTTACGCTTAACCTCTATATTGGGGGGAACCCCTTTTCATAAATTATTACTGAGTAAATACCAGAACGAAGATTTTATTTTTGCCGGTACTTCGGCGGGAGCTGCCGCAGCTTCTAATAATATGATTTACCAGGGAAGCAGCAGTGAAGCCCTATTAAAAGGAGAGGTGAAAATTACAAGCGGTTTAGGGTTAATTGATGATGTAGTAATTGATACGCACTTTGTACACCGTGGAAGAATAGGCCGTTTGTTCCAGGCGGTTGTCGGGAATCCGCGCGTGTTGGGTATTGGCTTAGGAGAAGATACAGGCTTATTAATTACAGATAGTAAAATAATGGAAGCAATCGGTTCAGGCCTTGTTATTTTAGTGGACGGACAACAAATTAAAGACACTAATATTACACAAGTAGAAATGAGCCAGCCTATTTCTATTAAAAATTTAATTGTGCACGTCATGAGTATGGGTGATATTTATAATTTAGATACAAGTGAAATGACCATTGGCGCTGTTGAATACCCGCAGCTGCATGCGAAAAAAGAGGAAGATGATGAATAATGATTTTTTATATCTTAAAAGAAAACCTAAGCATATATGCTTAGGTTTTTTTGTTTTATCCGGTATTTGAAGAGATAAGTGACTTCACCGGGTTAACTTTGTCTTAAGATAACTTTTTTTACTTATCCACTTTAACTCTTATCACCTCACTGTGGCTTGTAAATTCAGGAGAATACATACATTGAATGCTCGTAATACCGTTACTGAAATCACCGGAATGGTTCACTACTAAAGGATATTCAAACACATAGGTTCCTTTATTCAGATAAGAGAAAAAGAAATTAGTTGCTGCATCTCTCGTGCTTTCATAGTATCCTAAACCGTCTTGGTATTTATAGCCGCTCATTACGTTGGTTGGTTCAAAGCCTGAAGCACGCATGTCTTTCATGTGAACATAGCTCATATCCCTGTCAACGCGTAATTCAATTCTCACTTTTATTTTGTCGCCTAATTTTAAATGAGTTGTTTCAGTTATAGGCTCTATCACGGGGCCGCTTGCCGTATTTTTTTGCAGGAACAATTGCTCTTTTATTTTTAAAGGTGTTTCGTGCGGCGTAATTTTGTCAAGCTGCTCAAAATATTGCCAGTACATAGCGCCGTAACTTACACCCGCATCATGTTTCTCAATTTTAATTTTTCCCATGTTATTTGGATTAATGTCAGAGCCTGTCCAGGTTTTTTTGAAATAACCGGTTCCCGGTTCAGCGTTCAAGCTTTTGTCGTTTTTAGGATCCAGCTTTATATCGCCAACCGTTATAACCACATTCGGCTCAGTGGCAAGCCAATCCGTTCCTTTTAAAAGTAGGGCATATACTGCATCGGCAGTAGCACGCGTGGTTTCCCAGTTTTGTGTCTGCTTGCTTTTTATCAGCCATGTTTTTAGGTCGTCTACTGATTTTGTGTCGTTGTTTATTTCATCAAACGCTTCTATCATTAATGCCTGCATTTCAATAGGCGCTTCATACCAATAGTAACCATAGTTTTCTTTCCAGTACATGCCCATCTCTTCACTGTTGATACTGTTTTCTTTTAAGGCTTTTAAAATATCTTTGGGCGTTTTGGTATCTGTATAACGGTTCAGGCTTAGTGCTATCATTCCCTGCATGTAACGGCTGTTATCTAACCAATACGTTTGTTCCTGTTTTTTATAATACTCAAAATACTCTTTGTTTCGGTTGTCTAAAGAAATATCTTTAAAATTACTGCGCATGTATAAATACTGTATTGCCGTATAACTCAAATGATTTTCCGTCTTATATTTCGGACTGTACTTTTTCATGTTGTTATATTCTTCACGCATCCGGTCATCACAATATTTCACCGATTTGGTAAGCATATCCCATACTTCACCGTTCTCACGCGTTTTAATCACTCCCAGTTTATCTAAATGAGAAAAGCCCGTCACAATGAGCTGTGTAATATACCAATCGTCCGGCCCTCCATCGAACCAAACAAAGCCGCCGTTAGAAGATTGTTTTTTTTGTAGTTTTTTAAACGCTTGTGCCTGTTCATTCCCCATTTTATTGAGATCAAATAATAAACCAACGCGTTTTTTATTCTCCGTTTCACTTTTAGATTGCAATACCCAAGGGGTTTCTTCCAATACTAAGGATTTTAGTTCCTGATTTTTTTCAAGGTTAGAAAGGAACGCGTCAGGGCTCGACATTTTCCAAGCGTCGAAAATAGCTTTTATTTTAGGCTTTGAATTTACAACGTAAGCCCCCAAACTGTTAGCATAATACCTTGCAAAGGTTTGTTCGGCACACTCATACGGGTATTCCATTAAGTAGGGAAGTGATTGTAAAGCGTACCAGGCAGGATTGGCCGTGAACTCAAGCGTATAAGAATGATTTTTTAAAGTCGTTGAATTATTATTCCGGTTCGTAAACTTCACGAAATTAAATTCTTTGGTTTGGTTACTTCTTATAGGCATCGGCATGCTTTCTGTAACCAGCATCCGGTTAGTTAATACAGGCACCGCTGTTTCCTCGCCATCGGCAAAATTACCGGCCTTAGCTACTACTTTATATTTAATGGCAGAGTAACCTTCAGGTATCTGTAAACTCCAATCAATGGCGGTACTTTGCCCTTTTTTAACCGTAAAGTTCCTTGATCCTATGTTAGGAAACTGCCCGGATACCGTTTCTATCAGTTGCTTAGAAATTTCTTTATCTGTTAAGGCATCGTATAAAGTGAGCTCTGCAACTCCCGTTAAATCTTTATCAGATAGGTTTGAAATTTTAGAAATAAAGGTGATCTTATCTCCTTCTCTGAAAAAACGCGGGGCATTGGGCTGTACCATTAATTCTTTTTGTGTGATGACTTCTTTTTCAAAACGCCCTATTTTCAGATCTTTTGTATGTGCGAACCCTATTACCTTCCATTTGGTAAGACTTTCAGGAACTGTAAATTTAATGATGATTTCTCCTTTCTCATTAGTTTGCAATTGGGGAAAAAAGAAAGCGGTTTCATTAAAATTGGTACGGGCTTTAACATCCGACAGGTCTGCTCCCTCAGATCTGCTGTCTTTTCCTTCCCTGTTTTTTGAACCTCCGCCGGGTTTTTTATCGTAACTACCTAAACTTGATGTGGCCAAGCCCGCCGCATCACCGTCTTCGCTTTTTTTGTTACTTTCTTTTTCTGCCAATGCCTTATATTTAGGTGCAGCATTTCCTTTTGTGGTAATGGTTGTTTCATCACCGGAAACACTTGGCGATGCAGCTACAGCATCATACATTTGCTCTTGCGCGGCGCCTCTTCCGGGGCCACCCCCCCATCCATAGGAATAGCCTGTATTATTATAAAAACCTAATCCGTAATAATTTAATGCATCGTAATAGCGTGCCGGCATTGGTAAATAATCAGATTTTATTTCATTGTACTCAGTAGAGTTTGCCATACGCGCAATACCCGACGTCCAGTTTAAGCGGGCATAATAACTCCTGTAAATATTAAAATACCAACTGTTTACCCTAAAAGCATCAAGAGACGCGTCATACATGCTCGCTACCATTTCCGCTGCCGCTTTTTCTCCTTTTTTATCTTTTAAAATCAATTTCCATTCTTCGGCCTGTCCGGGTAATAGTTTATTACGAAAGGTTGCAAACTCAATATCTAATTCTTTACCGGTATAAGGAACCGTTACAATATTGCTGCGTGTGTAAAAACGGTTGTATTTAATAAACGTGGTATGAAAGGCAAAGTTACCGCGGTGAATTTCTTCTACCTGCAATTCATTTTCTTTCATAGAAGCTTGTTTTGTAGCACTATCGGAAGGTTTCCCTTCATGCTCCAACTCAAATAAATAAGTAACGTCTTTGTAACCCGATGCTAAAATATAACTTACTTTTTCCCCCGGTTCAGCGCTTGCTTTCGGATAATAGAACCAATCAGCCACCAACTCAGGAATATCATTTGTGTTCTTATTAAAGATGGTAACGTATTCAAAGGCTTTTATGTCTTCCCCGAATTTATCTTTACAATCAGCTTCAATAACATACACGCCCGGTTTAAACGATTTAAGGTCGGCAGAGAGATCGTATTCTTTTTTTGTACCTGTATCAAATGATTTTTCTAAAACTTTACCTTCTTTTTCCCATTTATATTTATTGCTTTCATCTGCATACAGATCATTCGGGAAAGTCTTATAATAGTCTTCTTTGTTTAACGTGTGCCTGTCGGGTTGAGGCCATAAGCGGTTCCTGAATACTTTTTGCGGTTGCTTTAATTTATAAATTGTAAAAGTACCTTTTGTGTTTTCATCTACACCGTTTAAATTTGTGGTGGTAATACGGATCGGTTTTGAATTATTAAGTTCAATAATCTCATCGCTCGTAATACTTAATTGTAAAGCCTGGTAACCAACCTTCACCGAAGCTTGCGTGCTGTGTGTTTCGCCGTTAATATCGGTTACATCAGCCGTAATTTCATAATTGTAAGTGGCGTAACTTGTTTTAGACACTGATTCATCGGGCAAGGCTTTAAATTTAATAACGTAAGCACCTGTATCGTTAGTAACGGTTTCACCGTTACTAATTTCTGTTTCCAGGGTCATGTTAAAATATGGCCTGTACCACCAATACCAATACGGGTAGTTAACCGTTCTTGTAACTCTGTAAGCTACCTTAGCGCCGTCAATTACATTGCCGGCATAGGCTTTTGCAATTCCTGTAACGGTTACTTCATCCTTTAATTTATAGCTTCCTTTAACGGGGGTGAACTCTGTTTCAAATTTTGGCCGTTTATAATCTTCAACAGAAACATAGGCGTTACCGTAATTATCCGTAATTCGCATTTGCCCGTTGAGCCCGTTTTGCGGTGCAGTAAAGGAACCCGACACTGTTCCGTATTCATTGGTCGTTAAATCGAGGGAACTTACTTTTTGAGAGTTCACATCATAAAAGGTCACGGTTACCGGGTAGTTTGTTTTTAGTTTATGGTTTTTGTTATTAACTGATTCCAGTACAATGGATTTAAAATAAACGGTTTGTCCCGGCCTGTAAATAGCCCTGTCTGTATATATGAAAGATTGTGTAACGGCATAATTGTTTTCGCCTGTTTTGTAAGTGTAATAGCTGTTATTATTAAAGTAAGTATCGTTACCGTTAGTAAACTCTACAAAAAACTGTTTTTCACCAATAGTCCCGTAACTAATGTTTACAAAGCCCTTATCATCTGTTTTAAAAGAGGGCCCTTTTTTTATAATGTAATCCCTGGCGCTGTAATCATAATTCTCAAACCAAACCTGCGCGGAAATATTTTTAAGCGGTTCGCCGGTTTGACGATTCAACGCATAAAAATTATAAGATCCGTCGTCTCTTTTTCGTTCTGTAGAAGCAATATCGGAAACAATGTAAGTGCTGTAAGCTGTTATGTTATTGGTGTACTTAAAATCTTCGGTTAATGAATTTAAGATCACATAATACCCTGCCGGTAATTCCGGTAATTTTAATTCGGTATTGTGTGATTGAAAATCACCGTCATTCTCTATATCCTGAGTAAATTGGGTAGCCGCAGGAAATGTTTTAAATTTCTCATACAACTCTTTGCCGTATTTTTTACGGATCAGCTCCCTTAGTTCGCGGCTGCTTGTTTTAACGATCTTAAAATAAATTTTAGCCACGTTTTGAGCGGTTACCAAGGCTCGTGAAGGCTTACCGGGCTCATTAACCTCTTCAATGGAAAGGTTATAGGTTTTACTATTAATAATAGCGATGGTGTTTTTACAAAGTATGGCCCCGTAAGAATTAGGAAATTTAACGATACCGGCTTCGCAAATTTCTTTGGCTGTCTTCTTATACCATTTATAAGCATCACCTTCTAAAGGTTTATATTGAGATGCTTTTTGAAAATACCAGTTGGCCAGGCGACTGTCAATTTCAGTGACACGCGGGTTTTGTGAAAATTTACTTTGAATGGCTTTTAGTGAATTAAAATACAAGGTATCTTTTTTTGCATTCTGCGAATTGTTGTTAACGTATTCTAATCTCAATAGCTCCACATCTATTAGCGCATTGGGATCTGCATCATTTTTATGAAATTGTGTAAGGTCCTGCATTAATTTTAACGCGTAGTATTTTGTTTCTAACGAATCGGCAGGGTTTGAAATAGTTGCAGTTAAAAAATCGCTGTATGGCTTTAAAAATTCTTCGCTGTTTACATTAAAGCGGTTTGCAGGCCTTGATACGTCTACTTCTGAACTCATAAAAAAAGAAAGAGCGCGGTGCGCCAGAAAATCATACAGGGTAGGGCGCCATTGGCGGCATTCGTTAGTTCCCTTCGTTAATATGTCATCATACATATCAACCTTTGTGCGCTTTAAACTGTCTGTGTTTTCTAAAGACGCTTTGTAATTTGAAATGATCGCGTAATTGATCGCTTTAAGGTCCCAGGTTTCAATATCATCGTTCTTAAAATTAACGGTAGCTGTTCTGTCATAAAATTTCCAACGGTTATTTTGAAAATACTGATAGAAGGCATCAGCCAAAATGCTTTGTAAAACAGGCTTAATAGGGTATTTCGCTTCATTCACTTCATCCCGCAATTTAAAAATGGATTTTTCAAGGGAAAACTCTTCCTTATAGCTTTCAAACTTCATACGGTGTAAAATAGCTTTTACAAACTGTGGCGCATTATTTTCTGTTTTAGCTTTGTTATAAATTACGTCTACCACTTTTAAGGCAGATTCCGTAAGGCCTTTACTTTCGCAGCTGTCAGCGCGTTTCCAAAGTTTATCGTAAGTGTCACCTTTACTAAAGGTGAGCATGACTTTTGGGGCCGAAGTAAATTTTTTAGAGAAGAACCCTAAAGAAATAAGCACTGTAGCAACAAGCATAAGCGCAAGAGTGGTGAGTTTTTTGAAAATCATAAAGCGTAAATTTTTAATAAGGATGCACTAAAGAAAGCCTTTCCATAAAATGCGGGAATATTTTAAATCATTTATTCGGGACTTGGTACGTCAAAAGCCGCCCATTCTTCTTTACTGGGGCCGTAAATACCGGGAACTGTTAATCCGCTAAACCGCATTAAAATAGTAAGCTGGCCTCGGTGATGCGCTTCATGCTTTATTAAAACCGTTAAAATGGTTCCTTTTGCCCAATTTTCACCGTACATACTTACTTCATCTGTCAGGTCACTGTCTTTCCAGTTTTTCACTACTTCATTTAATACTGATTTGGATGCTTTTTCATACACTTTATAAATCTCCTCCATATCGTTTAAAGGTTTTGAATGCTCGTCAGGGCAATCAATGGTAAGGCCTGCTTTACCCAGCATTTCGCCTAAAGTGATTGTAATATGCCATACTAAACGCTGCATTGAGCGCACATCGGCATGAGGTTTATGGGCTAATGCCTCGTTCGAAATATGTTTAAATACTTTTAAGGTTGACTCTGATTCGTATTTAAAAGCGTCTGTAAAATCTTTAATGTGTCTGAACATAACTTTGTTTTTTATGATTAATAATTAAAGGTATCCTTTTATTTTATAAGTAATATACCCTACAATTTCGTGTATGATAAGGTTAAAGGTAGTAACGGCTTCGGCATTGGGCAGCAGACAATAATCAAATTCATATTTTCGGTTGCCGGTAAATTTATTGGTTATATAAGGCGTTATGTTTTGGTAGCCCGCTTTTTTAAAAATGGCTAATGAACGGCGCATGTGAAAGGAAGAAGTCACTAATAAAATGGAGCCTTTAAAATGCAGACTGTCTAATATGTGTTTCGTGAAAACGGCATTTTCATAAGTGTTTTTAGACTCGTTTTCAATAATAATAGTACTGTCCGGTACCGAAATGGTTTTCAAATAGTCCTTAACATAGGTAGCTTCCCTTTCGTCGGGGTGACTGATGCTCCCGGAACCACCCGTAATTAAAATTTTATGAACTCTCTTTTTATAATACAGCCCTAGGGTTTGGAAAAGCCTGTCGCCCGAACAAGTAAAATCGAAGCGGTGTTGGCGTTCATCTACCCTTCCCATGCCGCCCAAAACAATAGCAAGGTCGTAACGTGTATCTTTTAAATAGATGTTATCATCTTCATATTCCCAAGCTCTTACGAGCTCATCTACTAAAAAGGAATTAGAGAACACATATATAAAGACGGTTAACATTAATACATATCTTTTAAAAGGAGTATTCCATACTTTTTTAAGAAGCACTAATAAGCCGACGAAAAACCAAGTATAGGGCGCTATTAAAAAGGCGAGGGCTTTTGATAAAATAAAAAACATATCCAAATCTAATAAATTTTGAATTTATGAGGCTGGGTTATGTTTCACAGGTTCTTAACAGGGTAATGAATGGAAAATGGAAAAGGTAGAATTTAATTAATGGAAAGAGGAGACCGGAAAAGAGATTTGTTGATGAAGTATGGAACGCAGCTGAGTAGGATTAAAAAGTGATTAGTTCGCCATAGCGAGTAAGAATGACGAGGCTATCTCATACACAGAATAAATACAGTTGAAAAGCCATGTGTGAGATTGCTTCGTGCCTCGCAATGACGTATAGGACCGGAAGTGTTAACTTTTGCGTAAGGGATGGAACGCAGATGAGTAGGATTAAAAAGTGATTAGTTCGTCATAGCGAGGAAGAATGACGAAGCTATCTCATACACAGAATAAATACAGTTGAAAAGCCATGTGTGAGATTGCCTCGTGCCTCGCAATGACGTATAGGACCGGAAGTGTTAACTTTTGCGTAAGGGATGGAACGCAGCTGAGTAGGATTAAAAAGTGATTAGTTCGTCATAGCGAGGAAGAATGACGAGGCTGTCTCATACACAAAATAAATACACTTGAAAAGCCATGTGTGAGATTGCTTCTTGCCTCGCAATGACGTATATGACCGGAAGTGTTAACTTTTGCGTAAGGGATGGAACGCAGCTGAGTAGGATTAAAAATGATTAGTTCGCCATAGCGAGGAAGAATGACGAAGCTGTCTCATACACAGAATAAATACAGTTGAAAAGCCATGTGTGAGATTGCCTCGTGCCTCGCAATGACGTATAGGACCGGAAGCGTTAACTTTTGCGTAAGGGATGGAACGCAGATGAGTAGGATTAAAAATGATTAGTTTGTCATAGCGAGGAAGAATGACGAGGCTATCTCATACACAGAATAAATACAGTTAAAAATCAATATGTGAGATTGCTTCTTCTCCTTCGTCGAATCGCAATGACGGGAATTACACCTTATTCAATAATCATTTCATAAGGCAGCCTGGCCTGTACACCTTTAACATCAAGCACATGCTTAATTTGCTGAAGGTAAATGTACTGTTCGCCCAATTTTGTTTTAAGCATGCGGGTTTCCATTTCATCTTTACTTGTGCCAAGCAGTTCCCTGATAGGATCTTTACGTTTAGGGAGTTCAATAGTTTTGTAATCTTTTAATTTGGCCGCCTTTGCAGCATAGGCAATGGCATCATCCATTCCGCCGATCTCATCGATCAACTTAATTTTTAAAGCATCTGCCCCGCTCCAAACTCTGCCTTGTGCTACGCTGTCTACATTGTTTTTTTGCATGTGCCGGCCTTCACTTACTTTCGTAATAAATACATCGTAAATATGTTCCACACCTTGTTGTATATAATCATGCTCTTCCGGTGTAGCGCCTCTTAAAATAGTTCCTACATCACTGTGTTTATTCGTATTAACGGTATCAATGGTAATGCCCAGTTTTTCCGATAATGCTTTTTGAGCATTAGGTACTAAACCAAACACGCCTATGGAACCTGTAATGGTATTAGGTTGTGCAAAAATGCGCGTTGCCGCGCAGCTAATGTAATAGCCTCCGCTGGCTGCCACATCACCCATACTTACAATAAAAGGTTTTGCCTGTTTAGCCAATAACGTTTCTCTCCAAATTACATCACTTGCCAAAGCGCTGCCTCCGGGTGAGTTAACCCGTAATACAATGGCTTTAATAGTATTATCGAGCCTGGCTTCCCTTATAGCTTTCACAAGCCTTTCGCTGCCTATGGAATTCTCATTTCCTTCGCCGCTTTCTATTTCTCCTAACGCGTAAATAACAGCGATTTTATTTTTAGAGCTAACGGTTTTACCCGTAGCATTTACATACTCATTTAAGGAAACAAAGCTGATCTTTTCTTTTTCGCCGATCCCTACCGTTTTTTTTATGTCTGAAAACACTTCATCTTCATATTGTAATTTATCTATCAGTTTAAGCTTAACGGCATCCTCAGCGCTTTTTACGGAAAGCGTATTTGCCATCGCATTAATGTCGGCAACCGTTATGCCTCTTTGGGCACTGATACCGGCCGTTATATGATTCCATATAGACCCTAAATAGGTTTCAACCTGCGCCCTGTTGGCATCACTCATCTTATCAAGCATAAAAGGCTCAATAGCGCTTTTAAATTTCCCGTGTCGGAAGATCTGAACTTCCACATCCAGCTTTTCTAACATGTTTTTATAGAACATAATTTGTGAACTTAAGCCTTTTATTTCCATACCGCCCTGCGGGTTTAAATATACTTTATCAGAAATGCTTGCTACATAATAGGCTTTTTGTGAATAGCCTTCCGAATACGCGTAAATAAACTTTTTGGAAGCTTTAAAATCCAGCAACGCGTTTCTTATTTCTTCCAATGTTGCAAATCCTGCGGCAGGTTCAGAGATCTCTAAATATATCCCTTTAATATTTTTATCTTCTTTTGCTTTTTTAAGCTCCGCTAATATATCGTTTAAACCAATGTGCCCCTTTGGCATAAAAGGCCCAAGGTCAAGGTCACCAAAGGGATTTTTAGCACCCCGGTCGTTTATTTCTCCATTTAAATTAATTCTTAAAACAGCGTTTTCTTTTGTTCCATAGCTTTTATCTTCTCCCATTTTAATGGCTTCTTTAAAAGAACCTATAATGGAGAAAACAACTATTAATGTAATGACCACGCCGGTCACTAAAACCCCTAAACATGAGCCGAAGAACGCTCCAAAAAATTGTTTCATACCTGATTTATTAGTGTTGTTTTTCAAAACGTATCTTTTTTAAATATGATCTCATTAATAATAATGCTAACGGTATTTAATAATTATTGTTTAATCCGACTAAAAATAAGGTTCTTTCTGTTATTTTTACCGATAATTATATGAACGCGGTGTATTTATGTTTGGGCGGTAATATGGGGGATAGGAAAGCCAACATGGGGCTTGCCATTGCTAAAATTAATGAGTTTGCCGGCAAGGTTATCCTAACTTCCTCTGTTTATGAAACCGAGCCTTGGGGTGTAGCAGATCAACAGGCATATTTAAACTGCTGCATTGTTATTGAAACTGAGCTGAGTGCCGGCCATCTCATCATCCTTTTATTGAATATAGAAAAACAATTGGGAAGAACACGTGATCTTTGGCAAACCTATGAACCACGCACCATCGATATTGATATCCTGTTTTTTAACAACGATGTTATAACCGAAGAACATTTAATGGTGCCGCATCCGCGTTTGCATTTACGCCGGTTTGTATTGATCCCTTTAAACGAAATCGCCTCAAATTACTTGCACCCTGTACTAAATAAAACTATCTTTAAGTTGTTGGAGGAATGCAAAGATACTTCTTCGGTAAAGCTGTATAAATAAAAATAAAACTCATGTATATTTGTATTGAAGGAAATATAGGAGTTGGTAAAACAACGCTAGCGATTGCTTTGGCTAAACAATTAAAAGGATTTTATTTAGCGGAGCGTTTCGAGGAAAATACTTTATTACCACTGTTTTACCACAATCCTAAAACCTTTGCTTTTCCTACGGAGTATTCTTTTTTAATTGACCGCCAAAAGCAATTGGTAAGCTATTTTACGGCAAAAAATAAAACAAAGATCACCGTAGCCGATTTTCATTTTGATAAAAGCATTTGCTTTGCGAAAGCAAATTTGATAAAGAAAGACTTTTTGTTTTATAAAAAACATTTTAAAGCCATGCGGGAAACCGTGCCACCTCCCGACCTGATCGTTTACTTAAATACAACGCCTGATTTATTAGTAAAGAATATCCAAAAGCGGGGCAGGGCCATTGAAAAAAGCTTAAAGTACGAATACCTTGAAAAGCTTGAAAGATCACTGGATCATTATTATTTAACTAAACATAAAACAAAAACGGCAGTCTTGCCTATCACCATCGGTGAATATACAGCCGAAACACTTTTGCAGTGTTGTGATAAAATAGTGAATGCCCTTAAAAAATAACATAACTCCCCCTTATGAAGCAGTGTAGGATCGTTTTATTTTTTGCCCTTTTATTCGGCAGCATACTAAATGCCCAAGAAGATGCGGGCGCTTTACAATTTATAGGGCATAATTTTTTTAGTGAAAAAGAATTATTCTTTACACAAGTAAAAGTTACTTCAAAACATAATGTTATTTCTGATATGGAAACGGGGAAAACAAATACGTTTAAAATTGCTTTACAATACGGGGCAGTATATGATATTTACTTTAAAAACGCGAAAACGCAAACAGCTTACATCCGTGTATTTGCTAACATTCCTGCAAACAAATACAATGTAAAAACAACCTACGAACTCGATGTTCCTTTTTTTCCTAAAGATCCCTCTACTTATGATACATCGCAATTCAGGAACCCGATTCATCAAATTATATTTGACGGAAAAACAAAATTTGTGGATGATACCGTTTACATGAATGTTTTTTTACGCAACGTTTTAAAACCTCAAACTTCCGATACCGCCGATTATTTTACGGCAAAGCCTGCGCACATTAAACAGTATGTGCAACTGGTAGGGAAACTAAGTCTTGAAAATGATAAGCAAACCCCTTTAAAAAATAAAGCTATAACGTTGGTAAATAGAAACGGAGAAAAAATTTCCACTTCACAAACGTCTAACCGCGGTGTATTTGTTTTTGAAGGAGTTGATCCCGAGCTCGCAGCGGGCGTGGCGGTGCAGTTAGCGCCTTCCGATAATCCCAATAAGGAAAAAATAAAGCTCGAAAATAACGCACACGATATAATAGATTTTACCTCGCCCAATGCCGCACAGGGCTATTTATTTAAGGTGAATGAAAAGAATATGCTTATAACAAAGCTCATTGATAAAGAGTATAAATATAACATTGGCGGAAAGCTGATCCTGAATTCGAAAACCTCTAAAAAAATCGCTTCCAATAAAACGGTTTATTTATTGAATGGTAAAGGTACTCAACAGCAAAAAATAACGACTGATATTTTTGGTAATTTTTTGTTTACGAAAATCATTCCGGGGCAAAATTATACCATAGCAATTGATACTGCGGAGTATGAAGCGGATAAACCGGACCTTTACACCATAAAAGATAAGTTTGTAAAAAAGATAGACTCGCTAAGCAAGGGTTATTATAACTATAGGTTCAGCGCGGTATCGGGCGCTCAATTCAACGACCTCCTATTAGATGATTCGGAATTGAAAATGAATGTGAAAGGCCGTTTGTACGGTGACAATAAAAACAATCCGCTTACTAATTTTAAAGTCGTGTTGCTCAACGATAAATTTGCAATCATCGATTCTGCCATAACAAACAAGGATGGTGATTTTACATTTAATTATATGCCTTACAACCGGCAAATTATGATATCGGCCAATAATGAAAAAGATGTTTTAGAGGCGTTTAATAATATATTGGTATTTGATAATTCTGAAAACCTCATTAAAATAGTGTCAACCGTTAAAGGAACCAAATTTAATTACAGGCCTTTGGCCATGGAGCAAAACAGGCTTACAGAAATGTATGTAGACGACCCCTGGCTGGCCGTTATTAACCGAAAAAAAGGCGGAGCAAAACCAAACACGGTTATTATAGAAAACATTTTGTTTGAATTTGATAAAGCTGATCTTCTGCCTGAGTCGAAACAAACGCTTGATAAAATTATTTTAGCCATGCAGATCAATAAGGATTTTAATGTTGAGTTGGGAGCGCACAGTGACAGTAAAGGCGGCGATATTTATAATTTAAAGTTAAGCGAACAGCGGGCCGACGCTGCCAAAAACTATATTATTATTAATGGTATTGACGCTGACAGGGTAATAGCGAAAGGTTACGGTGAAACAAAATTGCTGAACAACTGCGGAAATACTGTCTTGTGCAGCGACGATGAACATGCCGTTAACAGGCGTTTAGAATTTAAGTTGATCTTTAATTAATGTATGATGTTTAAGCCCGAAGAATTAATTGAAGCCACACAAATTTTGTATGAAGATAATCACCTGATCATCATCAATAAAAAGTCGTCTGAAATTGTGCAGGGCGATAAAACGGGGGATATGCCCCTATCCGAAAAAGTAAAAAATTTTATTAAGCAGCGCGATAACAAGCCGGGTAATGTATTTTGCGGCGTATGCCACAGGCTCGACAGGCCTGTATCCGGGATTGTGATTTTTGCTAAAACAAGTAAAGCACTTTCCCGAATGAATGAGATTTTCAGGGACAAAACCATACAGAAAACGTATTGGGCTGTAGTAAAAAATAAGCCGCCGCATGTAAAGCAACGCTTAACACATTATTTAATAAAGAACGAGCAGGCCAATAAATCAAAAGCGTTTGATACAGAGAAGCCGGGCGCTTTAAAAGCGGAGTTGGAGTATACCTTACTGGCTTCTATAGCTAACTATCATTTATTGGAAATTAATTTATTTACCGGCAGGCATCATCAAATTCGCGCGCAGTTAAGCGCTGTAGGCTGCCCTGTAAAAGGCGATCTTAAATACGGCTTCGACAGGTCAAACCCCGATGCATCCATTCATTTACATTCTTATAAAGCAGAGTTTATACATCCTATTAAATTAGAAAATCTTATTGTTATTTGTAAGCCTCACACAAAAGATACCGTGTGGAATGAATTGATGAAAGCGGTGTAAGCGGATTGTGTTTATCATTCTCAGTCATCTGCCGGCCTACCGGAAGTTTGTGTCAGTTCGAGTAAAAAATGCGACTCTTTTCATTTTTTTTTATTGAGAACATTTGTGAATGTTTGTTGAAACGTTTCTCGCTTTTCGACATTACTCAGTTTAAAAGATTATGAAACACCTGTTATACTGCCTTAACCAAACCGAATCCTTTTTTAACTTAATTAATCAGTGTCCTCTGTGTTCCATCATCTTAAAACTCTTACGCTAAATTGCTACAATTTATAGCATTGAACTGCTCCGTTTTCATATATATTTACAACAATTAAAATAAAATGGATGCAGAAGACATAATACACGCTATACAGGAAGCGGAAAGAAGAAAACACGCGGTTAGCTTTTCCGGGAAAAGAAGAGGTTTTGAATTAAAAACAAAGGGAGAGAAATGGCAATTGACCTTAGTAAACGATCCTAAATCCTATAAGGCTGAGTTTGAGGAAAGATTTATAAACAACGCTGCGGGTTTTTTTAAATTTAAAGTCGACTCACCTGAAGCGGGAAAGAAGATATGTAAGGATATTTTTGATTTTCACGAAATTTCTGAAGCCGAAATAATTGCCGTAACAAACTTAGATGCCGCAAAACAAATTTATATAGTGGTGCAGGTACTTTATAGCCAAGGTGTCCAACAAAACCAAATGATGTAGAGCGTTACGTTTTATACGTTTTGATTTGCTTTTTAACAATTAAAGCGGGACGGAGCAGGTTAAAACGGCGGTTTTATAAGTGTACCGGTTTATGATACATATATTGTTTATCAAATATAAACGTATTTGGCTATATTTTTCAATTACCTTTTATTTATTGTGCTGTAAGCGGTACTAATTTGCTGCAACATAAAATATAAATGTATCTTTTAATGATACATCTATATGTCGTACATTTTCATAAAAGTAAAGGTAACCATACAAAAAAAGGAAATTGCAGTCATAAACCCGGGCATGAGGCTATGGCATCGGATCTTAAAATTTTATTTGATGCCTGCAAAAGTAACAGGCGCATTACCATTCATTTACTACCAATGTATATGTAGCGCGGTTGGGTGTGAGGTTCCTATTATTATACACTAACACCCGGTATTATAAAAAGCCTTCTTCAAATTTGGAAGAAGGCTTTTAAGAGAAGCGAATTTATTCGGCATCGTGCAATAAGCTACACCACATGTACCATGTGCGGATCGCTGTAAAGTTGTTCCATATCAGAAACAATTGCTTTTACCCTGAACCAATATTTGTTACCGGGCGTTAAGCCTGCCACACCCGTGCTTGTGGTATTGGTAATTTTAAACTGCTGCCATACATTGGTATTAATAGGGTCGGCTATCATTTCCCAAACATAGGCAGCACGTGTATCTGCAAAAGGGCTCTCTAACTTAACACTGCCCGATAACATACCCTGTTCGGCATTAAATACTTTAGGGCCGCTTAATGAGGCTTGCTTTAAGGAGAATCCGCTGCTTAACGCTTTCACTTCATCATCCCCGCATTCAAGCTCCACATGCGCGGCTATGGCATGGAGTATTTTTTCTACATATACCAACTTGCTTTTAATGTTAATTTTGCTTGGCACAGCGGCTGTAATAGCGCTATGCAAATCAGTAACACCGCTGTTTAACTGACTCACATAATTTACGGCGTTTGGGTAATTTACATTGCCGTTCATCGACATATAAATACTGTTACCGTACACTTCTGTCCCACTTGGGTCGAGGCCTCTTAAATTTAAGGCCAGTTTAACTCTTTTCATTTTTTTTGGTTTTAAGTGAATTTAAAAAATACACCTCTCATGAGTGACAGACAAGAGAGAATGGTATCAAGTAAATTTTTTTAATAGTATAAATTTATCTGATACTACTGTATAACGTAGGATACTTAAAAATAAGTATATGATTTAACACATTTAACATTAGCAATTGATAACCGGTTGTTATTTGCTCATAACCGGTAATGGGTACCGCCTAATACCCTTACATATATAAAACAACACGAAGAGAAACATGACCGGAAACTTATTTTAGCGGTTTTAAATTTACCTTTAGCAAATTACGTTTTGCAATTGCAATTTGCGCCATGCAATTGTAAATGTAACTTTAGCGTTAGCAATTTGTTTTTTGCGAGAGTAAATGTAAGTTTAGCAATTGCAATTTATGTTTCGCATGCGCATTAAGCAACTTGCGCCGGCCAATGTGATATTAGCTGTTGCCGATTGTTTTTTGCAATAGCATAAGGCGGTTTGCACCGGCTATTTTATTTTAGCGTGAGTTAATTTTTTTTTGCAATAGCTTTTTGCCTAAGGCTAAAGCTATTTGTTTTTACGCTTAGCAAATGGCTTTTTGCTATTGCACAGTGTGGTTTGCAAAAGGTAACGGTTGGTTGGCTTTAGTGTTTACTTTTATGTAAAGTGTATTTATACACTTAAGCCTAACTCGCTAAACACACCAACCGGTGTAAAAACAAAATGCAATAAAACCGCCTAACTCCCGTTAGCTAACCGCTTCCCGTGCCGAAACAAAGTGTCGGACAGAACAGCGAGTTACAATTTATGAAATTTGCCTTCTTGGTAATACTATGCCATGTGTCCTTATCACTTTTGTGCCAGGCAGTTATTGAAGGGAAATGGACAGGAGAATGCGGCGTAAGCACAATGCGTATGTTTAATAGATCTGCCGCCCTTAACCTGAGGTATATTTCGCCACGATTTAGATGGACAGATGAGGATTTGACGGAAGCAGAGGAAAAGCACCCGGAGGAATTCAGGAAAACACGGATAATGTTTGAATTAATATACGGCCCACCCATAAAAAACTTATGTATGGGCTTAAACGTACAACACCGTATGTGGAAATATAAAAAATTAAGTATGGAACTATATGGGGGATTGAAATTTTTTTTTGCAAGGGGGCCTGATTTTGCAATAAAACACGCGTTTGTAAAAGGCTCGGCTAAAGGGATATGGTATATAAATGCAGGAGTAATAGCGCAGCTTAACCTTGGTATAATAGCCCCTTTTGCCGATATTGGGTATGACGGAATAGTGACGATTGGCACAGAATTGAATTTGCGAACCATTTACAAAAAACCAAAAGGCAGGTATAAGCTTCATGCACGGCCGGTAGGCGGGTAACTACAAATGAAAAAAAATAAACTCAAAAACGCCTGCTAAAACTATTTAATAAAGTAATGTATGGGATACTACAAACAGGACACCTCTGCAGGTTAAGGAAAAATAATTAACCGGGGCGCTCCATAGGATCGGCTCTGTTTATAACCGGTATTCAAAATTATTTAACCGGCTCCGTAGGAGCGGCCTATCAGCGAGTGCAAATAACCCTATAGTATTTCCACAACAACACCTTTAATACTTAATACATTAGTACTACACTTTATAAAATAAAGGCCGGCATAAAAGTAGATGCAAAAAAGGTTAAAACACCATAAGGTTAAACTAAAGAAACAAATCCATGAAAAGAACGCTACATTTTATAACAACCGCAATTAGTATTGCTATACTAACGGGTTGTGCCGGGGAAAAAAAAGAGGAAGACTCGTCCTCCCTTGTAAAAACAGTAATTGATACCCTCATCAACACCCCCGAAAATTTGCCTAAAACCGGGATAAATGTTCAAAACGATCCTAATGACGAAGAAATTAAACTAAAGGCATTTTTAATGTCGCCCGAAGGTACCTGCGGTTGGGAAACAAAAAATGACAAGATTACCTTTGATTTTTTAAAGGACGGCAACCTGAACATACAAAAATCTAAAGGCAAAGGAGGGGAATGGGACGGTACCTGGAAATTGAAAGGCCATGAGTTAACGCTGTTCAGGCCCGATTTGAAAAAAGCGCAAACAGATACCGTAAAAATGGAAGGGGATAAACTAATACTGGGCCATAAAACGTATACAAGGTATAAACCGAGTTAAAATAAGGTTATCTTTGCGCCATGCCCCGGTATTTTATTCAGCTCGCCTATAACGGCACCAACTACAACGGTTGGCAGGAACAGGATAATACACCCAATACCATACAACAGGTTTTAAGAGAAAAGCTGAGTATGGTACTTTCGGAAACCATTGAAGTGGTTGGCTGCGGCAGAACAGATACAGGTGTACACGCTAAAGACTATTACGCGCATTTTGATTCGGAGAAAACCACGTTGCACTTACCCGATGCCAACTGCGTATATAAGTTGAATAAAGTATTGCCTTACGAAATTGCCGTTAAAAACATTTACACTGTAACACGTGAGGCAAGCGCGCGTTTTGATGCCCAATACAGAACGTATAATTATTACATACACCGGGCAAAAAATCCTTTTATGTTTAATAGCTCTTTATATGTATTCGGCCCGCTTAATGTTGAATTAATGAATGCTGCGGCTACACATTTATTGACGGTAACCGACTTTACAAGCTTCAGCAAAGTAAACACACAAACCAAAACCAATAACTGCAATGTTACGCAAGCCGGTTGGCAGCAATTAAATGAAGAAGAATACGTATTTAAAATAACGGCCAATCGTTTTTTAAGGAACATGGTACGCGCCATTGTAGGTACTTTATTGGAAGTTGGTAAAGAAAAAATAACGATTGCCGACTTTAAATTAATTATACAAAACAAAAACCGGTGTGATGCAGGAATGTCAGTACCGGGGCATGCATTATACCTAACACACATTCACTATCCCGAAACTATTTTTAATGTCTGAACCAACCAAAAAAAATAAGCTCAATATTAATTTATTAAAAAGGATCCTGTCGTACAGCAATCCCTATAAAAAATTATTTTATATTTCTATTGTACTCACCCTTACCCTTTCTTCTTTAGCCATTGTAAGGCCTTTGCTGATTAATAAAACCCTTAATGCCATTGGTGTACAAAACCCAACAGACCTTGGTTATAAAACTCCCGGTCAAAAAATAGACTTTATTAATACCATGGGTTTAATATTGCTCGGCATATTATTAGTAGAAGCATGCTTGCAGTTTACCAACATGTACATTACTAATTTACTGGGACAAAATATTGTAAAAGACCTCCGCTTACAGGTTTATAAACACATCCTTAAATTAAAAAATACGTATTTTGATAATACCCCTGTCGGCACACTGGTCACACGGTCTATTTCCGATATAGAAAGCTTAAGCGATGTATTTTCGCAGGGCTTTATCGTAATTGCCGGTGATATATTAATGCTTGTTATTTTTTTAACGGCCATGTTCTTTAAAAACTGGGCGATAGCCTTGGTAACGCTCAGCACCATACCCTTGCTGTTAATTGCTACAAACCTGTTTAAAAACGGCGTAAAAAAAACATTTACCGAAGTGCGTAATGCCGTGGCATCCTTAAACGCCTTTACCAACGAGCATATTACAGGTATGCGCATTGTGCAGTTATTTAACCGCGAAACCGCTGAATACGATAATTTTAAAGCCATTAATGAAAAACATAAAACAGCAAACATCCGTTCCATCTGGTATTACTCCGTGTTTTTCCCGGTGGTGGAAATTTTATCATCCATTTCCATTGCCTTGTTTATGTGGTTTGCAGGCTTAAAGGCTAATACGTATAACCTGCAGCTGGGCGACATTACCTTTTTTATTATGATGATTAATATGGTATTTCGCCCTATCCGTATGCTGGCCGATCGTTTAAACACCTTACAAATGGGCATAGTGGCGGCCGACCGTGTATTTAAGGTTATTGATAATGAGGAAATAATTAGTGATAATGGAACGGTGTCTGCTAAAACCATACACGGAAAAATTGAATTTAAAAATGTATGGTTTGCTTACAAGGAAAGCGACTTTGTGATTAAAGACCTTTCGTTTACCATTAATTACGGAAAAACAGTTGCTATTATTGGTGCTACCGGGGCGGGTAAATCAAGCATCATTAATTTACTGAGTCGTTTTTACGAAATAAATAAAGGAGAAAT
>JANYGK010000079.1 GCA_025362395.1 Bacteroidota bacterium
TGCCTTAGTATCCATGGTATCGGTAGTAGTCATGCTTTGTAAACGAATGGGATTATTACCGCCTATTCCAAGCTCACCGCACTTTACCTCATGTGTTAAAAATCGCTTATACTCTGTTAAACTTGTAGTGTATGGAAGATATAGTTTCATTATGTTCTTAATTTTCTGCCCGCCAATATTCTAACTCCCCATTGTTATCAGAGTTCTCAAATATGACAGAATTTTTATGATTTTAATATTTTATTTTTGCGCTCTTCGCGCTTTTCTTTGCTTCTCTGCGGTTAAACTATTTATCTCTTGTCTTGCATTCTCTTCCCTTTCAGTCTCTCAAAATATCTTGTACAACACAGGTTTACTTGGGCTGGCGTCATTTTCAAAGCTTGCAATCTGTAGATTTAAAATATAAGTGCCGTCCACAATTTCATTATTTACATAAATAAATTCAGTAATCGTTTTATGAAGCTTGGGATCTTCCGGATAATTCCAAAATGCATGATGCGCTTCCAGTTTTCCATCGTCTATTTCTTTGTCAATACTCGGCATATCTATCAGTAAATGATCGACCCCGATTTCGTTTAAAAAAAGGATGGCTTCCTTTAAAATATAAGGTGGGTTTGTGTTGGAATAGTGCATGGTTAATTTATTTAACCCGTTCGAAAGCGTTCTGATAATGATAGCTTCAGGCCTCATGTTTTCAAGGCAATCCATAATGTGTTGTTTCGTAATAACAAAATCACCGTTATCTAATTGTTTTGGCAGTACAGTAATAACTTCCGCTAAAAACATAAACCGTTTTAAGCATTGATTAATGGTTATAAATTCTTTGCTTATGTGCCCTACACATTCGGTATGGGTACCGTTGCCGTGAGGGTTAAATTTTATGTTTCTGAAGTTAACGGATCCGCCTTTATTAACGTCGCCTATCCAGCTGCCGTTACGCACCGGTTCAAGTTCCATAGGACCCACATACCAAGCGCTTACACAATTTTCATTACTGCTCAACGGAATAGAAATATCTATTGGCCGGTACAGATCGATCTTATAATCTTTACCTTTATGAAAAACAGAAGCGATCATTTTTATGAATTACTTTTACGAATAAAATTAACCGTTTTTTCTTTTTTAAGGCCAAGATGGCTGTTTAAAAAAGGTTCGGTTTTAACGGTACAAAATTGGCAATAAATCTCAATACTATTTCTATTTTTTATTTTTTTGCCCATATTCGAAAATAAACAAGAAATGATAAAAGGTTTTTAACAAAAAAAAGTTCAAAAACTTTGATTTTAATTAAAAAAGTCATAATTTAGTCCCCTAGGTATTTAACTATACTTAACACTTTAAACTAAAACGGTATCAACATGAAGAAAATTTTTACCAAGCTAACTGTTGCTTTAGCAGCAATTGCGAGCGTTTCGTTCGCTCAGCAAGATCCTCAATTCACCCAATTTATGCATAATAAATTGATCTATAACCCGGGTTATGCGGGTACTAGTCAGGCTATTTGTACAAATGTAATGTACCGCCAGCAATGGGTAAATTTTCCGGGCGCTCCTAAAACCGGCTTAATCAGCTTTGATATGCCTATCGGACAACTACCATTGGGGATCGGTTTGAATGTGATGAACGACCAGATCGGTTATGCAAAAACCTTATTCGCGCGTTTGGCATTAGCCTATAACAAGCCTATCGGTGCCGGTATATTGGGTGTTGGGGTTGACGGAGGTATCCTGCAGCAACAATTTAACGGTAACTGGATAACTCCTGATGGTCCGGGCGTTGATAATGCGATTCCAAACTACAATAATGGAGGTAATACTGCAGTCGGAATAAATCCAAACTTGAATAAATTAACGTACGATCTTGGTTTTGGAGCCTATTACGGTATTGCCAATAAAATGTATGTGGGCCTTTCTTCTACCCACTTAGCGGCACAGGATATCAGCGCGGGCAAAAATGTAAAATATTCATTGGCACGTCACTATTATTTAATGGCAGGTTATACCTTTAATTTCGGTGCAGGCGGCATTCACGGGATCAATCCTAATATTAAAGTTAAAACAGATGCAGCTTCAACACAGGTTGATATCAATGTAACTTATATTTATGATCAACGCTTTTGGGTGGGTGTTTCTTACCGGATGCAGGATGCTATTGCTCCTATGTTAGGAGCTCGTTTCCTTAAAGATAAAAGCTTAAAAGTAGGGTATTCTTACGATGTGACGATGTCAAAAATTAAAGGTTACAGTGCGGGAACTCATGAAATTATGATAGGCTACTGCTTTAATGTTAAGAAAAAACCAAAAGTATCGAGCTATCAAAACACAAGACAATTAGATTAAATTGTAACCTTTTTTAAAAAAGCACGTTTAAGTCCCTTACAAACTAAATTTAAAAAATGTTAATAAGTTGTTGATAAAACAAGATGTTACTTAAAATTAGGTTTGGGATTATAAACAACAAAGGGCGAAATGAAATAAGTTTCACGAGCTAAAAACTAAACAAAAGCACTATGAAAAAACTGATTGTATTAGCTTCATTTATAGCGGTTGTTACCGGGTGTAACAAGCGTATGGGAGAGTTAATCGGCGTACAGGGAAGAGAAAAATGGTTTCAGCCTGATCCGTTCGGTACTTTGTATATCCCTATGGGTAGTTACCACATGGGTCCAAGCGATGAAGAAATTACCATGGCTCATACAGCCCATTCTAAAATGGTTTCAGTTCAGGCATTTTATATTGATGATTCCGAGATCTCTAATAATGAGTACCGTCAGTTCGTTTATTGGGTGCGCGATTCAATTGCCCGTAAACTATTAGCTTTTGGTTCCAACGGTAACGCGGAAGATTATCAGATTTCACAGGACGATTTCCTTGCGATGTATCCTATATATAAAGGAGATAATAATTTACAGGATCCGTATATTAATTGGGAAGAAAAAATTAATTGGGAAAGCGATGATGAAGATTATCGTTTAGACCTTCAGCCCTTATATCTTCCGGAAGGAGAACGCTTCTATAACCGTAAAGAAATTGACGCGCGTAAATTAAATTATGAATATTACAGAATAGACATCCGTTTAGCGGCTTCAAAAAGTAATCGTTTTCTCCCTCAAAAATCACCTGATGTTCAGGATGCGGCGCACGAATATAAAAAAGCGGATTATATGAACGGTGTTCATTTAAATGACGGAGTAAACGGTACACCCGGAACTCCATCTACCCCTGTAGGCGATCCGGGTAAAGACCCTAAAACATTGGGTACTTATAATGTAGACGATCAGGTTTCCGTAGGGCAGGGTAATTATGTGCCCAGAGAACGAACAGGAGTTGACCGTTCAGTTTTTATCTTAAAAGATGTGATCAATGTGTATCCTGATACATTAGCTTGGGTTCACGATTTCACCTATTCATTTAATGAGCCGATGACTAATATGTATTTCTGGCACCCGGCTTATGATGATTATCCCGTAGTTGGTGTTACTTGGAAACAGGCACGTGCCTTTAGTATTTGGCGCTCTAATTTATTAAATAATTTCCTGATAGGAATAGGTCAGTCTATTGTAAATGACTTCCGTTTACCTACTGAGTCAGAGTGGGAATATGCTGCACGCGGTGGTAATGATCTTTCTCCATATCCTTGGGGAGGACCTTATATTCGTAATGCAAGAGGATGTTTCTTGGGTAACTTTAAACCAATGAGAGGTTCTTATATTGATGACGGCGGGTTCCATTCCGTTTACATTTATTCATATAACCCTAACGATTACGGTTTATATTGTATGGCAGGTAACGTATCGGAGTGGACAAGCAACGCGTTTGATGAATCAGCGTATGATTTTGCGCATGATTTAAATCCTGATTATGTTTATGAAGCACAGGATAAAGACGCTAACGTTTTAAAACGTAAAGTGATTCGCGGCGGTTCATGGAAAGATGTAGGGTATTACTTACAAACCAGTACAAGAACTTATGAGTACCAAGATACCGCTAAATGTTATATTGGTTTCAGGAACGTAATGACTTACTTAGGTCGCGATAAAAACGATGATTTTTAGTCAAAAGAAAAAAACACAAACACAAAAAACACAAACACAACAATCACTAACTAAACAACACAAAAAGAGCTATGAGCAAATTACCTAAAGTTACCGGATTTAAAAAATACTTACACTTAGCATCCTGCTTCGGTGCGGCTATCGTAATCGTTGGAGCATTATTTAAAATTATGCACTGGCCCGGTGCCTCTATCGCGCTTATCGGTGGTCTTGGAACAGAAGCCGTATTATTTTGTTTATTCGCTATTGATATCCCCCATGAAGAATATGATTGGTCATTAGCATATCCTGAATTAAGCGGTATGGGTGGTCATGAGGACGAATTGGAAGAAAGCAAAAAAGGATTACCTATTTCTAACCAATTAGATGCTATGTTAGCAGAAGCTAAAATCGGACCTGAATTAATTGAAAGTCTGGGATCAGGTATGCGTTCTTTAAGTGAAAGCGCTTCTAAGATAGGAGATATCAGCAACGCGACAGTTGCTACAAATGAATATGTTGACAGTGTTAATTCTGCTTCAAAAAATGTATCTCACTTAGCGGACACTTACAGCAAAGCGGCACAATCAATATCAAGTTTAGCCGAATCTAACGATGCGGGTCATTCAATCGGGGAGTCATTAAACAGCGTTTCTAAAAACTTATCTACATTAAACGCTACTTATGAGCTTCAGATACAAGGATCACGTACTCAATTGGAAGTAACCGACAAATTTTACGGAGGTTTAAATGAATTGATGAAAAACTTAAATGATTCCGTAGATGACACTAAAAAATACAGACAGGAAATGTCTACGTTATCCACTAACTTAACTGCTCTTAACACTATCTATGGTAACATGTTAGGCGCAATGAATTTCAATAAACAATAATCCTTCACACTACATCAAACGAAGGTGATAGGTCATTTTCGTTTGGTTCAAAAACTAACTTAATTTAAAAAAAATATTATAGCACTATGGGCGGCGGTAAAGAAACACCTAGACAAAAGATGATTGGTATGATGTATCTCGTACTAACGGCTCTTTTGGCGATGAACGTATCAAAACAGATTTTACAGGGATACCTTTCCGTAAATGAAAGTCTTGAAAAAACAAGAGATAACCTTCAAACAAATAATAAATTGGTAACTGAAGCTTTCCGTTCCACTATTGAAGGAAACCCGGGAGCAAAACCATATTATGCAAGAGCTCTTGAAGCACAAAAAGAATTAAATGAAGTATATAATTACATTGGCGAATTAAGAGCTGAAGTAGTTGCGCATACTGAACCAACAGCTTTAGAAAATATAAAAATTGCTGATACGTTAAATTTAAGGCGTATGGAGAAAATGGATGATTATGACGGACCTACACACGTTTTAATTGGTTCTGAGCCAAAAACTCCTATAACAGGCCCTCATACAGCTTCCGAATTAAAAGGGAAACTGAATGGCGTTCATGATAAGTTGGTTGCCATGTTGGATAAAATGCAAAAAACCGATGGCGAACATTTGTTACAACAGGATTATGAGGGTTTAAAAAAGAAATTAGCATCTATTAAACCGGTTGACAGTAAGCGTGTGGAAGATGGTGTTGAATTTAATTGGGAAATGGATAACTTTTATCATTTACCGTTAGCCGCTGTTTATACGACTTTAAATAAATTTCAATCGGATTTAAAAAATGTTGAAGCTGAAATGTTACAGGTGCTTTCAGGCGCAAGCGGCAAATTAGCCATTAAATTTGATCATATTGTGGCTCGTGTTGTAGCTCCTTCCTCTTACATTTTAGCAGGTTCAGCATACGAAGCAGATATTTTCCTTGCAGCTTCTTCTTCTAAATTAGGGCAAGGTGATATGGAAATCATTATGGGCGTGGATTCTGCGGCAGCTGCTACAGGAAGCAAAGGGACCGGACTTGTTCCTTTAGTAAACGGAGAAGGTAAATTATCTCAGGGAACAGGCGGACAAGGTGAGCAAACGTATAAAGGAGTTATTAAATACAAAAACCCGGATGGTACTTTTAAATATTATCCTTTTGGTGGAACGTATATGGTTGCTGCTCCGTCAGTAGCGGTTTCTGCCGATCAGATGAAAGTATTTTATGCCGGTGTGGTTAACCCGGTTAGTATCTCTGCAGCAGGTGTTTCACCGACTGATTTAGTGATAAGTGCAAGCGGTGGCGGTTGCAAATACATTTCAAAAGGCGGTGGTAAATTTGAGTTCACATTTGCGGGAACAGGAACCTGTAATATTTCAGTTGCTGCCAAAACAAAAGATGGAACTAAGCCTCAAGGACCTCCTATCGCATTTAAAGTAAAACCTTTACCAAAACCTGAATTAAGAATCGGCGGTAAATTTGCCCCACAGGAGTTAAAAAAAGGTGAAATTTCTTTAATAAGCGGTTTAGGTGCAGGTGCCAACGGATTTGAATTTCAGGCTAATTTTATTGTTCAGTCTTGGGAAGTAACAGGTAAAGCTAAAGGTAAATTAGGCCAGTTTGCAGGCAACGGGAACAATTTATCTTCTGAAGCTCAAAACCTTTTACGAACGGCCGATATTAACACGAAAGTTTATATTGATGCTAAGGTAAAAGGCCCGGATGGAAAAATAAACTCTGTAACCTGCGGTATCAAAGTTACTAAATAAGTGTATAAATTAAATGTTGTTACAATAAAAACTGAAATCATGGTAAATATTAAAAATATTTTATTTTTAGCCCTTTTACTTTTTTCTTTTATCACATCAAAGGCTCAACCGGGTGTTTTTCAGCCGGGCGACTACAGAGACGGGATCTATGATAAAGAGAATTCTGTAAACAGACGCTATATCCCTTATACGCATTTAAGAGAAGGAGATGTAACGTGGGAAAAACGCGTGTGGCGAAAAATAGATATGCGTGAAAAGCAAAATCAGCAATTATATTATCCGAAAGATCAAGTTGTCAGCAGAATTTCGTTAATGCAGCTTATCACTAAATACGTATTATCAGGACAAATCATTGCCTTTAAAGATGAAGAATTTTTAGAGCCGTTAGAATTATCTAACATCAGAACTATGATTGTTTTGCAGGAAGATTCAGCAGATGTGGAGGAATTTGATGCGAATGGTAACTCTTATATGGTTAAAAAACCGGGTATTGTTGATTCTACATGGATCTTTGAAAACTTTACTTCATTAGAATTGAAAGAAGATTGGTTCTTTGATAAACAAAAATCAGTCTTAGAAGTAAGAATTCTTTCTATGGGCTTTAATGTATTAAAACCTAAAAAAGAAGATTTAGGTGAGTATCCTATATTTTATACTTATTTCCCTGCTTGTCGTCCATTTTTTGCAAAACATGAAGTATATAATTCTAAAAATGATGCGGAACGCAGAACGTTTGAAGATATCTTCTGGAAAAGACAGTTTTCATCAAGGGCCATTAAGGAAACAAACGTTTATGACAGGTCTATCGAAAATTACTCAAAAGGTATTGATGCCCTATTGGAATCAGATCGTATTAAAAACGATATTTTTAGATGGGAGCATGATTTATGGCACTTCTAAATTTATAGAAATTACATTAAAAAAAATCCTCTCAGCTTTTGAGAGGATTTTTTTAATGGGTGTAATTACCGGTTTAATTAATCTTTAAATAAAGGATATTTTTCCATCATGGTGTTTACCTTAGCTTTTATCTTAGCTAATTCCTTTACATTATCTTTATGGTTTAAAGTGGCATCTATAAATTCAACCACTTTAAGGCACTCTTTTTCTTTTAAACCTCGGCTTGTAATTGCAGGCGATCCTATTCGTATACCCGAAGTAACAAAGGGTGATTTATCATCAAAAGGAACCATATTTTTATTTACTGTAATATCTGTTTCTCCTAAAGCTTTTTCCGCTTCTTTACCCGTTAAATTTTTACTTCTTAAATCAATTAACATGCAGTGGTTATCAGTACCTCCCGATATAATTTTATAACCTTTTTCAATTAAAGCTTTAGCCATAGTTTGGGCGTTTTTAATAACCTGTACGCAATAAAGCATATATTCATCCGTTAAACACTCACCATACGCAATGGCTTTTGCGGCTATAACATGTTCTAAAGGACCGCCTTGTGTTCCGGGGAAAACTCCCATATCAAGGCAGGCACTCATCATTTTAAGCTCTCCTTTAAGTGTTTTTTCTCCCATAGGATTTTCAAAATCTTTGCCCATCATGATCATTCCACCTCTTGGCCCGCGTAATGTTTTATGAGTTGTTGTGGTAACAATATGGCAATGCGGCAGAGGATCATTTAAAATACCCTTGGCAATTAAACCTGACGGATGAGAAATATCAGCTAACAATAAGGCCCCTAAAGAATCTGCAATTTTCCTTAAGCGTACATAATCCCAGTCACGCGAATACGCTGAAGCGCCACAGATGATCATTTTGGGTTTTTCTTTTTTTGCAGTCGCCTCTAAAATATCATAATTTATAAGGCCGGTTTTTTCTTCAACACCGTAAAAAGTTGCACGGTATAATTTTCCTGAAAAATTTACAGGTGAGCCATGTGTTAAATGCCCTCCGTGTGACAAGTCAAAGCCCAAAATAGTGTCTCCGGGCTTTAAACAGGCTAACATAACTGCCGCGTTTGCCTGTGCGCCTGAATGTGGTTGTACATTAACCCAAGTAGCGCCAAATAATTCTTTAGCACGGTCAATCGCTATTTGTTCTATCTTATCCACAACTTCACAACCGCCATAATAGCGTTTACCCGGAAGCCCTTCAGCATATTTATTAGTTAATACGCTTCCCATGGCTTTCATTACCTGATCGCTTACATAGTTTTCACTTGCAATAAGTTCTATTCCCCTGGTTTGGCGATTTTTTTCTTCAGTAATTAATTTAAAAATGGCGGTGTCTTTTTTCATTTTATAAGTTAGTTTTATTCAGTTAATCTTTTTTTTGTCCTTTTTTATATAGTGCCGCGGATGCAATAATGAAAAATGCCACCAGCGGAGATTGTGCAATGCCAAGCAACCAACGGCTGAAGATATACTCATCGCCGTCGAGTTGTTTATTTACAGTGTAATTATAAACCATGGTTAATCCCGCTAAAATTAGCAATAAAGCATAGATATAAATAATGTAAAGCGTAAATTTTTTATTAGCGGTTATTTGCCTTACAGTCCAAAAAGAAACAAAAAAGTAGGCCGTGTAAAATAATACAGTTAACGTAAATTTGCTATAATAGAGTGTACTGTAGCTTAAGTTGGCAATAAAGTGTAAGGAACCGGGTAATGGTAAATTTGAGTGACCGTAATAAAGCTTATAAAGTTGGTTATTTATATTTACGAATAAAAATTCTCTGGTAAATCCCAAAAAAGCAAATACTAATATAAAAATAATGTATTTAAATGCAGGCCTCACTGGTTTTTAATAGAAGATAATTTATTGACCCATATCATCCATAGAAAAAATACAATACTATAGGCAATAAACGTAAATGTGTAAGTGTGATTAAAATTGAGGTACTGCGGGGAATAGAATGCGATTAGAGCAAGGCAAATTATTCTGGCAATATTTATAAAGTACACAATAAAGAGTCCCAACGGCAAATACCAAAATTTCGCTTTTAAATTACCCGGGTAGGCAATTATAAAAATCCCGAATAAAAACATAAGTGTAATTCCATTGCAGGGGCCGCCGATCCATACCCCGTTTGATCCATCTATGCCAAATACCTGAAAGTCATTCACCTCTTTACTGGCAAAGGTTTTAAAGCCTATATGCTCTAAAATAAAAGTACAAATAATAATTATTTTCCTGATAAATATTTGATCAAAATCAGTAAAACGCTTTAATATAAATTCATAAATAAAATAACTTATCGCGTAAAGAATAGAAGCTTTTATAATAAAATACTGAAATATATTTGCTTTTATTTTGTTGAACATGTACAAAAAACCCCGCTGCTGCGGGGATTTAGAATTTATAAACTTGACTTGTTATGTTTTCTTTTATTATAGAGGGTTTTACCACCATATAAAGCTCCTGCGGCAATCAGCAAAGATATTCCTCCATCAATAGGAATACATGGAGGAGGCCAACACCCGGGCCCTCCTGATGGTGGTGGTGGTGGTGCGGCTATGCATAATGAACTTAAACATATAATGAAAATTATAGATAAAATAAATTTTGTATTCATTATTTAAAATTAAATTGTAAATATAAATAAAATAAATTGGAACAGCAATTGTAGTGTAAAAATCATGCCAAATAACTATATTTGCAGCTTATAAAAATTTCGTGGAGCAAAAAAAGAGCACTTCATCAGTTAATATTAATGATCTTAAAGTAATTTGGAGAATTATTTCCAAAAACTGGTACATTCCTTTATTAATAACCCCGATTTTTTATATTATAGGATACTTTTATGTGTACAAGCTAACAAATGTGTACCAAGCTTCTGTAGAATTATTAAAGACCAACGATACTTATTATAAAGATAATTTAATTACTGATAATGGTTTTAATTCGGCACAATCTTATGTCGATAATTCAAATGAGATACGGATAGTAAAATCATTTGACTTAATGAAAGAAACCATTTTTAAACTTAAAAGAAGGTTGGAGATATCTTATTTTTTGGTTGGGCGGGTTCGCACCACCGAACAGTTTACGGGTATTCCTTTCTCCATAATAACGAACGCTATTAATCCTGATTTAAAAGAAGCAATTTTGGGATTTAAAATTTTGGATTATGATAGATATGAGATAAAGTATTTTAAAAACGGGATAGAAGAAACCAAAGTAGGAAAATTTAATATAGATTTTATAGATATCGATTTTAATATTTCAATAAGCAGAGGCGCAAGTTTTACAAGAAATACGATTAATGAATTAAAAAACCTGGAGTACCAGGTTATTGTTCATGATATGAATAGTTTAGTTTATTCTTTTCAACAAGCATTGAATGTTCAAAACCCTGATTATACAAATGTATTGATATTGACAATTGATGATATTATCCCGGAAAGGGCTGTTTTGATATTAGATACTTTATCAAAAGTTTATATTAATAAATCACTAGACTCAAGATTCGAAATTAATGAGAGAACCATTAATTATATTGATAAACAATTAGAAGAAGTAAGTACTTCATTAAAGGAAATTGAAGATACAATGCAGAACTATAAACAGAGAAAGGCTATTTTAGATTTGGATTGGGAAAAGAACGATTTTTTCGCAAAACTTTCAGGCTATGACTCGGAAAAGTCAAGTTTGAAGTTAAAAATTGAGGCGATTAATGATCTTGAAAAATATATTATTGAAGATAAAGATCCACAATTTTTGCCGCCTAATGTTTTTATAGTTGATAAAGATCCTTTTCTGACTTCATCTGTTTCCGAGTTATATAATGCTCAAATAAAACTTAATTTATCTTTTGGTTTTTCTAAGGAAAGTAATCCGAATATAATTGATGTTAAACAGAATATAAAAAGATTAAAACAGAATATTTTAGTTTATTTAAATAATACTCGTAATGCTACTTATAAAATTATGGAAAATATAAACGGCGAAGTTGCGAAGTATATATCCGAAATAAAAAATATGCCTCAAAAACAACAAGACATGTTAAATATTCAGCGTAAAGTTGTTGTAAATGAAGGGTTATATAATTTCTTATTAGAGCGCAGAGCAAATACAAAGATATCAAAAGCATCGATTGTTTCTGAAATTAAAATTATTGACAGTCCGCGTGATTTGGGAGCTATAAGCCCCGATAAACCTAAAATTATTTCATCGTATGTTACCGCGGGTTTAATATTATCTATTATAATTGTATTAGTGAGAGCTTTATTTTTCACGACGATACAAAGTGTTGAAGAGTTAAAAGAGAAAACTTTTTTACCTGTTATAGGTGATCTTCCATTTCAGAAAGATGTTTCCAATACGGGCTTTGTGGTTGAAGATAAACCAACAAGCTTTATAGCGGAAGGTTTCAGAACCTTAAGAACAAATTTACAATATGTGTTTTTAAATTCTAATAAAAAAGTAATTCTGTTTACCTCAAATGCCCCGGGAGAAGGAAAAACGTTCACAACTATTAATATTGGCGCTATTTTAGCCAAAGGAGGCAAAAAAGTAATTATGCTGGAATTGGATTTGCACAAACCAAGGATTCAAAAAGCATTAGAAATGAACGCGGATGAAGGGATCAGTACTTATATTATGGGGAATAGTAAGATAGAAGATATCGTAAAACCAACGATAATAAAAAATTTATACGCTATTTTATCAGGCCCTATTCCTCCAAATCCTTCGGAGTTAGTATTATCAGAACGGTTAAAGGATATAATTAATTTTTCTAAAGCAAATTATGATTTTGTATTGGTAGATACTCCTCCTGCCGGAATGTTGTCGGACGCATCGTATTTAATGCAATATTCCGATATAAATATTTTTGTGCTAAACACTAAATATGCTAACAAAGGCGTGTTAAACCTTTTCCATAAGCTTGTTAAAGATAATTCCATTAAGGATGTATATTTAGTGCTTAACGGAATAAAACGCCGTAAGAACAAGTACTATTATTCAAAATACGGCTATGGTTACGGTTACGGATATGGCTATGGTTACGGATATGGCAGCTACGGCACCAAGTCGTAGTGAGGCAGTTTATACAAAATACATCATTTCTCATCGTGTGACTGAGGTTGCGAAGCTGTAAGGTTATGACAAATTGGTATGTTATATATGTTAATGTAAGGCACGAAAAAAAGGTAACTCAAAAATTTTTAAGTGACAATATAGAAGCATACAGCCCTACGGTAAAAAAACTTCAACAATGGAGTGATAGAAAAAAATGGGTTGAGTTTCCAATGATTACAGGATATGTATTTGTTAAGATTGATCTTTTAGAAAAAGAAAAAGTTTTATTTAATCCTGCTGTTTTAGGTTTTATTAAGTTTGAAGGTAAAGAAGCTGTTGTAAAAGATAATGAAATTGAAATATTGAAATCTATAGCATTAACCGGGTTTGATGTTACTCAAGAAGTTGGTACATTCAACCTGAATGATAAAGTGGAAATTGGTCAGGGACATTTAAAAGGATTGACAGGCACAGTTGTTCAAATACAAAATGAAGAGTATGTCCAAATTGAATTGGAAAGTTTAAGACAATCCATTAAAGTAAAAGTACCAAAGCATATTTTGAAAATCAATAAAAAAGTTTTCTATAAATAAATTTAAAATAGTGTGATTGTAATTATAGATTATGGTATAGGTAACCTGGCTTCAGTATTAAATATGTTTAAAAAAGTTGGCGTAAAAGATGTGATCATATCGGGTGATAAGGAAGAGATTACAAGGGCGGATAAACTGTTATTACCCGGAGTAGGCGCGTTTGACACGGCAATGAATAATCTTGAGCAATCAGGCTTAATACCTGTTTTAAATGATAAAGTATTAGTTCAAAAAGTTCCTATTTTGGGTATTTGCCTTGGTATGCAGTTATTAACTAAACGAAGTGAAGAAGGAACAAAAGCCGGTTTAGGATGGATTAATGCAGAAACAGTGAAATTTAATTTAGACCCCGCTTTAAAATTGAAAGTGCCACACATGGGTTGGAATTATATTAAGGTTCAGCGCGAGAATAAATTAATTGATACGCAAAGTAAGAACAGATTTTATTTTGTTCATTCATATTATGTAAATTGCTTTGATGAAAGTCAATCATTGGCAACAAGTAATTTTGGAACTGACTTTACATGTATGGTGAATAAAGAAAATATTTTCGGGGCACAGTTTCATCCCGAAAAAAGTTTAAAGTTCGGAATGAAAATGCTTGAAAATTTTGCAAAAATTTAATGGCTCTTAAACGTATTATACCTTGCTTGTTATATGATGGAAGCGGTTTGATAAAAACAGTGAAGTTTAAAAACCCGTCTTATATCGGCGATCCTATAAACGCTATTAAAATTTACAATGATAAAGAGGTTGATGAATTGATATTGATCGATGTAAATGCTTCTAAACAAAAACGCAGGCCTAATTTTGATAAGATTGCCGATATGGCAGGTGAAGCCTTTATGCCATTTTCTTACGGCGGCGGAGTTAAAACTTTTGATGATTTTGCCACGCTCTATAAGTTAGGAGTTGAAAAAGTAATAGTGAATTCTATTATTCAGGAAGATCCAGGAGTAATAAAAAAGGTGGTGGCACATTACGGTGCGCAGTCTGTAGTGGCTTGTATTGATTTTAAAAAGTCACTATTCGGCACTAAGTTGCCGTATTCTTATATTGGAAATAAGATAAAATATAGTCTTATTGAGTATTCGTCTTATCTTGCCGAAGATATTGGAGTAGGTGAATTGATGTTATATAGTGTAGATAATGACGGTACTTGGGAGGGTTATGATACCGAAGTAACAGGCCGGATTTTAAACCATGTAAATATTCCTGTAATTGCCTGTGGCGGCTGTGGAAGTATAGACGATTTAAAAAAAGTATTGTACGATATAGGAGCTAACGCTGCGGCAATTGGTAGTATGGCTGTGTATAGCAAAAGGGGAATGGGCGTACTGATTAATTTCCCTGAAAGAAAATCAGTGATTATAGAAGATTGATATGACTGAAGATTGGAATGTTGTAGAGAAAAAAAAACCGTTTAATCTCAAAAAGATTTTAAAAGATCTTATAGATTATAAAGATCTTATTTTTTTATTTTTTAAGAGAGATATAAAAGCGAGCTACCAGCAAACTATTTTAGGACCACTTTGGTTAATTATTCAACCGGTTTTTACCAGTATAGTATTTACCGTAGTATTTGGTAATATTGCAAAAATACCAACTCCTGCTAATATTTCACCTTTTGCGTTTTATTTGTTGGGTTTATCATTCTGGAATTATTTTGCCGATTGTTTTAATAAAATTTCAGGCACATTTATATCTAATGCTTCTGTTTTTGGCAAAGTATATTTTCCCCGTCTTACAGTTCCTGTTTCAGTATTATTATCGGGCATTTTTAAATTTTTTATTCAATTTGGCTTATTTTTAGGAGTCTATATTTACGGTATTATAATTCAGGGTTACAATTTTCAAATTAACGTAACTATTTTATTACTTCCGGTTTATTTGTTATTATTATCTGTTTTTGCACTTGGTTTTGGGCTTATTGTGTCTTCTTTTACTACAAAATATAGAGATTTAACAATGCTTGTAAGTTTTGGCGTGCAATTACTAATGTATGCTACACCAATAGCTTATCCATTTTTTACAATTGGATACAACTCTGTTTTTTATAAAATTTTATTATGCAATCCTTTAACAGGTATAATAGAAGGTTGTAAATATGCCTTTACTTCGAATGGATTATTTAGTGCTAATTTAATTATGACAGATGCTGTTTTCATAATACTAATTTTAGTGTTGGGTATGTATATTTTTTCGAAAGTGGAGAAACGATTTATGGATACTGTTTAAAATGGGTTTGGTAATTAAAGCAGAAAATATTTCTAAACAATATAAATTAGGTGCTGTGGGTATATCGAGCCTTGCCGATGATATGCAAAGGCTTATGGCCAAACTTCGTGGAAAAGAAGATCCTTTTTTGAAAGTTGGCGATGAAAATAAAAGAGACACTACTCTTTTAGGCAGGGATTCCGGATTTGTATGGGCACTCAAAGATATTAATTTTGAAATTAACCAAGGTGAAGTGGTTGGTATCATCGGTAAAAATGGAGCCGGCAAATCCACTCTTTTAAAAATCCTTTCGAGTGTCACAGAACCTACTTCGGGCAAATTAAAATATAAAGGCCGTATGGCATCCTTACTTGAAGTTGGTACTGGGTTTCATCCCGATTTATCAGGAAGAGATAATGTTTTCTTGAATGGGGCTATTTTAGGAATGAAAAAACATGAAATAGCAAAAAAGTTTGATGAAATTGTTGAGTTCAGCGGAGTGGCTAAATATATTGATACACCTGTAAAGAGGTACAGTAGTGGGATGTATGTTCGCCTTGCATTTTCCGTTGCTGCACATCTTAATCCCGATATTCTTATTATTGATGAAGTATTGGCTGTAGGTGATGCTGATTTTCAGGATAAATGTCTGGGAAAAATGAAGGATGTAGCAGGCCAAGGGCGAACCGTGTTATTTGTGAGCCATAACATTCTTGCTATAAAAGCTATTTGCAAAAGAGGACTTTTAATGCATCAGGGCAAATTAATTTCAGATGGAAAGATTGAAGATGTTATTTTGGATTATATAAGGGCAGACAGTAATGTAGGATTTGAACAAGAGCCGGATCCTGAAAAAGCAAGTATTAATACAGGCGAAGGACATATTAAAAAAATAAAACTGATAACTGATAAGAACTCCGGAATAGAAATTTTTTACAGTGAAACTATAAAAATCGAACTTGAATTTGAATTGTTTATATCTGTTCAGGATTTTATAAGTGACGTGAGAATAGTAACAAAAGAAGGCGCCATAGTAGGCTATGCGATGCCAAAATTTGATAACGCAAAAAGAAATGATCTGCCGGCAGGCAGGTATAGACAAATTATTGAACTACAAAATGGATTACAGCCCGATTTTTATTTTTTAAACATTGGCATTCATCATGGTAAGGGCTTAACTATTCATTATTTTGAGAGAATTTTGCAGATACGGGTTTTATCAGTTGGTGACCATAATAATAATTATCCCATTTCATGGCAAGAAGGAAATTATCGACCGAATGGAAAATGGGAAATCACTAGCTATTAATGAGTAAAATTTATATTTTAGGGTCAGACAGTTTTGTTGGAAAAGTTTTTTATTCAACTCTAAAAGATCATAATAAAGAATGCTATCCTCTTTCAAAGAAAGAATTGAATTTTTTAAAACCTGAAACGTTTTCATCCTTTAACTTTAACAATAGTGTTATTATCGACTTCATAAATGTTAATAATGGAGTTGAAAAAGAGATTATGGATTGTAACTATTTAGGATTTACTTTTTTTTGTAAATACCTTTTAAGTAATGCAGAAAACTTTAAATATGTTTATGTATCATCTGTCTCTGTTATTTCAGAAGAGATTGTAAATGCCAATGCTTATGTAAGATCAAAAAAACTGGCAGAAGATTTCCTGACCGTTTCCGGCATTGATTACCGCTTAATAAGGTTATCTTACCCTATTGGTAAAAACGAAAATAAAAACAGGCTTATCACACGATTAATAAATAATCTGAAAGCTGATAAACACATAAGTGTAAGCCATACGATGGTAAACTTAAATAGTGTGGAAGAAGTTGCGGAACACATTTATTTACACTTACTTCAAAATAAAGAATTGTTTGTTTCAAATAACTGGTACGTAGATTTATGCGATATTGTTTTGTTTTTGAAGCAGCACCTTAACTCTAAAAGCAATATTGAGATGACAGAAGCAGCCTTTCAGTTTACACCTATAAGTGAAACACCTTATGTTGCTAATCGCAGTATATATGAAACATTGCTTGAAATGATATGAGAGACAAACTGTTTTTTATAGTACAAGGATTTTTAAAATATAATGCGTTTGATTTCGGAATGACCTTAAGGCAATTTTTTTACAAACCATTCTTTAAAAGTTTTGGAAAGAATATACAGATTCGAGATGGCGTGACTATTAAGTATCCTTCCGATATTGAATGGGGTGATAATATAAAAATCGGGCAACATTGTTTTTTTGTTGGAAAAGGCGGATTAAAAATAGGAAATAATGCTTTGATAGGGTCAGGTACAAAAATCATAACTTCTGACCATAATTTTGAAGATATTGATACTCCTATCGTAGAACAAGGCTTATTATTTAAAAGTGTATATATCGAAGAAAATGTTTGGTTTGGTTTTGATGTTAAAGTGTTGGGGGGATCAATAATAGGAAAAGGATGTATTGTAGGTACTAATGCAGTTATTAATAATAAAAAGTTTGAATCATTTAGTGTAATTGCGGGTACACCTGCCAAATTAATAAGGAAACGAAATTAAAATTTAATTAAAATATGATAGAAAATAAAAAAATATTTATAACAGGCGGAGCAGGCTTTATTGCTAATACAATTATTTCCCGTTTGGTGGAAAAAAACAAGATTACGGTGTACGATAACTTTCACCGCGATACACTAAGTAATTCAACATTTGCTAATCACCCCAATATTGATATTATTAAAGGTGATGTACTTGATGCAGATTTGATGACAAAGTCGATGCAAGGAAATGATATTGTTATACATGCTGCAGGGATTGCAGGAATTGACACAGTAATTAAAGACCCTGTAAAAACAATGCGTGTCAATATGATTGGTACTGCAAATGCTCTAGAAGCAGCAAAAATCAACAATATATCTGACCGTTTTATTGATTTTTCAACTTCAGAAATTTTCGGATCCTATGCATTTAAGTCAACAGAAGGCGACAATACAGTTTCCGGGAGTGCAGGAGAAGCCCGCTGGACGTATGCCGTAAGTAAACTTGCCGGAGAGCATCTTGCACATTCGTATTATAAAGTATATGGTTTACCGGCTGTAACCGTGAGGCCGTTTAATGTTTATGGGCCGGGCCAAACAGGAGAAGGAGCAATACAGATATTCATAAAAAAAGCATTAAAAAACGAAGATATATTAATTAATGGTGATGGTAATCAAATAAGAGCTTGGTGCTACGTTGATGATTTTGTAGAATGTATTATGCTTGCTTTGGAAAGTAAAACAGCTATAGGGCAAAGTTTTAATATTGGTAACGCAAGAGCTGTTACAACTATTTTGGGATTAGCGGAAACCGTTTGCCGTGTTTTGAAGTCAGATTCAAAAATATTATTTAGAGATGCTCTTTCGGCTGATGTGGAATTAAGGATACCAAGTGTTGAAAAAGCTAAAGAATTATTGGGCTTTAAAGCGAAGATAGACCTTGAAGAGGGCGTCTTAAAAACGGCAGAATGGTTTATTCAAAAAGGAATATAATATCCCTGTAGGCTTATGAATGTACTTCATCTTCCCGAAAATATCGCGAGTTTTATATCTGAAACAGTTATACTCGAAAATAAATTTGAAGGATTCAAATCTAAAGGTGTTACATATACTAACCAGGTATATGATTCAGTTGACTATACAGGGGTAGAGATAAGAAAAAAAACCAACTATGAAATTAAATATAAACCAAAATGGTTTTTTTTTGAGATTTCAAAGTATTATAAATTCATTAAAGATGTTATTTGGGCAGATGTGATCCATTGGTACTGGAGCGATGAAATTTTCAAAAACAACATTGAGTTTAAAATAATAAATTTCTTAAACAAGCCTATTGTTGTAGAATGGTTAGGGAGTGAAATAAGGATTCATGAAAAAGAAGTTGAAATAAACCCTTATTATAAAATTGAAAGCGCTAAAGATAAAGAGATCATATCTTTATTTTGCAATAGAAATTCTATCCTTCTGCAGAAAAAATTTTCTGCTTTAGGTGCAACCCCTCTTATAGTTAGGGGGGCATCTATAACATATCATGTTATTCCATCACTATTTAAAAACATTTATACAACAAGACACCGGATTAACGTAAATAAGTATCGCTCAATTTTAATTAATAAAGATAATACTAAACCGCTTATTATTCACGCTCCCACAGATAAAAACATAAAGGGAACAGCTTTTATTCTTAAAGCTGTTAATGATTTACAAAAAGAAAATTTAAACTTTGAATTCCTACTTTTGGAAAACATGACCAGAGATGAAGTAAAGTATAATGTTGAAATTTCTGATATTTTTATTGACCAGTTAATATGTGGAGGTTATGGTATGGCAGCTACCGAAGCAATGGCCCTCGGTAAACCGGTTATATGTTATTTACATGATGCCAGTATTAATGAGTTACCCAAAAATTGCCCTATAGTTAATGCAAATCCTGATACTATTAAGGATGTTTTAAGGAAATTAATTATTGATAAAGATGCAAGATATAGTATAGCATTACAAAGCAGAAAATTTGCAGAAGAATATTATAATCCTGAAATTATAGCAAAAGAATTGAGAGAAGTTTATAAGAAGGTTATAAATTAATATGTGCGGAATAGCAGGAATATATAGTAAAACAAGCGTAAGTAAACAGAGTCTCATCTGTATGACTAACGTTATTGCTCACCGCGGACCTGATGGCGAAGGCCATTGGATTAACAGTGATGAGACAGTTGGTTTTGGCCACAGACGTTTATCAATTATTGATTTGACTGATGCCGGGAAACAGCCAATGCATTATTTAAATAATAGGTACACAATTACATTTAACGGTGAAATATACAATTATATAGAGTTGCGAAACATATTACTAAAAGAAGGGTATACATTTAGATCGGATTGTGATACAGAGGTTTTGTTAGCACTATATGCACGCGACGGTAAAGCTTGCTTGAAGCTGCTTGATGGTATGTTTGCCTTTGCTATATACGATGCAGAGGCAAAAACATTATTTTGTGCCCGCGATAGATTTGGCGAAAAACCCTTTTTTTACAGCTATAGGCCCGGGCAGTACTTTATATTTAGTTCGGAAATAAAGCAACTATTTGCCGCCGGTATTTCTAGAGAATTTAATGCATACCAGTTATATAATTATCTGGAAAACGAAAATGTATTAACTAATCCTACCGATGAGCATGATACATTTTATGCAGAGATAAAAAAACTTCCCAAATCCTGTTGTCTTATGATGGACAAAACCATTGTAATAACTGAAGAAAAGTATTGGGAAGTAGATCTTTATAAAAAAAATGCAATTAAATACGAAGAGGCAGTTGAAGAATTCAAATACCTGTTTTTTGAATCCGTAAATCGTAGGATGCGGAGTGATGTGCCTGTAGGGTCAAGTCTTTCGGGAGGACTTGATAGTTCAAGTATTGTTTGTTCTATCCAAAAATTGTTCAACAATAATAATCAAAGAACTTTTTCAGCACGATTCGAAAATTTTCATAGAGATGAGGGGAAATTTATACAATATGTACTTGATGGGACTAATGTAACTCCTTATTCTGTTTGGCCTTCTGAGGAAGGATTCTTGAATGATATTGATAACGTAATATTCCATCAGGATGAACCTTTCCCTTCTGCAAGCATATACGCGCAGTATTGCGTTATGGCAGAAGCAAAGAAACAAAACGTTATTGTGTTATTGGACGGACAGGGTGCCGATGAGATACTTGCAGGTTATGAGTATTACCTGCCTTATTATTTAAAAGAACTTTCAAATACAAATAAACAACTATTGGATGAAGAGATGGCGTATATGCAGAAAATTCATCCTCACTTAAAATTTGATAATAGTTATGTATACTCAGGGCAAAATAGTATGACGGCTATTCCAAAAAAAGTAACTTTTACAGAAAATCTTAAGAACGTAATCCGTCCTTTTTATAAAATGGTAAATGCTAAAAAATATGAACGAATAGGAATGCAGATGCCGTTAGAAGGATTTTACGATAAAGATTTTTTTCGAAAAGTTTCCGATAAAAAAAGATATGATTTTGCATATACAAATCATCAATTAAACGGGTATTTAAAACATACTATTGAAAAAGATAACCTGGAAGACCTTTTAAGGTTTTGTGATAGAAATTCAATGGCACACAGCCGTGAAGTTCGTCTTCCATTTTTGAGTGTAGATCTAGTAGAGTTTCTGTTTTCACTTCCTGCAGCTTATAAAATAAAAAACGGCTGGACTAAAGCAATTATGCGCGATGCAATGCATGGTATTTTACCGCCCGAAATTGAAAGACGTACAGATAAAATAGGATATGAACCTCCGCAAAGAAAATGGATGGAAAATAAAAAGATCCTACAAAAAATAGATGAATCCTATGAAATATTAATTGAACATAGGATTTTGAAAAGATCGAGTCTTCAGGAAAAAAAACTTGATTGGCAAGTGTTAAATATAGCAGCCTTGATTAAATAATAAATCATAATGTCGGCGGCTAAAAAGGTGTTGATTCTATGTTCTGATAATTATCATAAACAACCACGTGTTATAAGAACAATTCAAGCACTTCAAAATTATTACGACATTAGTGTGGCAGGATTTTCGGATGCAGAAGGACATGAGCTTAAGTTCATTGATCTTGTTAAAAACACAAAACTTAATAAATCCATTACATATAGCCATTTTAATAAACCGTTCTATATTAAATTACCTGTATCATTTTATTATAAATATATAAAACAAAAACAATTTTACAGACCATTGTACTTTGAACAACAATATTGGACGACAGCTAGAAAAGCTGATCTGGATCAATTGAATAAATATGACTATAACGTTATTATAAGTCATGGTATAGATACATTACCTTTAGCATTAAAAATTGGAAATAAAAAAATACCTGTTATTTTTAATGCACATGAATATTACCCTTTGGAATTTGAACAAGACCAACATTGGAAAAAAACAGAGGGAGAAAGAGCTGAGTATATTATTAAAAAATATCTTTCACAATGTGCTATGATGTTCTGTGTTTCCGAAAGCATTCAGAATGAGTACCGAAAAAATGCAAATATAAATTCAATAGTTATAACGAACGCTACATCTTATAAGAATCTTTCTGTCATTAAAACAAAAATTCCCATAAAAATTATTCATCACGGTGCAGCAATAAGAGCGCGACAAATTGAGATTATGGCCGATATGATGGATTATTTAAACGGTAATTACATATTGCATTTTATGCTCGTTCCTACTGATAAAAAATACTTGGAAGAATTGAAACTAACATACGGTTCGAAACCGCGTATAAAATTTATCGAGCCTGTATCAGTATCTGAAATACCTTTAGAATGTAATAAATACGATATAGGCCTTTTCATATTACCACCCGTAAATTTTAATTGGTTAAATGCTTTACCGAATAAATTTTTTGAGTATGTACAAGGAAGGCTTGCTATTGCCGTATCTCCTAATCCGGATATGAAATATCATGTTGAAAAATATAATCTCGGTATCGTTTCTGAAAATTATTCAGCCGAAAGTATGGCAAAAAAAATTTCTGAATTAAACATAAATGACATTGATTATTTTAAACAAAATGCTCACACATATGCCATGGAGCTTAGTGCAGAAAATAATCAAAAAAAAATTCTACAGACTATTAATTCTATTACAGGCAACTAATGTGTGGAATTGCAGGAATATGGAATTTAAATGAGCGCGCTTTAAATATTGCTGAGCTCGAACAGTTTACGGATTCTATGAAACACCGTGGTCCGGACGGTTCAGGTTATGAATTATACAAGAACGACACCCTTGGTTTCGGGCACAGAAGATTATCGATACTTGATTTGTCTGAGGCCGGAAAACAGCCTTTTCATTACCTCGATAGGTATACGATAACCTTTAACGGAGAGATTTATAATTTTCTTGAAATAAGAAAAGAGCTTGCCGCAAAAGGATATAATTTTAAAACAGATACAGATACCGAAGTTATTTTAGCGGCTTATCATGAATACGGCAAGCAATGCTTGTATAAATTTAACGGTATGTTTGCTTTTGCCATTTGGGATAAAATGGAACATACTCTTTTTTTAACGCGCGACCGTTATGGCGTTAAACCGTTACATTACCTTCATATTCCGGGACAGATATTTGCCTTTGCATCCGAAACTATTGCCTTTAAGTATTTGCAGGGCTTTAAGAGGGCATTTGATGAAGTTAATTTAACAACAGCTGTTAAAGATCCGGCCTACATTGAAGCAGCAGGTAAAACAATTTTTAAAAATATTTTTCAGTTACTGCCCGGGCATACCATCACAATCGGTGCAGGCAAGCAACTTCTTATTGAACGTTGGTGGAACACCGCCGATCATTTAGTGACTCCCAGCTCAGACTATAACAAACAGGTGGAGGAATTTAAAGATCTGTTTTTTAGCGCATGCAAATTAAGAATGCGCAGTGATGTGCCTATTGCTTCTGCCTTAAGCGGCGGCTTAGATTCAAGTGCTGTGTATTGCACTTTGCAACAATTTAAAAACAGCAATTCAGACCTGCAACGTATCCCTGCCGATTGGCAAAAAGCGTTTATTGCCACGTTTCCGGGAACAAAAATGGATGAGCGAAAATATGCCGAGGAGGTCATAAATTACACTCAAGGAAATGCTGTTTATATAACACCTGATTATAGCAAGCTTGTAAACGATATTGTATCAACCACTAAATTGTTCGATGCCATTATTTCAAATCCACTCATTGCTATCACGGATATTTATAAAGCGATGCGACAAAACGGAATTGTGGTATCGCTCGATGGGCACGGTGCCGATGAATATGCTTTTGGTTATACGCATTATGTTACGGAGGCATTTTATAAAGCCATGGCCGAAAAGAACAGGGAAAAAGCAAATGAATATGCAGGAATGCTGAGCACACTTTCCCCTGTGTATGATAAACAAAAATTAATGACTTCTTTTGATGCTGCTGTTTCCGTTACCTCAAGAATAAAGCAAAAGCTGAAAAACGTATTGGGAAAATCTTCAACAGGTGTTATAGCTTCTGAGGCTTCGTGGTTTAGCAAGGAAACAGTAAATGATTCCCTGCACACATTTACTAATCCGTTCAGCGGTATTTCTAAAACGCTTTTCGATGATTTTCATTACTACAGCCTGCCGGTTAATCTTCGCGATTTTGACCGTGCCGCTATGCAGAACAGTATTGAGATCCGAATGCCGTTTATGGATTATAGGCTGGTAAGTTATATGTTTTCATTGCCCGAAGAGAGTAAGATCGGAACCGGTTATACCAAGCGTATTATCCGTGATGCGATGATAGGTATAGTGCCTGAACAGATTCGCACACGTACCCTGAAAATAGGAATTGGATCACCGATCGCAGAATGGACAAGCGGCCCCTTGAAAGAATTTATTGCTGATTCAGTTCACTCAGAAAAGTTAAAGAACATTGGCATTTTTAATCCCAATGAAATCAGGAACTCTGTAGACTTAAATTACAAACATAACAACTGGAATACAGTAAATGCATCCAAAACCTGGAGCGTTATAAATGCACTTTTAATAGATGAATAGCACAAAAGAATACAAGCAGTGTATACGTTGCGTAATGGATACTACTGCACGTGAAATAACTTTTAATGAAGAAGGCATTTGTAATTTTTGCCGTGAGTTTGACGAGTTTGCAGATAAAACAATTTGGCGTCCTCTGGATGTCAGGTTAAAAGAACTAAAGGATGCCGTAGATAAAATTAAAGAGATTGGTAAAAAAGATCAGTATGATTGCCTGATAGGATTAAGCGGTGGAGTGGACAGTTCTTATATTTGTTATTGGGCAAAACAGGAAGGTTTAAGGCCCTTAGTAGTTCATTTTGATAACGGATGGAACAGTGAGCTGGCTACTCAGAATATTGAAAATATCATATCTAAAACAGGATTCGATCTGTATACGTATGTGATTAACTGGGAAGATTTCAGAGATCTGCAATTGTCTTATATAAAAGCGTCTGTTATAGATATTGAAGTCCCTACCGATCAATTGATTTTTGCTACACTATTTAAAATTGCCGGAAAGTATAAAATAAAAAGTATCATTAATGGTAATAATATTTCATCAGAAGCTATTTTACCTAAAACATGGTATTACGCTGATAAGCTTGACATAGTTAATCTTACAAACATTCATAAAAAATTTGGTACAAGGCCGCTAAAAAATTTTCCTAAGTTAGGCTTAATAAGACAGCTTATTAATTTAAAGCTTCATTCAATGTTTTCGGTATCACCGTTAAATTTGTTGGATTACGATAAAAATAAAGCAAAAGAGCTTTTAATAAAAGAATTTGAATGGCGTGATTATGGCGGGAAGCATTACGAGTCTATCTTTACAAGATTTTACCAGGGATATATTTTACCTTTTAAATTTAATGTAGATAAGCGTAAAGCGCATCTGTCGTCGTTAGTTGCTTCAAAAACAATTACAAGGGAAGAAGCGGTTGAGGAATTAAGTAAACCTACTTACGATCCTTCTCTTCAAAAACAGGATTATGAATACGCGCTTAAAAAATTTGAAGTCACAAAAGAACAGTTCGAAAGCTTTATGAGTAAGCCGCCTGTTGAGCATTCTTTTTACGGCACACAATGGGATAAAGAAAATTTCAGAAAATACTATATTTTTAAAAAATTGCTCGGGCCTGTTTTGGAATTTATCGGTAAGCTTAAAAATTAGCAGTTGCCAAACATCGCTTTTTTTATTAAGGGAATTGGATCTTTAAAGGGCGGAGGCGGAGCAGAACGTTTTTTTGCCGATTTTTTTGAAGAGTACCAAAAGTTTAATCGTAAAAAATTCGGCCTTTATTTTATTATCGACCAATACTCTGTTAAGAATCTTAATGAAGTAGGAAAATTAAGATCGGCTGCTCACCTTCTTCAGTTCAGGATCGTTTCCAATCGTTTCAAAAAAACCTTTGAAGCCTTACAGTTTTACATATTAATCATTACCCGCAATATTAAGATCATTCATATACCATTGTATGACCTTAGTTACTTGCCTTTGTTGAAGGCAATTAATCACATGCCTTCATATATAAGGCCAAAACTGGCTATTAATATCGTGAACTGCTATGCCGCACCCGCGTTGGAGGATGAATCAAACAGGTATCATCAATCTATTACGGCTACCTACTTGCCATTGTTTAAGCAAGTAGAAGTTGACGGCTATTTTTGTTGGAATAAAAATTTTGAATCTTATTTAACCGGTAATAGAGGTTTAACATATTCTCCTTCAGTAATAAAATCTATTACTTCGAGATTTTCTGATGTTGAAAATTATTATCCGGAATTACATAAAAAAAATTGGATTGTGTTTGCTTCCCGGTTAGATCAACAGAAACATCCGGAGTGGATTTTAGAGGCTGTAGCTCGTATTCATGAAAATAATCCGGATCTTTTAAAATCCTGGACATTTAAAATATGCGGTGCCGGCCCGATGCGCTCGGAGCTTATTAATTATTCGGAACAGCATGGCATATCAGGTTGTGTTGAATTTCATATAGAAGGTGAAATGCATAAAATATTGAATTTCTCTAAAATATATGTATCGTGTCAAGATTATGATAATTTTCCTTCATTAACTATGACAGAAGCTATGGCATCGGGAAACGCTATAATAGCAAGAAATGTGGGACAGACAGAGCTATTTGTTAAGAAAGGCATAAACGGTTTATTAGTAGAACCTGATAACGCTGAAGGTTTAAGCTCTGTTATTATATCTCTTATTTCTGATCCTGAATTGATTGTAAATATGGGAAATGAAAGTTTGCGTTCGATACAAGAGGTTCATAATGTCCCTAATTTTATAAATCAAATACATAATTTCTGGGAAGAAATTCTGGTTTAATATGATATTTAATTCTATAGAATTTATAATTTTTTTTATTGTGGTTACACATTTGTTTTTTATGCTAAAACATAAGTACAGGTGGGCTTTGCTGTTACTGGCAAGCTGTTTTTTTTACATGTTTTTTAAACCCGTTTATATTTTAATTTTATTCGGAACAATTATTATTGATTATTACGCAGCAATATATATTGACAAAAATACCGGGAAGAAAAGAAAGTACTTTTTAGTAATGAGCCTTATAGCTAATATAGGTGTATTGGCTGTTTTTAAATATTATAATTTCTTTATTGATAACTTAAACTGGACTTTTCAAATTTTCAATTATAGTTTTTCTTTCCCTTACTTAAACATTTTGCTTCCTATCGGCCTGTCGTTCCACACGTTTCAGGCAATGAGCTATACCATTGAAGTATATCGCGGCAACTTTAAGCCCGAAAAGCATTTTGGCATCTATTCTTTATATGTTATGTTTTATCCACAATTGGTGGCAGGACCCATTGAACGCCCTCAGCATATTTTACCTCAATTGCATCGGGAACATACGTTTAATTACGCTAACATTTCATCAGGCCTTAAGCTAATGCTATGGGGTATGTTTAAAAAAGTAGTAATAGCCGATCGTCTTTCATTATTCGTAAATAAGGTATATGATGATCATGAAAATTATTATGGCATTTCGTTATGGGTGGCTGCCATTTTTTTTTCATTTCAAATTTATTTTGACTTTAGCGGATACTCGGATATTGCTATAGGAAGTGCTAAAACGATGGGTTTTGATTTAATGCAAAATTTTAACCGTCCATATTCCTCTCGCAGTATCAGGGAGTTTTGGAGCCGCTGGCATATTTCTTTATCAACCTGGTTCAGAGATTATTTATATATACCGCTTGGCGGTAATAAAGTAAGCCAAAGCAGATGGATGTTGAATATAATGATTGTATTTATGATCAGTGGTTTTTGGCATGGTGCAAGCTGGACATTTATTATATGGGGAGCATTACACGGTATTTATCAGCTAATAGGGATTGTAATTGCTAAAAAGAAATTGTTGCCAACAGAAAGGTTTGTTTTTTTTCGAAAAGTAAGCGTGTTTTTTTTGGTAACAATTGCGTGGATATTTTTTCGCTCAGAAAGCTTTACGCAGGCCTTTTACTTTATAAAGAATCTGTTTGTGAAAATCCCGGAACAGGTATCGTTAATTATCAGTAATAAAAGTCTGGAAAGATTGCATCTTTTATATCTTGATCAGACAAGTAAAGACTTCTTTTTAGCGATATTGTTATTGGTATTTGTTGAGCTTGTTCAATATTCTCAAAAAACAAGAACCATTCCCGAATTAATAGATTCACGTAATAAAGTGACGCGTTGGAGTTTTTATGTTGTGATTCTATATTCTTTAATATTTTTGGGTGTTTTCGAAAAAACACAATTTATTTATTTTCAATTTTAATGCTTAAAGAATTAAAAACCCTTTATACTAAAATTTTTATTGTATCCACACCTTTTATCTTGGTTGTAATATCTTTTATTATCATAGATCCATTTGGGGTCATTCATAATAAAAGTCCTTTATCGGAAACCAGCGGCGATTATTTATCTACAGAATTGTATTTGAAAAATAAAAACAGTATCCCGTACAATGCATTCATTTTCGGAAATAGTAAAACTTTGGCTTTTAGAAGCGAAGACTGGAAAAAAAAGATAAAGGATTCAATAGTTGTATTTAAATATGGGTGTCCCGGTGAGAGCATATACAATATTTACAATAAAATAAAGCTTATAAAAAATAATAACGGTAATCTGAAATACGCTTTAATTATTTTAGATGCTGCAATTTTTGCTAATTATAAAAATCAAAGTAAAAGTTATTTGGGCCCTGTTTATAAACACCATTGGCTCACATCTAATGAAAGCCGTTTAGATTTTTACGGCACATATTTTAAATTTTATTTAAGTGATTTTAGTTTTATTAAGATGATAGATTACAGCTTGTTCAAAAAGTACAGGCTTTATATGAAGGGAGTTATTACCAATCGCGAAGCTAATACGAATGTTTTACAAACGGAGAATATAGATACTGTAACAAATGAATTTTTTCTTTCAGATCTGGAAAATGAAATTTCAAAAAATGGGTATTCGTCTTATTATGAAAACCATAAAGCAGAATTCATCTTTGAGAAATCAAAAACTCCTGATAAAGAAGTTGTAATACAAAAAGAAGACATCGAATTTTTAAAAGAAATTAAGCAATTATTTGACAAAGATACTACTGAGTTTAAAATTATTATAGGGCCTCTTTATACAAAACAAAATTTTCCTGAACCTATAACAATGGTTTTAGATGATATATTTGGTAAAGACAAAGTTTTCAATTTTTCAGGTAACAATCGTATTTCGGCTGACTCCGTTAATTATTATGAAAAGTCACATTATCGACCTATAGCAGGAAGTTTAATTTTAGATTCCATTTACAACAAGTATAATCCAAAATAAGCTGGATAAAATTCTATTTATATTAACCAATACCTACCCAAAATCAAATGGGTCAGAGAGTATTTTTTTAAAAGACGAATTGAAAGAAGCGGTAAAATATTTTGAAAAAATATACATTATACCGGCTGACACAGGCTTTTTAGGAACTGAAGAAAATGTGCCACATGAAAAAATTACATTTGTCGATTTGGATAATTATACAGCAAAAGATAATAGGTTGGTTACCGCGTGGTTTCGCCTTAACGTGTTATTCAAAACCATTGTGTGTGCTGTTTCTAACAAAAAACTCAATTTTTTGAGCCCCGGTTCTTTAAGTTATGAATTTGCTTATTTGAAAAAGATCGCTAGCCTGCAATCGAAATTTGAAATTTTTATTGGAAGCCTTGAAAAAAAGAGTTTTTATGCCTATTCATATTGGTTTGATATCTGGCCATTGATTTTATCCAAAACAAATATCAAAAATAAATTTTCACGTATCATCAGTCGTGCTCATGGATTCGATATTTTTCCGGAACAGCAGAAACATAAATTTGATCCTTATTTCAATATCAAATATCAAAGTGTTGACCTTCTGAGCAGTGTTTCTTTAAAAGGAAAATCGACGTTGGATGCTAAGCTTCACACAACTAAAAATAAAGTCATTCACAGTAATCTTGGGGTTGCCGGGAATGCAGAAACCATTAAACTTGTTGAAAAAGGTCCTTTACTGATCGTAAGTTGTTCTATTATTACTGAGCTTAAGCGAGTTTTTTTGATCCCTGAAATATTAAAATCCTTAAAAGTGGATTATAAATGGGTTCATTTTGGAACCGGCTCTGCGGAAGATGTTTCTATAGTGAAAAAAGCGATTGAAAAATGCAAAGTAAATGGGGAGTTAAAAGGATATATATTGAATAGCGACCTGATGAAATTTTATAAGGAACATACAGTCAATTTATTTATCAATGTGTCGTCGTCCGAAGGAATTCCTTATTCCATAATGGAAGCCATGGGTTTTGGTATTCCTTGTATGGCAACCAATGTAGGAGGTAACAGTGAAATAGTAGATCAAAAGAACGGCTTTTTAATTCCCCCGGATTTTGAGCCGGAAGCGGCAGCAAATTACATCAATGGCTTAAGCCCTGAAGCACAAAACAGCATGCGGGAAAAGGCTTTTGAATGCCGAGAAGAAAAGTTTAATGCAGAAAGAAATTATAAGACTTTTTACAGGCTTTTAATCGGTAGCAATTAGTATTTTAGTAGAATATTTAAGAACAAAAATATGAATGTAGGAATAATAGGATATGGTTACTGGGGCCCGAACCTGGTTCGTAATTTTTCGATGGTAAACGATTGCACCGTAAAAATGGTGTCTGATTTCAGGCAGGAACGTTTGGCAGTTGTATCTAAAGCATATCCTACAGTAAAGGTAACCACTGATCCTGATGCGATTTTACTATCAACGGAAATTGACGCTGTAGTAATTGCCACGCCTGTATTCACGCATTTTTCACTTGCTAAAAAAGCTTTGGAAAACGGTAAACATGTATTGCTCGAAAAACCAATGACGGCTACTGTTAAAGAAGCGGAAGAGCTCATGACATTGGCTAAGCAAAAAAATTTATTGCTCATGGTCGATCACACTTTTTTGTACACCGGTGCTATAAAAAAAATGAAACAACTGATTGATGAAAAAACAATTGGCGACATTCACTATTTTGATTCGTCACGTATTAACCTGGGTTTGTTTCAGCCCGATGTAAATGTGCTTTGGGATTTGGCACCTCATGATATATCCATGTTGCTTTATCTTGTAAAAGGAAAACCATACAGTGTTAATGCTACCGGAATTTCCCACACTAAAAACGGAATAGAAAATATAGCATATCTTACTGTCAACTACTCAAACGATTTTATTGCACACTTTAGTTGCTCCTGGACTTCCCCCGTTAAATTAAGAACTTTGTTAATTGGCGGCGATAAAAAAATGTTATTGTTTAACGACTTAGAACCTACAGAGAAAATTAAGATCTACGACACCGGTTATAATTATAAAACAGATGAAGAAAAAAAGCAATTGCTTGTTGATTATAGGACAGGTGATGTATTTATCCCTAAATTAAATACAGCAGAAGCTTTACTAGGCATGGCAACTGATTTTGTAAGCTCTATACAAAACAAAACAGAACCGCTATCAACCGCGAGCTTAGGCTTAGAGGTAATAAAAATATTGGAAGCATCGCAAGCTTCAATAAAAAATAACGGTAAGGAAATAATACTTTAATGAAAATAGTTACAGTTGATGAGCCGCGTAAAACACTTAACAATGTTAAGATGGGCGAAGGCGTTAAAATTTTTAATTTCGTTAATGCTTATGGATGTTCAATTGATGACAATTCAAAAGTAGGAGCTTTTGTAGAAATTCAAAAAGGTGCTACCATAGGTAAAAATTGTAAAATCTCTTCTCATACTTTTATTTGTGAAGGAGTTCATATAGAAGATAATTGCTTTATAGGACACGGCGTCATGTTTACAAACGATTTATTTCCACGGGCAACAAACCCCGATGGTTCGCCACAAACAGATGCTGATTGGAGCATGGTTGAAACGTTTGTAAAAAAAGGGGCTTCTATAGGAAGCAATGCTACTATATTGTGTGGTATTACCATTGGTGAAAATGCACTGATTGGTGCAGGCTCAATGGTTACTAAAAATGTTCCCGCTAATACTGTGGTCGCCGGAAACCCCGCAAAAATTATTAAAACTTTAAAGTAATAATACTATGAATAATAAAATTGGATGCCTCGATCTTAAAGGTCAGCATGAACAGGTAAAAAAAGAAATTTTTGAAGCCTTTGAAAAAGTTTACGAAAAAACAGCTTTTTCAGGAGGACCCTTTGTAGAGGAATTTGAAAAGAAATTTGCCGGTTACATCGGTTCAAATTATGCTATAGGTGTAAGTAACGGTACAATTGCCTTGCATCTGGCAATGTTGGCTTTAGGCATAAAAGAAGGTGATGAAGTAATTATTCCTGCCAACACTTTTATAGCAACAGCCTGGGGTGTATCACATGCTAATGCAACTCCTGTTTTTGTAGATTGCGATAAAGATACCTGGGAAATTGATGCCACTAAAATTGAAGCTGCCATTACCTCAAAAACAAAGGCTGTAATAGGTGTTCATTTATATGGGCAGCCTTTTGATGTAGATGCGGTAAAAGCAATTTGCGATAAACATAATTTATTTTTGGTGGAAGATGCTGCTCAGGCACAGGGCACTCGTTATAAAGGAAAAACGGTTGGCGTGTTTGGTGAAATGGCGTGTTATAGCTTTTACCCCGGAAAAAATTTAGGTGCCTGCGGTGAAGCAGGAGGCTTAACAACCAATAACGAAGCGTATGTAAAAAAAATACAGTCATTACGAAACCATGGAAGTACAGTTCGGTATTACCATGATGAAATAGGTTATAATTACCGCATGGGTGGTTTAGAAGGAGCCTCTCTTTCGGTTAAATTAAACTATTTGGAAGGGTGGAATAACAGGAGAAGAGAAATCTCAAAAATGTATCAGAAACAAATTACAAATCCTAAAATTAAAATGCAGCAAACGCCTGAATGGGCAGACGGCATCTATCATTTATTTGTTATTACAACGCCTGAAAAAGAACTGTTTGTTAAACATTTAGATGAACACGGAATTTCTGCGGCGTATCATTATCCTGTACCTTGTCATTTACAAAAAGCGTATGCGCATTTAAACTATAAGGCAGGTGATTTCCCTAATGCAGAATACCTTGCGGCACATTGCGTAAGCTTACCAATGTATGCGGAATTGACCAACGAGCAGGTAGAAATCGTTATTAAAGCCGTTAACTCATTTTAAGTGAAAAATCCGGAATATATATTTATAGGTGGAACCTATAGGGGATATAAATTATTAGAGGCTTTGTTACTCAATAACTACATACCCTCTTACTTGGTAGTATTGAAAGAAGACGATCATGAAGTCGATAAATATTCAAATAATATTATTCAGCTTGCAACAGCAAAGAATATAAATTATAGTGTAAAGAAAAAATTAAATTCAATTGATTTTGAAATTATAAAAAGCCGGGAATTTGACTTTGCTTTAGTTTGTGGTTGGAGAACCATCATACCGGACGAATTAAATAAACAGTTTCGAATGGGAATGCTGGCAGCCCACGATTCGCTTCTGCCAAAATACAGAGGGTTTTCCCCTTTAAACTGGGCGATAATAAATGGCGAAAAAGAAACTGGTGTGACCTTGTTTCGGATTAATGAAGGAGAAGTTGATTCCGGTGATATTATAGAACAAGAAAAAGTGACTATTGAAAGTCTGGAATATGCTATTGATGTTTATGAAAAAGTTACACAGGCTACCATTAGTGTGCATTTGAAATTTTTGACTGATTTTAAGAACGGGACTTTAAATTTTAGTAAGCAACTAGAGAGCGAAGCTACTTATACTTGTAAACGCAGCCCGGCAGATGGTAAGGTGAATTGGAATAAAAGCTCGGAGGAAATATTTAATTTTATCCGTGCTTTGGCACATCCTTATCCGGGTGCTTTTTGTGAATACGGTGGTAAGAAGTATCATATAAGAAAGGCGGCATTAGGAAAAAATAATTCAAAAAAATATTCCGGTAAAATAGTTGGAAGAGTAATATCCGTACAACCGGATTATATTGAAGTAATGTGTGGAGAAGGTACTATAAATATTACGCAATGGGAGGATAAAGAGAATGGCATCGTCGAATCACCGTCTGTTCTTGTTAAATCAATTGTAGCAACATTATTATGAACTTATTCCGTTTAAGCGTTATCATACCCTTTCTGAATGAAGAAGAGAACATTCCATCGTTAACGGATGCCTTAAATGAATTCTTTACAAGAAAAAAAGAATTTTCAGCTGAAGTGATCTTTGTGAATGATGGTTCAACAGATCGTTCTGTGGAGGTGCTAAAGCAACAAAATCATTCCGCCTATGCCTGTAAGATTATTTCATTTTCTAAAAACTTCGGTTCTCATGCGGCTTTGAGAGCAGGCATTTTAAATGCGTCCGGCGATTATATTACCTTTATGTATGCCGATCTACAGGATCCGTTGGAGCTCATCGATCAAATGTACCAATCTATTAATGTTGGTAATAAAGATATTGTATGGGCAACAAGAAACAGTACCGAAAGCAGCTTTGCAGAGTCTACTTTTTCTAAACTCTATTCAGGGCTTATGAAAAAATACGTGTCAACAGCCTATCCTTCAAAAGGATTTGATATTGTTATGTTTTCAAAAAAAGTAGCGGTCCTGCTCAATAATAATATTGAAAATAATTCCTCTATATTTTTGCAGATTCTTACTTTAGGCTTTAAGCAGGATTTTATATTTTATGATAAGCTCCCGCGTACTAAAGGAAAGTCGAAGTGGACCTTAAGCAAAAAAATAAAACTATTTATTGACTCGTTCATTGCCTTTTCTTATGCGCCTATCAGGTTTGTTACAGCGGTAGGCATATTTTTATTTATATTGGGAATATTATTTTCTGCTTATCTTGTAACCAGAAAAATAGTTTATAACGATCTTGAGTCCGGTTGGCCTATGCTTATCTCCATTTTAATGTTGGGGTTTGGGATCACAAATATCTCTCTGGGAATTATTGCCGAATACTTATGGCGAACGCTTGACAGTTCAAGGAAAAGGCCTGTCTTTATTATTGATGAAATAACTGATTATAAAAAATAATGGATAATAAAATAAAAAACTCAATCATTTTTGTAACCGGTGGCGCCGGCTTTATAGGATCTTACGTTATAGAAGAACTATTAACACATGAGCCGAAAAAAATCGTGATACTCGATAACTTTATAAGAGGAAGTCATGAAAACATGAAGAATTTTAAAGATCATCCTGCTATAAAATTAGTGGAAGGTGATATTCGAAATTCAGAAGTATTAGAACAATGCGTAGAAGGTTCTGATTTTGTTTTTCATATGGCAGCCTTAAGAATTAATGCTTGTGCGGCCAGTCCGCAAGAAGGATTTGAAGTAATGTTACAGGCAACCTTTAATCTTGCTAACTTATGTGTAAAACATAAAGTAAAAAAAGTTATTTATTCCTCTACGGCATCTGTATATGGCCTTGCTCAACATTTCCCCACACCTGAAACAGATAACCCATATAACAATCAAACATTTTACGGCGGTGCAAAAGTTTGGGGTGAACAATTATTTCGATCATACAAATTTATGTACGGGCTTGATTATATAGCGCTTCGGTATTTTAATGTATACGGCCCTAATATGGACACTGACGGGAAATATACTGAAGTAATGATAAAATGGCTCGATTGTGTAAGAGATAATAAGCAACCTGCAATTTTTGGTGATGGAACCGACAGTATGGATTTTGTGCATGTTAAAGATGTAGCGCACGCTAATGTTTTAGCGTTGTTAAGTGATGTAAGTGATGAAGCGTTTAATGTAGGTGACCGGGTGGAGACAAACTTAAAACAAATGTTAGACACGCTTCTTCATGTAAATCATTCAAAGCAGGAACCAATTTATAAAGAAGCAAATTCAATTAATCCTGTAAGCAGGAGATTGGCTGATATTTCTAAAGCCGGTAAATTATTGGGATATAAACCAACTATTTCTCTTGAGCAAGGCTTAAAAGGATTGTCAGAATGGTATTTTGAAAAACAGAAACAAACTCATAAAATATGATCGCAATTGCCAAACCTTATTTAACTACCGAAGAAGCACAATATGCTTATGATACTATTTTAAGTGGTTGGGTTACCCAAGGGCCTAAAGTGCAGGAGTTCGAAGAAAAATTCGCTAAATATACAGGTTCAAAATATGCTGTAGCATTATCAAATTGTACTACTGCACTACATTTAGCAATGATCATAGCCGATATTAAAGAAGGGGATGAAGTTATTTGTCCAAGCATGAGTTATGTCGCAACTGCCAATTCTATTAAGTATATGAATGCAGTTCCTGTATTTGCTGAAGTTAACGATCAATATAATCTTGATGTACATGAGGTTGAAAAGCTGATCACCTCTAAAACCAAAGCCGTATTATTAGTTCATCAAATAGGAATGCCGGCTGATATTGATGCATTTAAAAAACTTTGCGAGAAATACAATCTTAAATTGATAGAAGATGCTGCCTGTGCAGCCGGTTCATCTTACAAAGGAAATAAAATCGGTTCGCATTCTGACTTGGTATGTTTTTCTTTTCATCCGCGTAAAGTGATAACAACCGGTGATGGCGGTATGATTACCACAAATAATGAAGCCTATTATAAACGCGCGAAATTATTACGACAGCATGCAATGTCTGTTAACGACAGGGAACGGCATGCTTCCGCTAAAATAATTTTTGAAGATCATTTAGAAGTTGGCTACAACTATAGGATGACAGATATCCAGGCAGCGGTTGGAATTAAGCAATTGGAAAAACTGGATTTCATTATTTCTGAAAGAAGAAAGATTGCCGAAAAATATAATGAAGCATTTAAAAATATAGAGTGTATTAATATTCCTTATGAAAAAGAAGGCTATTTTACCAATTACCAATCATACTCAATTTTCACTAAACCCAATGCCCATGTATCCCGTAATCAGTTTATGGAACTGATGTTGGAAAAAGGAATTTCAACAAGGCGTGGTATTATGACTTCTCATAGAGAAAGTGCTTACAAATTAGATTATAAAGACTTGAAAATGCCCATGTCAGAAATGTATTGTGACAACAGTGTTATTTTGCCTTTGTATTATCCTATGGCAGATTCTGATATTGAAACTGTTATTGAAAACGTGAAAAGTTTTTTAAATGCTTAGTAATAAAATTAAACTATATAAAGTTGAAACTTATGTAGCGGTAATTTTATTTATTGTATTTCTTTTTTATTTTATTCCCGCTTCAAATCACAATATAAGGCAACACGATGAGTTTGACGGGAATTTTACGTCACGCTATTTAATTGTGAATTCAGGAGCTTTTTTTGAGACAAATCCGGGCACCATCATTTATGGTACGATGAACGGGTTACCAAGGGCAAACTTTGTAAGGTTTACCGAGCCTGTTGCCTTGTTAATGTATCTGTTCGGATCTTTACCGGGTTATGCAATAGCATTTATCATCATGCGGTTAGTAGCTTTTTTAGGTATTTATGTGTTGGGAAGAGATTTTTTAAAGTTTGATAATGAAAAGAAGGGTATACTTATTTTAATAAGCGTATGTTTTGCCTGTTTGCCTTATAACACATCCTATTTTTTATCAATTGCCGGCATCCCCATTGCATTCTGGGCTTTTTTAAATATTAAAAATAAACAGAGGTTAAGAATTTCATTTATCACCTTAGTGTTATTTGCAGTCAGCTCTAACTTTGTTTTAGTAGGCTTTCATTTATGTTTTGTATTTGGATTGATCGCTCTATTTTATAGTATAAAACATAAAAAAATATATTGGCTTTTATTTGCAGCAATTGCCGCAACAGGTATAACATATATTTTAACGGAATATATGATGTTTTATATGCATCTGTTTAATCATTCATACCATTCATCAAGAGAAGGTTTTGAAAAATTATTAAGCTTAAATTTAAAAGGAGTTTTAGGAATATCATTCACAAATATTTTTTTAGGTGAATATAATGCAACTAATTATTTTGGTTATTTATTTATGCCTTTTATGACCTATTATGTATTTATTATAATAAAAGATAACCATGATCCTGTAAATAGGTTAGCAGTGTTATTTATTGTAGTAACTATTATGTGTGCATTACTGACTACTGTTTTTGATTGGAACAAAATGGGTTTCTTTTATGAGACATTTAGTTTTGCTAAAATTTTTAATTTAAAGCGCTTTATTTCTATACTGCCGGGATTATTTTTTATTATCTTAATGTTTACCTTAATGAGCATCAATACTAAAAAAAATAAGGTGCTGCATGTAGTTACATTACTGACATTGTATTTATTTTTTATCCTTATTTGGCGCGGGAATATAAGCAGGAACCGCAGCAGCTTTAATTGTACAGGGCTTACCATAAACGGGGACCGGCCGAACACGTTCAATCAGTTTTTTAATGAAAACATGTACAAACAAATTAAAAAAGACATAGGTAAAGATTCCGTTAACAATGTCATTAGCTTTGGTTTATTACCGGCGCCTTGTAAATACGTTGGGTTAAATGTGTTAGATGATTACCAGGGAGATTATCCTTTGGAATATAAGCAACAATTCAGGAAAGTAATTGCACGTGAGATCGACAAGTCATTACAACTAAAAGAACTGTTCGACGGGTGGGGTTCTAAATGTTATTTATATTCAGCGAATGAAATTGCCAATACATTGCAAACAAAAAACGGGTTCGAGTATGAACCAAACTTGGAAATTGATACAGAACAGTTAAAAAAAATGAATTGTAAATATATTCTCTCTTCAATATTAATAGGCAACTCAAAAGATTTGAATTTAGAATTCCAAAAAGTGTATGTAAGCGCCTTAAATAAACAAAGTATTATCCTTTATAAACTTATATAATGGTATTATCCGATATAAAAAATCACTCCCGGTATAGTAATCTTCATCCTCTGTTTTCACAGGCATTCAGTTATCTTGAAAACATGGAAATAGAAACTTTAACTGAAGGTAAAACAGAAATTAACGGCGATGATTTATTTGCTATAATTTCTAAGCCCGGAAATTCTATAGAGCAAACGCCAAAGTTAGAAGCGCACAAAAAATATATTGATATACATTATACTATTGAAGGAACAGAGCTGTTTGGTTGGAAAAATTTAACGAATTGCAAAAACGTAGAGGGAGAATTTAATATTGAAAAAGATTTTGTTATTTACGATGATCAGGATTTTACAGCCCTGCTATTACAGAAAAATACTTTTGTAATAGTATATCCTGAAGATGCCCATGCTCCCGGAATTAAAACAGAGAATTTACAAAAAGTAGTGTTAAAAATTAAAATATAGAAAATGAAAGTTATTGCGGAAAGCGCTTATAACCACCAAGGAAATTTTGACTATCTCAAAAAGCTTGCTGTAGCCGCTAAAGAAGCAGGCGCTGATTTTTTTACAGTGCAAATGATGAATGTTGAAGAGTTTTGCACAAAAGAATATAGTAAATATCAATTATATAAAGATACTGAGTTTAGCGAAACTCAATGGAAAGATCTGTTCAAATACTGTAATGAAATTGGTATACCACTTATTCCGTGTACGCTTGAAAAAGCATCATTTGACTTGGCATACGATTTTGGTTACCGCGTAGTTAAAATTCATGGTACAGATTTAACGAATGACTTTTTTTTAAAATATATAAAAGATAAAGGTGATTGCAGGATCATCCTCGAAACACAATGTAGTACTGATTATGAAATAAAAAATGCAGTAGCAAAATTTGGCGACATTATTGAATGTTTATTTCATGGCTTCAGCAATTATCCTACAGAGCCCAATGAACACAATTTGTTAGCTTTAAATTATTTAAAGAACAGGTACAATTTACAAACAGGTTTTGCGGATCACAGCCTCGATACACAAATTATTCCATGTATGGCTATGGCTTTAGGATGTAGTTATATAGAAAAACATATCACTTTGCATCGCAGCGACAGGCAGTTTGATTACCAGGTTTCTTTGGAGCCGCATGAGTTTTCGATTATGGTTAATACACTTAGGCAATATAACCAATCGCTTGGTAAACCGGTTAAACATCCCGTAAAATCAGAAAAGGGATATCGTAATATCCTTTTTAAAAAATATTTTGGGAATGGCGTGTTTAAACGCGATAACGAAGGGAAAACATTTATAGAGAGTGAGATTGACACCTTTGATAAAAATAATATTACAGCAGCTTTGATTGCAAGATTAAAATCAAAACGCCTGAAACTAAAAGTTATGAAACCTTTTGGAGAAGATGAATCAATCATTTCTCTTTACAAACGATTAGTAAAAAACTGTAAGAATATAACACACATTGAATTAGCAACGAGTTATCTTTTGGAAGATGAGCCATTGGCGGAATTATTTCAACAAAAAAACCTGCCTCATTACGAAGGACATCCGGAAAGCGTTATAGATCGCTTGTTAGAAGTGGCAATTAAAAATAAGTCTGCCGCAGTGTTCAGGGTTACAGGCGATAATCCTTTTACTGACCCGGTATTGATGGACAGAATGGTAACTATTTTTAAAGAGCAAGATGTAGATTATGTCCGTGTTAATAATGTGCCGTTTGGTGTGAGTGCGGAATTATTTAAGACAAGTTACTTATGGAAGCTCTATTTGAAAATGAATGACCCTTTTGTAAGCGAGTACCTGTCCTGGTTTGTTTTGAACGATGAGGAGTGTAAAAAAGCATGTATAGAATTTGAAGATGAGAGGGCATTTGTAAAGTATGTGAACTTAAGCATTGATTACCCGGAAGATTATGAATATGCTACAAGCGTGCATAAGCGTATTAATATTACACCATTTGAGGACATTACGCTTAAAGATCTATTAAATAATATAACTGATAAACATATTGTTGATATTACTAAATTTATAAAACTACCGGGAGGAATAAATATTTTATACAGTGATTACATGAAATTAATAGATGAAACACACTATGTATATAAAGAAAAATTTATAATTAAATAACATGACTTATATTATAGGAGAGATAGGGCAAAACCATAATGGCTCAGTTGACATTGCAAAGCTAATAGTAGATGCCGTTGCCAGACCTTTAACAGAGGAACTTTTTGGGTATGAGCTTAAGCGTATGGATGCCGTAAAATTGACCAAACGTGATTTAAAACAAGAGTTATCAGCTTCCCAAATGGCTGCCCCTTATATAAATGCAAATTCATTTGGAGCTACTTACGGCGAACACAGGGAAAAGTTGGAGCTAAATGATGAGCAGCATTTGGAAGTGTATAAATATGCTAAATCGTTTGGTCTTGATTTTGTTGAAACACTTTGCGCTACAGGATGTTTAAGTATGCTTAAATTATTTAGCCCCGATAAATTAAAAGTAGCAAGCAGGGATCTAACCAATCTGCCTTTATTAGCTGCCTTGGCTGAAACAAAAATTCCTATTATAGTTTCTACAGGCATGGCAGGTAAAAAAGAATTAGATGATGCAATTGATGTCATTACCAAATACCATAATAATATCAGTATTTTACATTGCGTATCAGAATATCCTACAAAGCCTGAAAACGTAAATTTAAATACTGTAAAATACCTTCAAAAAAATTATGGTCAATACACTATTGGTTTTTCAGATCATACAATAGGTATTTCAACGCCTTTAGCGGCAGTGGCGATGGGTGCCCAAATTATTGAAAAGCATATTACGCTTGATAGGAGAATGAAAGGAACTGATCAAAAAGGTTCGCTCGGTGCCGATGGAATCTATCGTATGGTAAGAGATATCCGTGTATTTGAAATGAGCTTAGGAAAAGAAGATATTTTTATTGAACCTTCAGTAATGAGCTCACGTGTAAAGTTAGAGCGATCTATCGCCACTAATAAAAATTTAAAACAGGGACACATCATTACTGATCAAGACATTCACATGCTGTCTCCCGGTGACGGGTTTAAATGGGCCGATAAAGGCAGTGTAGTTGGTAAAACGGTAAAGACAGCCATCAATGAGAATGAAATTATTTATATTAAAAATATAGAATAATTGGTCGTAACAGAATACAATATTGGTGATATAATTAAATCATGGTTTACTAAAACTATTATTTTTAATGATGCTATTGATTTTAATTCTATTGATATTTATAAAAAAGCACTGATTTATTTCAAGACAGATTATTCAAGATATTATAATTCTGATGAAATTTTATTGCCAAACATTTTGTTAAGAGCAGAGCTTCAAGGAATTTTGCTTTATAGAATTTCTCATCAATACTTTTTAGAAGATAATTCAAATTGTGATCTGTATAGTTTGTTGGGAAGATATTTATCCGGATTTGAAATTTATTATTCTGCCAAAATCGGTAAATATTTAAAAATTCACCATGGCTTGGGCACTGTAATTGGCGCAAGAGTTGTAATAGGAGATAATTGCCTGCTTCACCAAGGCGTAACATTTGGTGATAAAAACGGACAACGCCCTGTAGTTAAAAATAATGTTACAATATATGCCGGCGCTAAAATTTTAGGCGGAATTACTATTAATGATAATTCGATAATTGGTGCTAATGCAGTATGTATGTGTGATGTACCCGAAAATTCAATTGCAGTTGGAGTACCCGCAAAAATAAAAAATAAATGAATTTACCTAAGCTAATTATAACCGACGTTGATGGAGTTTTAACTGATGGAGGAATGTATTATGACCAAACAGGAAATGAATGGAAAAAATTTAACACAGCAGACAGTGCGGGTGTTTTATTATGTAAAAAACTGAATATTAAAGTAGCTATTATTACAGGGGAAAAAACTGAAATAGTAAAACGACGTGCGGAAAAAATAAAAGTTGATTATTTTTTTGACGGCGTAAAAAATAAAGTAGAAGTTGCAGAATCACTTTTGCAAACGTTAAACATATCATTTAGTGATGTTGCCTTTATAGGAGACGATATTAATGACATTAATTTACTTCAAATGGTTGGTATTGCAGGCACTCCGAATAACGGTATAGAATTTATTAAATCGTTTGCGAATATTGTTACTAAAAAAAATGGCGGCGAAGGCGCGTTTCGTGAATTTGTAGAAGCAGTTTTATTACAAACCTACAGTTATAATCAATTAATCGAACTTATAAAATACTGATTTTGTTTTCTGTTTTTTATAATTTTTATACTGCGCTTCTTCATTATATTTTTAATATAAATTCGAATCGAAATCTTACTTTCAAAAAACTGGTAAGCACAAGCTTTAATGTTCAGGAAAAACACCGCTACCGGTTTAAAACTGTTTTTGCCGGTATAAAGAAAGTTTACTTACTTCCTATAGTAAAATTTCCGGTTATAGTTCATCATACGATTTTAGTTTACGATGTAAATGCATATAGTAAACAAGATCGCTTAAATTACCTTCAGGATCTGTACCCCGGTATTAAGAATTTACAATTTATTTCGGCCGAAGAATTTTTAGGATATAAAAATAATAGTAGCAAACTGTTTTTTTTGATTATTACCCTTCCAATACAGTTTATAATAATTATCATAGGAATCTTTAAAAAAGATAAATCCGGTATAAATAGTATATTAAGTAATTTATTAATTACATGTAATTTAGTTAGATCAGTTAAGCAACTACCACCGTTTAAACTTATTTTATTTAGTGCTTATGATACAAATTCTGCTTTTTTAAATTTTAATTTACAGAGAATGAACGTTACTGTTACAACGGTTACTTCCGAGGTACCGCTTTATAAATGGAATAAAATTATTATAACAGATATTCTGCACATTTGCAGCGAATATCAATTAGAAGAATTAAAACAATTACCGGGTATTAAATATAAAACAATTGAAATAGGAAAGCCTGAAAAATATTTTGAAGTAAAAAATCTTTATAACGCGCCACCTTTATTAAATTTTAAACTTGGATTTATTTCTACGGGTGGTTGGGTACGTAATGAGCTCAGTAATATTAACCAGGGAATTGATATTGAATATTTTGAAAACAAAATTTTAAAAGACCTTAATAACATCTTGAAGAAGTATAAACAAATTGAATTAATTATTTATCCGCATCCCCGTGAAGTAAGCTTTTTTAATAAGCAGGAAGGTGATATTGTAGAATTTTATAAAAAACTATTGCCGGATATTAATTTTCGAGTAAATCTCTCCGGCATGCGCACTAATAATTTATTTAATGAAGCATATCTATCTATATGTTTTATGACTACTACTATTTTTGAACGACTTCATGCTAAACGAAGGTCGGCAATTATATATTTTAAAGAAGATATTTTTCCCGGAAATTTTTCTTCTGATTATTTATACTTTATTTCAACAGAACAGGAACTGGATCACCTTATACAAAATACTTATTTATCTTAATTTTTCTTTGATGAACGAACAACTTCAGCGTATCCTATCATATCCATTGTGGCGCCAATGTATTGACTTGGGTAATGGCTACACAACAACAGGAAGAGTTAATAAAGCTTTATGGAAAGGATTACATTTTCCCGATGATGTAAAAGGAAAATCTTTTTTAGACATTGGGGCAAACGACGGCTTATTTTCATTTATGGCTGAACAAAAAGGCGCCGTTCCTATAGTAGCTTCCGATCTTTACAAAGATACTATCGGATCAATGGAAGATGGCTGGAGTGATGAAGGCATAAATCTTTTAAAAGAATATTTTAATTCCAATATTTTAATTCATAAAAATGGGATTTATCATTTGAACGAGCTTAATATGCAATTTGATGTTATACTCGTAAATCATATTATTAATTGGTTGGACGATATTGAGCTCGCAATAAAAAATTTAGCTCTTGCATCTAAAGGTTCAGTTTATATTTCGGATGGGTTTTTATTGGAAACTAATCTTAAAGACAGCATTACGCCTGAAAATATGCCCATCAGGTCATTATATAAACCTTCGGTAATTACATCACTCTTAAAAAAGAATGGATTTAAAATTGATGCTGTTACCGAAATAAACTATCAACCGTTCTTTATTAATGATTTCATCAATTTCCCGACAATTAAATTAAACGAACACACGAAAATATATAAGCTTCCGTTTACGGACAGCGATTTTATTTTATCAGGCGCTGTAAAACAAATCTCTTATTGTAAAGTAGGCAATTTTTACCATGTGTTTCAGTTAGGTTGGGTACATAAAAATGATGTGACAGTTTCGTATTATAAGCCGTCTAAATTTTATACATTAAGCAAATTAACAGGTTTATTAAACATATATTATTCATTTTTAAATTATAAATTCAAAAGAAAGAATAACTATACTTATTTTATTATTAAAGCAACGAAATTAAATTAATTCATGTGCGGAATCATTACATATTATAATAAAAAAGGACTTTCTAAAGAAAATTTAAAAATTGCGCTTGCCTCGTTATCTGCCATAAAACATAGAGGTGTTGACGGCGAAGGCGTAATTTTAATTAATACAAAAACCGGTAAGTCCCAATTATTAAATACTAAAGATACGCCCGCTGATGTAGCAACAGATACGAGCTTTGAAGATTACCGTGATTTTTCGGCGGATTTAGTTTTGGCGCATAGGCGTTTAAGCATTATCGATTTATCATCTAACAGCTTTCAGCCAATGAAAGACGCAGGAGCTAACGTTATTATTTTTAACGGTGAAATTTATAACTACATTGAGATAAAACAAGAGTTACAAAGTGCCGGATATACATTTAAAACATCGGGTGATACAGAAGTAATTCTTGCAGCGTACGATGCTTATGGTGAAACTTGTTTTTCTAAATTTAATGGTATGTGGGCTATCATTATTTGGGATAACAAAAATAAAAAGTTAGTTGTAAGCAATGATCGCTTCGGCATTAAGCAACTTTACAATTACGCCAATGAAGAAGAGCTGATGTTTGCATCTGAAGTAAAAGCATTTTATCCTCTAAAAAAATCTATCGAAAAAATAAATTATCAAACTATTAATGCATTCTTGGATTCAGGAGTTTTAGATACAAATAACGCAACATTTTTTTCTGATATTAATAGGTTTCCTAAAGCACATATTCAAACAATTAGTCTTTCTAGTAATACAAAAATAAGTTTTCAATATTGGAAAGGATCTGATGCTGTAGATAACTCTTATACAGAAAAGCGTGTAGTGGAAGAGTTCAATTATTTAATTACAGATGCCGTTAAGCTGCGATTAAGGGCAGATGTAGAGTGTGGAATTGCTCTCTCAGGCGGATTAGATTCCAGCTTGATATGTTACTACGCTCATGATCTCTTAAATAAAAATAACAGCAAGATCAATATAAAAAGTTTCTCAGTTATTTTTCCGGATCAAGCAGGAGATGAATCTTATTTTTCTAAATATATTGTTGATGACCTTAACCTCGATGGTAAATTTGTAAATCCGTTTAAAGAATTCAGCTTTACAGATTTAGAAACGCTTACCTACCATTTGGACTATCCCTTACAAACAACATCTTTTTATGCAGGTTGGAGCTTGATGAGATTAGTTTCAGAAAATAAATTGAAAGTATTATTGGAAGGTCAGGGAGCTGATGAATTATTTGGAGGCTACAGCCATCATTTTTATAAGTATTGCCGGGAGCTTATTTTAAGAGGAAAAATTGTAACCTATTTTTCAGAAGTAAATGCTTATGCCGGGTATAAAAATAAATCTGCTTCCGAAATCCACAAAATAGTAATTAATGATGTTAAATTATTAGTGAAAATTAAGGCAGGTATTACGAAGCAAGGATTTAAAAAAGAGTATTTTAAATTAGCAACAGGCATGCTGGATGATTTTGATAGTATAATGTTGCCGGGCATGCTCAGAGCGGATGATAGAAGCTCCATGGCTTTTGGTGTAGAAACACGTCTTCCGTTTATGGATTACCGTGTAGTTGAATTTGCCAAAAAGCTACCCGCTCATTTTAAAATTAACAGTGGTTGGCAAAAAGATATTATGAGAAAAGCAGCGAAAATAATGCCTGATGAAATAAGATATAGAAAAGACAAAAAAGGGTTTACTACGCCCCAGGAAGACTGGATGAAAATATATAAAAACGATTTTGAAGATTATACAAAACAAAATTTAGAAAACGTAAATTTAAATTTTGAGGAATTGAAAATGTCTGCAAGTCATGATTCAAACAAATTGTTTAGAGTATACGCATTGGCTATTTGGTTTAATGTATTAAAAAAACATACAAATTAGCGCGTTTGATTAATTCTATCCCCTTCAATAAGCCTCATATTACAGGTAAGGAAACCGACTATATTGCTGAGGTTATTCGCTCAGGAAAAATATCGGGCGATGGACCGTATACGAAAAAATGCAATCTTTTTTTTGAAAAAAAGTACGAAATAAAAAAAACACTTTTAACACCTTCTTGTACGGCAGCTTTAGAAATGGCTGCCATTTTATTAAATATAAAAGAAGGTGACGAAGTAATTGTTCCTGCTTATACATTTGTTTCAACTGTAAATGCATTTGTTTTGCGGGGAGCAAAAATTATTTTCGCGGATAGTAATTTACTAAACCCTAATATTGACACTGACAGTATTGAATCTTTGATTACTGCTAAAACTAAAGCTATTGTTCCTGTGCATTATGCGGGAATAGCCTGCGACATGGATAAACTGATGGTATTAGCAGTAAAACATAATATAGATATAGTAGAAGATGCGGCTCAGTCAATAGAAAGTTATTATAAGAACAGAGCGTTAGGCTCAATAGGTCAGTTGGGAGCATTTTCTTTTCACGACACAAAGAATATTATTTCAGGTGAAGGCGGGTTGCTTTCCATTAACGATAACCGGTTTATTGACAGAGCAGAGATCGTAAGAGAAAAAGGAACTAACAGAACCTCATTTTCAAGAGGCGAAGTCGATAAATATGAATGGATAGATATTGGTTCATCATTTTTGCCATCTGAAGTTACCGCTGCGTTTTTATATGCGCAATTAGAGAATCTGGATATGATTCAGCTCAAGCGAAAAAAATTATGGGACGCTTATCATGCAAACTTAGAATCTTTACATAAAAACGGAATGCTCGAAAGACCTTATATACCTGATTTTGCTACCAACAACGGGTATATGTACTATATACTGTTAAAGTCACCGAAAGAAAGGACTAAATTGATACATCATTTAAGAAATAAAAACATTAGTTCGGTATTTCATTTTTTATCATTACATAAAAGTCCGTACTTCAAAGATAAATACCAAGGTGCTGAACTTAAAAATTCAGACAGGTATACAGATTGTTTATTGAGACTGCCAATGTATTATGATTTAGGTGTTAATGAAATAGAATTTATATGTAATGAGATAAACATTTTTTTTAGTACCGGAACCTAATGAAATTTAACGTTACAGATAATAGGAATTTTGGATTAGATTTGATAAGAGCGCTATCCATAACATTAGTTTTACTGTCGCATACATTTATATTTAATACTGTTGAATTAGGAGTTTGGGGAGTAGAAGTTTTTTTTGTATTAAGCGGATTTTTGATAGGTCAGATTTTAATAAGAGATTTTCAAAACGGAATATCATTATCCGGAATTTTAAATTTTTGGAAAAGAAGATGGTATAGAACACTACCGCTCTATTATGCAGTTATCTTAATTAAATTTATTTTCTTCGACTCTTCGTTAGGCTGGAAAATAATAGTATATATATTTTTTCTGCAAAATAACTTTGTAGGTATTGGTTTCTTTGGCGTTTCATGGAGTTTGGTTATTGAAGAGTGGTTTTACTTATTGTTGCCTATCGGGTTTATTATTCTATTCAGAAAAGGATTTTCCAAACAAACATTTTTGTACTCGATAATTGCAATGATCGTCGGCTTTATAGCATTAAGAACAGCTTGGGTAATCCATTCAAACAGGCCATTTGATGGGATTAGGCCTAATTTTATATTCCGTTTCGATTCTCTTTTAATCGGCGTTTTTTTAGCTCATCTTAAAATCCACTACAATTACATATACTTTAAACTAAGTAGTATCAAATGGTTTTTATTAGGTGTTTTATTAATGGTTTTCCTGATCTTTAACTTGGGCAAAACTCATGTGGCAGGCGTTTCCAGAGCCGATTCGTATGTTTTTTACAGAACACTTTGGTTTGCCTTGTTTAGTTTCTCTGTATTTTTGGTGATACCGTTTTTTGAAAATAGTGTCACAATAAAAAAAATCTCTACCGTTAAGCCTTTATTTTTAATCTTTACATGGACCAGCATCCTCACCTATTCTATGTACCTGATTCACATGTTCGTTTTTCAAATTCCGTTTGGTACAGAAAATAATTTAATTAGTATTTTCGGACATTTTATTTTACTCTACGCCTTTTCGTATGTAATATTCAGGTTCTATGAGCATCCTATGATGACCTTGAGGGATAAAAAGATCTTCAATAGGCGATAACAGGTAATTAAAAAAGCCCTTAATTCAACGAATTAAGGGCTTTTTTAATGCTATAAAATCTCAATTACCTGATTTAATGGGTGAGTATTTTGATTTCTTTTTAATAAAGATATTTTCGAAAAAGTAAAAAGATAAAGCTGATATTATAACAGTTAAGCTTATTACAGTTAGATATATAATAACATTAAGCCAAATTTCATTCATACTGCTTTTAAGCGGACGGTATAAATACAGAATGATAGGAATTAAAAGGAAATGGTACATATACAATCCGTAAGAAATCTTACCTAAAAAGTTGAAGTATTTATTTTCAAGGTTTAAAAAAACATGTGTGTTTTTAGTAACATTAAGAATAATGATCAGGAATATTCCCGAGTAAATAATATGAATGCCATCCTGTATAGAATCAGGAGTAAAGAAAATTAAGAGTGGAATAAACAGAAGAGAAAGATTCAGTGTATACTTGTTATAAATAATAGTTAAAATAGTGTCTTTTTTATAAAATAATAAGCAGGCTCCGATTCCTCCTAACGCCATACATTCAAATTTAGACATAGCCACCACAAGCTTTAAAGCAATATACCAATTAGTAGAACCATAAAATTTACCCAATATTAAAACGAACACTTTTAAAAGAAACAGTCCAATGATCAGGTATATTAATGTTTTAATGTAATTTTTAGTTTTTAAGATCAGCCAAGGCCAAAATAAATAAAATTGTTCCTCAACGCCTATCGACCACAATTGGCCTATGTGAGGCACTGCGGTAAATAAGGCAAATGCAACATTCGGTAAAATGAGGATATAAAGAATAAGATCAGCCTTATAATGCGCCATAAAATTATCCTGTAAATAAGGTATTTGAATTTCTTTAAAATGGGGAAGAATAAAAAAACCTAAGATCAGGACTAAGTAATACAAAGGCCAAATCCTTAATATTCGCCTGATATAAAATTCTTTTATTTTTATAGTGTTGAATTTTTGCTTTTCTGTCAGCAATAAAAACGTAATAAGAAAACCGCTCAAGACAAAGAAAAAATACACACCTAAGCCGCCAAGGTTAAAGATGACAGGATTTTTCCAATAACTTTTATATCCGAAAGAACCTTTTAATAGTTCAATGTGTGTAATAATAACAGCAAGAGCCGCAAAAAAACGCAACCCGTTTATTCCCGGAAAAAATATTTTTTCTTCTTTAACCATTATCCGTTGCTATGATCCTGAATATTACATCCGGGGATAGGTTGTAAAAATATACAATTTTTGCAATTGGATGCATTAATAAGCCCTTTCGTTGTTGCCTTCCATATAATTTACAAATGATTTATTGGAAACCCTTGTACCGCCGGGAGTAGGGTAATTGCCTGTAAAGTACCAATCACCAAGGTTATTAGGGCACGACTGATGTAATCCTTCAATAGTTTGGTAAATAATTTTAAGTTCTGCTTTTAAATCGACAGGCTTAATAAGCTCTGCAATTTTTTGTGAGATCTCCTCATTAGTAAAAGTGCGGTAAATTTCCTGTACTACATTTATTTGTTCTTCTTTTGGCTTAAGCAATTCAGCTTTTGCTTTTTCATATAAATTATTTAAAAGCCCTTCTTTACCGGTCTCTTTAATTAAAGAAATAGCCGCGTCAAACGCTACAAACTTTCCTATCACCGCCATATCAATACCGTAACAATCAGGGTAGCGAATTTGAGGCGCGGATGAAATAATAATAATTTTTTTAGGACTTAACCTGTCCAGCATCCTTAAAATACTTTGCTTTAACGTGGTTCCCCTAACAATACTGTCATCTAATATTACAAGCGTATCAATGTCTTTTTTTACGGTTTCATAAGTAATATCATATACTAAGTTTACTAAGCTGTCCCTGCTTTCATCATCTGTAATAAAAGTGCGTTGTTTGGCATCTTTTAAAATTACTTTATGAATGCGCGGGTGGCTTGCTAAAATTTTACTTAAGGCAGGTTCCGAAACGTTAGCTCCCAACTTTAAAATTTCAGTTGCTTTAATTTTATTAACGTGTTCGTCAATTCCTTCTACAAGGCCGCCAAAAGCAACCTCTGCAGTGTTGGGAATATAACTGAAAACCGTATTATCCAAATCGTAGTCAATAGCCTTTAAAACCTGCGGCACTAAGTAACGGCCTAATTGCTGGCGTTCTTTATAGATATCGGCATCATTGCCCCTGCTAAAATAAATGCGTTCAAAGGAGCATGCTTTTTTCTCTAAAGGTTCAATAATTTGCTCCTCCGTAAAAGTACCGTCTTTTTTAATAATGGCTGCATGTCCGGGTTTCAGTTCTTTAACATCCGAAATATTTACATTGAAAACCGTTTGTATCACGGGCCTTTCACTGGCTACAACCAACACTTCATCATCTTTATAAAAATAGGCAGGTCGTATACCGTTAGGATCTCTCAACACAAAGGCATCACCGTGCCCCATCATGCCCGCCATTACGTAGCCACCGTCCCAACGTTTGCTGCTCTCAGTAAGTATAGAAGTAACATCAATATTTTTTTGAATTTCTTTTGAAATTTCAAAATTATTCATCCCCTTCTCTTTGAATAATTTAAATAAACGATCATTCTCTTTATCTAAAAAATGACCTATTTTTTCCATCACTGTAACGGTATCTGCTTTTACAGTAGGATGTTGCCCTAATTCAATTAAGTGCCCGAGAAGCTCGTCAACATTGGTTAAATTAAAATTCCCGGCTACTAATAAATTGCGCGCCATCCAGTTATTTTGTCTTCTGAACGGGTGGCAGCTTTGTATATTATTGCCTCCGTAAGTGCCGTAACGTAAATGCCCTAAGATCAACTCTCCCATAAACGGAATGTTTTTCTTTTGCCATTCTATATCATTGTATGCTTCCGGATTTTTTTGCTTGGCATTGATATATAAGTCGTTTACTTTCGAAAATATATCCTGTGTAGCTTTCGGTTCAATGGAGCGTAGCCTGTCAATATAAGTTGTTCCCGCCTCAACATCAAGCTTAACGGTGGCAATACCGGCGCCATCCTGTCCGCGGTTTATCATTTTGTCCATCAGCTGGTACATTTTATGTAAACCATACCTGCTGCTGCCGTATTTTTCTTTGTAAAAGCTTAAAGGCTTAAGTAGTCGGATCAACGCTACACCACACTCGTGTTCAATTTTATCGCTCATAATTTCAAAATGTAAATTTACTATTTAGTTACGGTATTATAAGTATAAAACCGGCTTTTTAGACCTATATAACAATTGCGACGTCGTTATGATTAAATATCGGGTTTTTAACATAAATTTGATGTGACCATTTAGTCCGTTATTAACCGGGTTCTCTTGTATTTCCTTAAACAACATAAAAAAAAAATAGGACTGCTCTGCATTGCTTTTGTAGCGGTAGTATGGTTTTTGTGTTGTCTGCCAAAACCATTATTTTCCGATTCATATTCAGTCATTCTAAATGATGATCAAAACAATTTGCTGTCAGCAAAAATTTCAACCGATGGCCAGTGGCGTTTTCCCGAATCAGAAACCCTGAACCCAAAATTTATAGCAAGTATACTGGCGTTTGAAGACCACTATTTTTTGCAACATCCCGGTATTAACCCGGGCTCTGTATGGCGTGCCGTTAAGCAAAACAGGAAAGCAGGAAAAATTGTAAGCGGCGGAAGCACTATTACCATGCAATTGGCGAGGCTTATCCGCAAAAATCAAAAACGAACGTACTTCGAAAAATTAATAGAATTAGCGATGGCCTTAAGATTAGAGTTAACATGGTCTAAACCGGAGATCCTTAAATTGTATGCTTCACATGCACCATTCGGAACTAACGTAGTAGGAGTGGATGCCGCGGCATGGCGTTATTTCGGAAGAAGGCTCTCGCAATTGTCTTGGGCCGAATGCGCTACTTTGGCGGTATTACCTAATTCTCCGTCTATTATTTACCCGGGAAAAAATAAAGAAAGGCTTAAGCAAAAACGCAATAAATTATTATATAAATTGGTTACCCTTAAATTCATTGACCGGGAAACGTATGAGCTTGCTATTCGCGAACCCTTGCCGGAGAAGCCTTTCCCTTTACCTAATAAAGCAAGGCATTTATTGAACCGCGCAGTAAATGACCATGCCGGTGAAAATAATTTCAGCACCACCTTAAATGCAGATATCCAAAACAGGCTATTAGAAATTTTGACAAAACACGGTTTACGTTTGAAACAAAATGAAGTGCATAACCTTTGCGCGCTGGTCATTGACATTCGTAAAAATGTAGTGGTGTCGTATATTGGTAATACGCCCATTAAAGATAAAGAGCCTCACGGGGAAGATGTGGATGTGATTACGTCTAACCGAAGCACAGGAAGCCTCCTGAAACCATATTTGTATGGCTTTATGCTGAATGACGGGCAATTGATGCCAAGTATGTTGGTGCCTGATATACCTACACAAATTGCAGGATATGTCCCTCAAAATTTTGATTTTACGTATGACGGCGCCGTACCTGCTAAGCAAGCCTTAGCAAGGAGTTTGAATATTCCGGCAGTTAAGTTATTGCAGCAATATACCATTGAAAAGTTCCTGGACCGCTTGCAACAAATAGGCTTAACCTCCATAAACCGTTCAGCCGATAACTATGGCTTGTCATTAATACTTGGCGGCGGTGAATCTAAACTATGGGATATGTGCTCCGCTTATGCAAGCATGGCAAGGGTATTAAAACGATATAACGTTTCAGGAACTTACTCTGATGCAGACTGGGAGAAACCTCACTATTTAAATGTTGATCATCCTATAAAATCCGAAAACATCAATTCGCAATCCGATCCTGTCATATCGGCTTCCTCTGTATGGCTTACTTTTGAAGCTATGGCAGAAGTAGGTAGGCCCGATATTGATGCAAGCTGGCGACGTTTAGGGAATTCCCAAAAAATAGCCTGGAAAACAGGAACAAGCTTTGGCTTTAGAGATGGTTGGGCAATAGGTATTTCAAGCAACTACGTAGTGGGAATTTGGGTAGGGAATGCAGACGGAGAGGGGCGTCCGGGTCTTACAGGGATTTCTGCTGCTGCGCCTATTTTATTTGAAATTTTTGGGATGTTGCCAAATGCAGAATGGTTTAAAATGCCGGCAGCAGATATAAAACAGGTATTAGTATGCAAGCAAAGTGGTTGCCTGCCTTCTTCTTATTGCACTGAAACTAAAAAAGAATGGATTCCTAAAAAAAGCAATATTGCTACTGTTTGTACATATCATAAACCGATTCATACAGATGCAACCGGACAATATAGGGTGACTGATGCGTGCGTTTCTCCGTTGGATATGAAAACGGAATCATGGTTTGTGTTGCCGCCGACTTTGGAATATTATTATAAAATAAAAAATCCTACCTATAAAATATTACCGCCATATAAAAACGGCTGTGAACCGGAAATTGAAAAATCAATGGAAATGATCTATCCGAAGCCGGGAACGGTGATCTATATACCTTATGAACTGAGCGGCGAACAAGGAAAAACAGTATTTGAAATAGCACACCGCAATTCTTCTAATGTGGTGTTCTGGCATTTAGACGGAGTATTGATCGGTACAACAAAAGAGATCCATCAGTTGGGACTAAACCCTTCCAAAGGAAAGCATATACTCTCTATATCTGATAACACAGGCGAAACATTAACGATTCCTTTCGAAGTAGTAAGTGAGAAAAAATAAAAAAGATTTAAGATAAAAGATTTGGGACGTGAGAAACGTATCTCAAATCTTAGGTCTTACATCTTTAATCTTTTTGAAAATGTTAATTCAATGTGTCTTTTTGTTGAAAACGTTTAAAGCCCGGAAAGTATTAGTTATTTATATTTGATTAATGGCTTTATTGGAAGAAAAAGAAACAGAAAAATTATTTTACTCTATTGGCGAAGTAGCTGAGATGTTTGATGTAAACACATCGTTGATCCGCTTTTGGGAAAAAGAATTTGACATCATTGCCCCTTCTAAAAACAAAAAAGGGAATCGTCTTTTCACCAAAAAAGATATTGAAAATTTCAAACTTATTTTCCATTTTGTAAAAGAGAAAGGATATACCCTGCAGGGCGCTAAGGACAAGCTTAAAGGTGGGTTTAAAGAGTCGGATCAGGTTAAAATAGAAGTCATTGGTAAATTAAAAAATATCAAAGATCAGTTGCTTAATATCAAAGATTCGCTGTAATTTCTTTTCCTCCGGCGAATTTTATTTGCCCTGATTTTTCCTTGTTAAACATTTCAAATAAGTTCAACTTAACCGGTGAATAAAGCATATTATTTCACCTAATTACTGTAAATTTAAGCCATGACATTGAACAGAAAATTAGCACCCGATTTTAAAACGATCGATAAAATTGATATACAACACGCCGAATCTTCTACATTAGATAACGGAATTAAAGTGTACACAATCGATAGCGGTTCGCAGGAACTTACTAAAATTGAATTTATTTTTAAAGCAGGTATGTACTACCAGGATCAACCTTTGGTGGCATCAGCTTCAAATAATTTACTGGAAACAGGAACTAAGAGTTATACGGCAAATCAATTATCGGATGAAATAGATTTTTTCGGTTCCTTTTTTGAATGCGCTGTAGATCAGGATTACTCTGCACTTGCGCTGTTCAGCTTAAATAAATACCTTGATAAAAGTCTTCATTATGTGGAAGAGATCATTAAATATCCTACATTCCCGAAAGATGAATTTGATATTTATATCTCTAATAAAAAACAAAAACATTTAGTTAATTCTCAAAAAGTAAATGTATTAGCGCGACGTCGCTTTACTGAATTGTTATTCGGAGAACAGCACCCTTACGGAAGAGATGTAAAAACAGAAGATTTCGATAAATTAAATTTAGACGTGATCAAATCATTTTACAGATCACATTACCATTCTTCAAACTGTACCATTGTGGCTTCGGGTAAATTACCGGCAACATTAATTCAGGTGCTGAACCAATTCTTCGGGCAAACTACCTGGGGCGATGTACAGCCTATAAATACGCCTGTTACAAAATTAAGCACAAGCTCTGAACGAAAGCATTTTATTGAGAAGCCTGATGCTATTCAGTCTGCTATAAGAGTGGGGAGAACGTTATTTAATAAAACGCATCCTGATTATTTTAAATTCCAGGTGTTGAATACTATTTTGGGCGGCTATTTCGGTTCACGCTTAATGGCTAATATCCGCGAAGATAAAGGCTACACTTATGGTATAGGAAGCGGGTTATCCTCATTGGTAAATGGCGGATACTTTTTTATCTCAACCGAAGTAGGAGCAGATGTCACTAATAACACATTGGAGGAAATTTACAAGGAAATAAAATTATTACGTGACCATTTAGTTAACCCGGAAGAATTGGAAACGGTTCGTAACTATATATTGGGGCAATTCTTAAGAAGTGTGGACGGCCCTTATGCCTTAGCAGATAAATTCAAAGCTATTTGGGAGTTTGGTTTAGATTACGATTATTTTGAAAAATATTTTGACGCGGTTAAAAAAATCACTCCCGAAGAAATAAAAGCATTAGCAAATACTTATTTGCAGGAAAAAGATTTGATAGAACTAGTAGTAGGAAAAAAATAAATTTTATTCGTGGCAAAAATTTTTATTATAGGTCCTGCATTCCCTTTGCGTGGCGGTTTAGCAACGTTCGACGAATTATTCTGTAACGCGTTTAATGAACAGGGACATTCCTGCGAAATTATTTCGTACAGTTTACAATACCCCGGCTTTTTATTTCCCGGGAGCACGCAGTTTGATACCTCAGGTGTTGCTCCTAAACATTTAAAGATCCATACTCTCATCAATTCAGTCAATCCTTTATCATGGATCAAAACGGCAAGGTTCATTAAAAAACAAAAACCTGATTTTATCGTCTTTCGTTTTTGGATTCCCTTTATGGGGCCTGCATTGGGAAGCATAGCTCGCATGGTTCGTAAAAGCGGCGTAAAAGTTTTAGCAATTACCGATAATGTGATTCCTCACGAAAAAAGGATCGGTGACGCTGCCTTTTCTAAATATTTTATCAACGGCTGCGATGGTTTTGTAACTATGAGTAAAGCGGTAATGAAGGATCTTGAAAAGTTTACGACAACACCGCACAAAAAATATTTATTACATCCCTTATATACTTCCTTTGGTGAGAAAATTGATAAATATACTGCCCGCAAAGCGTTAGGACTGGATGAACATAAAAAGATTGTCTTATTTTTTGGCTTGATCCGGAAATACAAAGGATTAGATATGTTACTGGATGCCTTTCATGAATTGAAATCAAGCCCGGATATTAATTTGTTGATTGCCGGTGAATTTTATGAAGATAAGCAACCATATTTAGACCTCATTGAAAAATACCAAATTCAGGATCGTGTTATCTTACACGGAAAGTTTATTGCCAATGAAGACGTAAAATTATATTTTTCAGCAGCCGACCTGGTTGCTTTGCCTTACAGAAGTGCTACACAGAGCGGAGTAACGCAGGTCTCCTTTCATTTTGAAGTGCCTACATTGGTAACAAATGTTGGAGGCTTATCGGAAATTATTCCGGATAAAATTGCCGGTTACGTTGTAGATTCTTCCGGTAAAGCTATTGCAGAAGCGATTAAAGATTATTTTGAAAATAACAGAATAGCTGCGTTTACAGAAGGCATGAGGAAAGAAAAACAAAAATACGATTGGAAGATATTTGTAAATGAAGTGTTTGATTTATTTAAAAAATTGTAACTTTATAATATGTTTAAATTAGATCGAACCGCACATTCTTCGGGTAAAATCACAGATTTCAAAAAAGAATCTGATAACTATAAAAACCTTGATTTAAAACAAATAGGAGAAATTTTTTCTTATCTGCAAAGCGTATCCTATAATTATCCCGTCGATAAGCCGATAAAAATGGATAAATCATTTTTTACGATGCGTTAAATGGGAAATATTTTTAATGATGATTTTCAAGATTTTCTAATATCTCTTAATGATGCAAACGTAAAGTATGTGTTAGTTGGAGGATATTCTGTCATATTTCACGGTTTTCCGAGAACAACAGGTGATCTGGATATTTTTGTAGAAGTATCAAAAGAAAATTATCATAGGTTGGAAAGAGCTTTCTATAAGTTTGGGCTATCTGTATTTGATATGACTGAAATTAATTTTTTGTTTAATAAAGACCTTAATGTATTCTCATTTGGAAGAGCTCCGGTCTCGATTGAAATTTTAAAAGAAATTTCGGGGTTAACTTTTGAAGAAGTTTACAAAAATGCTGTCAGTACTAAGATTGAGAATATCCCATTAAAGATAATTCATTTAAAGGATTTAATTCATAATAAGAGAATTAGTGGTAGAGCAAAAGATATAAATGATATTGAGAATTTAGATAATGATAATAAGAAGTAAAGCACCCTTAAGGATCGGGTTAGCGGGTGGTGGTACAGACGTTTCGCCATACAGTGATTTATACGGCGGCGCTATTTTAAATGCCACCATCGATCTGTATGCTTATGCGAGCTTAGAGCCTTTAAACAACGGCACCATTGAGTTTTGCATTGATGGTACCGATAAAGTAATTCGTGTAACGTCAACAAAAGAATTAGAGTTGGTTGAAGGCTTCGAATTATTTATCGGTGTGTATAACCGTATCATTAAACAATTTAATTTAGAGCCTTTATCATTTCGATTAACCTCTTATATTGAGGCTCCGCAAGGCTCAGGGCTCGGTACATCGTCTACCATTGTGGTATCATTGATCGGTGCATTTGTAGAATGGTTAAAACTGCCTTTAGCAAAATATGATATCGCGCACCTGGCTTACGAAATTGAACGTATAGACCTTAACATGAGCGGTGGTAAACAGGATCAATATGCAGCTACCTTTGGCGGTATAAATTTTATGGAATTTTTAGCGAATGATACAGTTATTGTAAATCCTTTGCAGTTAAAAGACGAAATACTTTATGAGCTGGAATTTAATTTATTATTGTACTTCACCGCTACACAGCGCTTATCGGCAAGCATTATTAATGAGCAGGTTAAAAATGTAAAAGATAAAAATGAAAAATCGGTTGATGCCATGCATAATTTAAAAGAACAGGCACAACAAATGAAAGACAGCTTGCTTCGTGGCGACTTAAATAAAATTGGTGAGATCCTGCATTTCGGTTGGATCAACAAAAAACAAATCGCCAAATCTATTTCCAATGAATTGATTGATACTGTTTATATAACTGCCATTACTACAGGCGCTACCGGTGGAAAAATTTCAGGTGCAGGCGGAGGCGGTTTTATGTTTTTTTATTGCCCGGGAGTTACTAAAGTTAAAGTTGCCAGGGCCATTGAAGGTTTAGGCGGGCGGGTACAATCGTTTAAATTCACCACACAGGGCTTAACCACTTGGACGAGCCTTTAAAATAAACGCTGCCGTAGCTTAACTCCGACAGCGTTTGAATAATACTTCGCACAGGTTATTCAGTAAATTGATGAATACGCATGGGAATTAAATTTCTTAAAACGTTGTTCAATCGTCAGATAGAAATTAAAGACTTCTCAATCAATCATTGCCCCTGTGCGAAGATTTCCTAAACTTGGGCGGGTTATTTTATTCTTAGATCAGTGTAATAATCGTTACTTACAGGTTAGTAGCCTTTCATTTTGTAATACGATTAGTTGTATTTGCGTTAATTGATTAAGCACTTCCGCATTTGTTCCATAATAGTATTTATAAGATGGATCATATATATTGTCCGGATCTTTTGTCACTATTTTATTTAAGGGTTTACTATCTGCTTTAGTATTATACTCTTTAATTAGATGGTTTAATGTGACAATTTTATCTTGCTGATAATTATCAAAGCCGCTATCACGTATATATAATTCTTTGGAGTCAAAATCATTTGGAATTGCAGCACTACCCGTTTCTAATGAAATTATAGAACTTTTTACCTGATCACATAAGTCAACTATTTGATTTGCCGGCTTTAGTGTTGCACTTTTCACCGAATCACTTTTAAAGGCAGCAGCACACAATTTTTTTTCAGTCGCTACAAGTTGTTCATTGATTAAAAAGACGGTTGTATTTTTTATATTAATTGTTTTTGTTCCTTTTGGTGATCTTACCAATGTTAACCAAAGCCCGCAAGCCATAATGATCATAACGGATATGGCGATCGTATTTACTTTGTTTTCAGGTTTTTTAATTCCTGTAAAAAAGAAAACCGGTAAAAACACACATGCTAAAATTCCAACTCCCATATAACCCACTTCCATAGAAGACGGCCAATGCATGACTCTGAATAAAATGTGAAGACTTATTAATATCCCGGCAACGATGCCTAATGCTAATATTACTTTGTCTTTGGTTTGTTGACGGTCTTTTACTTTTAACATAAAAAGTAAAGGAAGAAAAATACAGCTTGAGGAGCCAATACCCAATACGATGAACAGGGGTGCTCCAGGCCAATACATAAATTTAAAAAGTATACCGAATATCATTGCTATTGCGGAAAATGTTCCACTAACGATCATTATCTTTTTCATGGTGTAATAGTTTTTATAAGTTAGTAATAGGATGGTTTCTTCTTCTATCTCCCATAAGGCATTTTTATAAAATGTTTTAATGGTTTTTTGGTAGAAGCTCTCAAAGTCTCCGTTCTCTTCGAGATCTTGCTCTATGATACAACATATATGATCGAGGAGGTTTTGCTGCAGGCTCTCCATCTCAACGCCACGTGCACTAATGTCGTTAAGAATGTAATCTATTTGTATATCACTGATGCGGTACATGTATTCCGGTTTAGTTTATACTATAAGGCGTTTAAGCTATATAGAAACATAGATTTAATTTAATCTTTAGAAGTATCACATTACATATCACATTTTCTATGTGTCTATGTGGTTAAAGTATTATACGGTCTTTGTTTTAATATCCAACAAAAATTTCATGGTTTCCATAAAGTCGGCAAGCTCGCTCACCTTTTCTTTTGTTTTAGTTTTTCCGCTCGGGCTTAAGCTGTAATACTTTCTTACACGCTTTCCTATATACTCTGTTTCGGTAGTTACTAAGCCGTCATCTTCTAATGCGTGCAACGTAGGATATAACGCCCCTTCTGTTATTTGGATTTTATCCAAGGTCAGTTCTTTTACCCGCTGAGTAATTTCATAACCGTACATTTTTTTATTATCGGCAAGCAGTTTTAAAACAATTGTTTTTAAAGTGCCTTTTATAAGTTCTGAAGAGTAAATCATGATGTTATAAGTCTATACTTAAGACAAAGATACATCAGATTCTTATGTATTTGACTATTATGCATAAAATATTTATTAAAACATTGATAATCATTAGTTTAAATTTAGTCTGCTTATATTTAAACTATAGAAAAGGTTATTATTTGATATTAACGATGTGTGTTTTTCGCTTGCAAATTCTTTAAATTTATAACATGACAGATGAAATAATCTTAAATGAAGCCACCTTTAGCCCGAGAGTAAAAACGTATATATTCTTTGTGGTACTTTTCTTTTTAATTACGAGTATTATTGGCATTATCGTTATTCCGTTTTGGGTATTTGGTTTGGGACAATGGCTTAGCGGTAAATTCTTTAAAACATTATCCTGTACAATTACCAATAAAAATTTAAGATTTTCCAAAGGATTAATTATTCATATCGAAAAAACAATTCCGCTTGAAAACATCCAAGACCTTTCATTTGTAGGAGGCCCTATACTCAGGGCTTTTGGGTTAACACTCATCAGGATAGAAAC
>JANYGK010000081.1 GCA_025362395.1 Bacteroidota bacterium
ATTAGATGTAACTAATCTTTCAAGCATTCAAAATACACTGCAAGAGGTTAAAAGAGACTTCAAAACAATTGATGTAATAGTAAATAATGCGGGATATGGTGTTGATGGAATTTTTGAAGGTATGACAGATGAGGTAATAGAAAAACAATTTAATACTAACGTATTTGGTTTAATGCGTGTAACACGTGAAGCCATTAAAATTATGCGGGAGCAAAAAAACGGGACCATTGTTCAAATCGCATCAATGGGTGGCCGTTTGGCTTTTCCTGCTTATAGTATTTATCACGGAACAAAATGGGCTGTTGAGGGATTTACTGAATCTTTACAATACGAAGTTGCACCATTTAATATTCGCTTAAAGATAATTGAACCGGGTGCTATTAAAACAGAATTTTATGGACGAAGCAGGCATTTTGTAAAACCTGGTTATACAAATGCTTACGATAGTTTTATTGAAAAAGTAGAAAAACTTTCTATGGAAAGCGGCGCGAAAGGTGAAAATCCATCTGTTGTAGCCGAAGTCATATTAAAAGCGGCGGATGATAAGAGCAATAAATTAAGATTTCCTGTTGGTAACCCTGCGCCTATGCTTTTATGGTTAAGAAAACGATTACCGGATACCTGGTTCTTTAAAATTGTAAAATCGAGTTATAAAATTTAAGAAATATGGAAAGTGAACAAATTAAAAAAATAGTAAATGGTCAAAGAATATTTTTTGACCAGGGCAAAACCAAATCTTATAATTTTAGGATTGAACAATTGTTTAATTTAAAAGCGGGTATAAAAAAGTATGAATCCGAAATTCTAGCAGCTTTACATGCTGATATGCACAAACCAAATTTTGAGGCATTTATTAGTGAGATAGGAATTCTTTACGAAGAAATTGGAGTTGTAATAGATCATTTAAAAGAGTAGATGAAGCCCGAAAGCGTTAGTACTCCATTAGCATTGCAGCCTTCTACAATCGCAGAAGTTAATCAAAACAAAAGCCAGCTCTGATTGCTCATTTCGCGAAACAACATATAGAAGCATTACCGGCCAAGATTTTTTTAACTCATTGTTATGTAGGTGTAGAAAAAGCATTGATAAAAATTCTTGGTAAAGGTCGGCCTCAAGAATTCAAGTCTGCATTATTAAATTAGGATCAATTTAGAGAAATAAGTCATCAAATTTGCTCTATTTAACCGTAAAATGACGATTTTTAAGATTTATTCCAAAATTTCAGAAAGGTCCATAATCTCTAAAAATTTAAATATTTTATGCAAATCCTCAAGGTCAAACTTCGGCATCTCCGCCATTGGTACTAAATAAAAAGCTAGAGAGACGTAAATATTCTTTTCCGAAAAAGATTAAGTTTTGAATTTCTCAGGAGCATCAAGGATCAAAAATGTCGCTTGGCATTTGTATTTTTCATCGAGTAATTATCCTTCCTAACGTGAGCGTAATTTGCTAATGTCTTCTTTCCTAAGTATAGATTTAAAATCTATTAAGCTCTGCCTAATTCTTTTAAGCGGTGTATGTGAGATAGCAAGGCGTTACTGAAACTTGGTTTTAAATTGTATGTTATGCCATATTCTTTGGCAGTTTGCTCAACAATGGGAGCCAGTTTTTTATAATGCACATGACAAATGTTAGGGAATAAATGGTGCTCAATTTGAAAATTCAATCCGCCTACATACCAGCCCAATAACTTATTGTATCTGGCAAAATCGGATGTTGTATTGAGTTGATGTACACTCCAATCGTTTTGCATATTATTCTGTAAAACCGGTTGTGTTGCTCCCTCAACCACGTGTGCCATTTGAAACACAAAGCTTAAAATGATACCGGCGGTCCAATGCATGATAAAAAAACCTATCAGGATTTGTCCTATTGAATAGTTAGTTAACCAAAGAGGTAAACCAATTATAATACAAAGGTAAATGATCTTACGAAAAACCATTTTTATAACTTCATGAATCATTTTTTTATTTTGGCCTTTAATTAACCCTTCTTTATGGTATTTATATAAACGTGAAAAGTCATTGGTGAGCATCGTAAGCGTCATTAATCCATAGAAAGCAAAAGCGTAAATAAATTGGTATTTATGGTACCATTTTAAAGGTTTATTTTCTGATAAGCGGATGGGGCCTTTATCATCAATATCCTCATCCAGTCCCGCAATATTAGTATAGGTATGATGCAAAACGTTATGTTGTATTTTCCAGTTCAATACATTACTTCCAAGTAAATACAATGTTCCGGCTAATAAATTGTTAACCCAATGCTTTTTTGAATACGCGCCATGGCAGGCATCATGCATTACACCCATACCGATACCGGCAATGCCAACCCCAATTAATACGGTTAGTCCTAAGGCGATCAGGGAGTTCATTGGAACACATAGTATTATAAAAAATGGAAGAAGATATGAGCCAATCAAAACAATTGTTTTCACTCTCATTGCGGTATTTGCTTTGTTTGATATATGGTTCAGCTTAAAATAATTGTTTACTTTTTTTCTGAGGTCAATAACAAATTGTTTTTCGTGTTTGTCCTTACTTGTAAATTTTATAGGTTGCATAATAGCTTTTTTTAATAATTTGATTCCGATAATGAAGGTTAGATGGAGGTATTTCAATGCTCTGATTGTATAATGTTTTAATGTTTTTTTTCATATTATTACGCAGTTGTGCTAAATAAGCTTGTTTCGGGTTGTTTTTCCCAATAACGTTTATCAAAGGCAAGACAAATGTTTCTTAAAAAGAAACGGCCTTTTTGAGTGAGTATCACTTTATTGTTTTGAATCGTAATTAATTTATCTTTTAATAATTCTTCCCATTTATGTTTACATGTTTCCAAGAGGTTTCGATTACAGAGGGTTTGATCAAAATCACTTTCGTGAACACACATCAGATTTAAAATATGTTGCCTTATTTGAAGATCTTCGGTATTTAATATATGCCCTTTATATATAGGAAATTTTCCTTTATTAACTTCTTCTATATATTCTTCAATAGTTTTTATATTCTGTGAAAACGCATTCCAACTATCGCTGATAGAAGAGCAGCCTAATCCTATCAATAATTTAGTATGATTAGTTGTATAGCCCATGAAATTGCGATGCAATGTTTTAGTGTTAAAGGCAGTCAATAGCTCATCCCCGGGTAAGGCAAAATGATCCATGCCTATATCTGTGTAACCAGCATGATTGAATAATACTTTGCCAATTTCATACAGCTCCCTTTTTTCAGATGCTAATGGCAGATCTTTATCCGTGTATTTTCTTTGTCCCGGTTTTAGCCATGGCACATGCGCGTAGCTGTAAAATGCAATGCGCTCGGGTTTTAAAGAGATAATACTTTCTATGGTTGATGTTACAGATGCTTTTGTTTGATAAGGTAAGCCATACACCAAGTCAATATTTATAGATGTGTAACCGATGGCCCTTGCTTTATCCATTATGTATTTCACCTCTTCAAAAGATTGATAACGGTTAATGGCATACTGAACACGTTCGTCAAAATCCTGCACTCCAAAACTTACACGCTTAAAGCCAATGCCGTAAAGTGTTTTGAGATGGAGCTCTGTAGTATTGGAAGGATGGCCTTCAAAACTAAAGTCTGCATCCATGCCTATATTACAAGATTTAATAATGGTGTCTAATAAAAACTGTAAGCTGCTTGCCGCAAAAAAAGTGGGTGTCCCGCCTCCCAAATGAAGTTCTTTAAGATTCGGCTTATCATTAAATTGTGCCAGGTAAAGTTTCCATTCCTTTAACAGTGTGTTTATGTACGGCTGTTCAACCTTATGGTTTACCGTAATTCTTGTATTGCATGCGCAATAAGTACAAAGGCTTTCACAATATGGTAAATGAATGTATAAGCTAATGCCATCCTTATTGTTTTGAATAAATGATCTTTTGATCTGCTCTATCCAGCTTTGCTCATTCAGGTTATTATCCCAATATGGCACTGTGGGATAGCTTGTGTAGCGCGGCGCAGGAATGTTGTATTTTTCAATCAAATCTTTCATCGTGCCGTATTCATCAGCTTTTAAATTATTCATCCATCTTTTTGATTTTCGGAAACAATACATTGTTTTCAATATGAATGTGCACATGAAAATCTAATTCGAACTCTTTGAAATGTGCCATCAGAGAAGAAAAGCCGTTTGGCATATTTCCGGCTTTATTAAAGTTTAGTAACACGCTTTTTATTTCAGCGATTAACAACGTTGACTCCAGATGTTCATACTCCAACGCCTTAACCAACTCTTTAACATCTGCAACAATTCCTTTTAGTTGTGGTGATTTGTCTTTTTGCAAGGATTTTATTCTTCTTATCATTGGGAAAAGAACCTTGTCTTCTTTATTACAATGCGCCAATAACCTTTCTTTTAAATAACAGAATTTCTTCTCTATATTCACAAGTGTCTGTAGTTGCTTTCTATCCATGCTCTTATCGTTAACCAGGGTTTGAATCTCTTTGAAAATAACAGATAGAATTTCAGACTCATGATCATGGTGTTGCCCGTTGATACGATCAATTAACAGATTAATATCCATATCTTCTATGGTAAGCTGATTTGTCTGAGTCTTTTGAAGATCATTAAATTCATTATCGATTTTATTAAAATCCAATCCTTTTTGTTCGCAAGCTTCCTTTAATGTTTGGCTCCCATTTTGATAATAATTGAACTCATATTTTTCAAATAAGGAAATAGTTGATGGAATATGGATCGCTAATTCCGCTAATTGTAAGGGCATAATTTCAGTATTTAAAAGGGCCGTTTGTAACTTTCATTTTTTAATTCTGATAAAAAATTGTCAATAATGCCCTGGCGTACATGCGGCATTACCACTATCTTATACCATAAAGGATCTTTGTGACTATCCGGCACCAAATGGTATTTTTCAGCAAGGTTACAGCTTATGTATTCTGAATTGATAGTAACTATATTAAGATCAGGATTACGGTAATACACGATACCGTATTCATCCATTTTTTCACAAATAAATGTAGTACGATCAATTAGCCGGTGCATTTTCACACGCCAACCGGCTGAACCATGAATTCGCAGTATCATCCATACACAAACTGCATTTGCGCCCGAACGGCTTCCGCATAGTGTAAAGTCTTTTCCTTTAACATAACCTGCTTCGTTAGTGCAAACATATTTCAGGTAATTTTTCCTTACTAAAAATATGCCGGTTCCGTATGGAGCCTGTAACATTTTATGCCCATCGATGGAGAAGGATGAGATGTTCTCATTTTTAAAAGTGAAAGAGCTATTCTCTTTTATAAAAGGATAAATAAAACCACCGTAAGCGCCATCTACATGCAGCTTGTAGTTTACATGAAACAGGTTTAACAGTGTTGTTACCCGATCAATATCATCGACAGAACCAAACATGGTAGTTGACATATTTACGTTGATGATAAAATATTTATAGCCCTGAGCAAGCGCATTTTCAAGTTTCAATTCAAGGTCTTTTATATGGATGTTTCGCGTTGTACTGTCAGTTTCTATTTCAATTCCTGCAAGATTAAGGAGGTTCAATCCTTTTGGGATAGAGTAGTGCGTATCTGCCGAATAGATAACAGCAATTTCTTCCTGCGCAGCATTGAATTCCCGTATATAATAATTTCTATATATCCATAATGCCTCTATATTTGCTTCTGTACCACCACTTGCTACATAGCCATCGTATGAGCCCGGTTCGGCGGAAAAAATTTCTTCGGCGCAGATTTTTATCAGATCCTTTTCAATTTCCTGCGTACCTTTAAAAAAATCCTCATGCTCATCTTCAAACGTATGCACCCCAATGTGGTTTGGATTGGCAATGAGTGTTGAAAGAAATGGCGCATCCTTTAAAAATGGGGCATCATCATAAAAAATGTCGGCATCAAGGAAGGTGCCCGGTATACCAAGAATGTCTTCTGTACGGTAATTCGTATTTCTGCTTAAAGCTTCAAAAACTTTACTTTTTATTTGCGAGTATGAATATTTTTTCCAGAACATAGCAGTGTTTTAATGGCAGTTTTTTGATGAACAATTGATGACCGTTTTGGTTTCCGCATTTTTTTCGCAACAGGAAACCGTGTTATTCTGCTTTTTGAATTTAGGACTTAAATAAGGAATACCAAGGTTTAAGCCACGCATGACCAGCATAATTGCCATAATTGAAACCATAACCGGCATGGATTTTCGGATGACATTTCTGTGCTTTAAAGAAACAAATTGTCCAAGTAACGCAACAATGAACATAATTGGTGCAGTACCCAAGCCAAAATAAAACATGAACTCTGTGCCTTTTAAATAATTACCCGATGCTATGGCGCCGGCAATTCCTAAGTAAACCAATCCGCAGGGTAACAAGCCATTCAGTATTCCTATAAAAAATAAAAAGTGTAACCCTTTCTTATTGAATAATTTTCCTAAGCTATTTTTAACAGCGTTGATAAAGGAATGTAAAAATGTTGTGCCGGCTGAACTTAACGATGTAAACTTTGGCAGGATAACCGATAGAAGCAGCAATATACCAATGGTTACAGATACCACTTGCTGAAACCCGCCTATAAAAAACGACTGGCCCAATAAACCAAATAGTAAACCTAAAATAGTATAGATCAGTATTCTTCCTGCGTTATATAAAAAGATACCTGTGTATTTTTTAACTGATGAATAGTGATGCACCGGCAAAGCCAAAGCAATAGGACCGCACATTCCAATACAATGGAAACTGCCTAAAAGGCCCAGTGCTATGGCTGCTAAAAATAGTTGCATAATTAATTAATAAAAATTACTTCTTCTTTAAAATAATGTTTTTGGTTGCTTACCCATGATAGCTGTAATTTGTAGGCCCCGCGACTCAATGCTTTGCTGTTTATTTTTTGTTCGTTATTCTTAAATTCCATTCTATATTTCTTATCCATTTTTGAATTGGAAGGCCGAAAAAACAGGATGCTGCCGGTAAAATCTTTGGTCAACAAAACAGAATCAACTTTTAGTATGATCTCATCCTTTAAAACTCTATGTTGAATACTTTTTGCCAGTTGTTTTTCATTATTGCCGGCTTCTATTTTATCCTGGAACCTGATTTCCTGATCATAATAATCCAAGCTTACCAATTCTACATCCTGCTTAAAACACATGATTACTAATGTTACAATTAATGTAACGAAGCTTAGGTATAAGATGGCAATTTTTCCTCCGAAATTCATGATGATAATTTTTAATGTTTATTTGTAAATTTAATTGGGCCTAAAAAGTTGGTTTGTATGGTTTTTATTCTTTTCCCGTTCGAGTAAATTCCGATAGTCAGTTTTAGTTTATGTTCTGTAACATCTGATTTATTGAGGTACACAAAAAATTCTCCTTCGGTGATCGCTTCTTTTTTAACGATCATTTCTTTGCCTATAATTTGTAATTTGTAGTCTTTAAAATTCTCTATTTTAAGTTCAACCGGTAATTCTTTACGTGTTTTATTAACCAGTTTAATGGTATATAAATTACTTAATTGGTTATTTGGTTGTTCCTGATAAAGCATTCCTTTAGCTCTCAACACTGTTGCGTCATAATCGGATCGTGTTGAAAGCAGAACCACTTCTACACTTATTAAAACAAGTAAAACTGTTGTATAGGCCTTCATCCTGTTTGTGAAGGTGAGCTTTACTTTGTTTTTAATGCCGTTTTCCGAATCATATCGTATCAGTCCTTTTTCCAAACCTACACTTTCCATCATGTGGTCACAGGCATCTATGCAAGCAGTACAGCTAATGCACTCCAACTGTGTTCCATGCCGTATATCAATTCCTGTAGGACAAACTTTTATACACAAATTACAATCAATGCAATCACCACCAATCCTTGGTTCATTTTTTTTGAATTTATGACGATCCTCCCCACGCATATAATCATAGGCTACAACTACAGAACTTTTATCCAGTAATACGCCCTGCATTCTGCCATAAGGGCAAACAATCAAACAAACCTGTTCCCTGAACCACCAATAAATAAAAAAGAAAACCGTTGTGAAAAGAAAAATGCCAACAAATGAGCCGATATGACCGTTCGGATCTTTTAAAATTGAAAGCACTTGAGCTACACTGATCAAATAACTGAGTAATGTATTAGCTATAATAAACGAGATGCTGTAAAATGCAAGGAATTTAAGTGCGCGTTTTTTGATCTTATCTGCATTCCATGGCGCTTTTTTCAATGTCTTTTGGTAGTTGGCATCACCATCTATCCAATATTCTATTTTACGGAAGACCATTTCCATAAAAATAGTTTGCGGACAGGCCCAGCCGCAAAATAATCTTCCAAATACAACGGTAAACAATGCAATGAACAGAATGAAGATAAGCATACCTAAGCCAAAAATAAAGAAATCCTGCGCCCAGAATATGGCACCAAATAAAATGAACTTTTTCTCAGAAACATTAAACAGGAACAGGGGCTCTTTATTATATTTTATAAATGGAAGTGAAAAAAATATAGTAAGATAGAACCATGTGAAGTAAGTTCTCAGATCATAATATTTTCCTTGTGGTTTTGTAGGAAATATCCACGCTCTTTCGCCATTTTTATCAATGGTTGAGATGCTATCCCTGAAGGATTCATCTTGTAGTGGCGAGGGCTTATGATCTGAATTATTCATTATTTTTTTGCGTTCAGACTATCTATTGTTTTTAATAAACTATCTGTTGCAATTGCCGTAGAATCATTAATAATTATACCGGCTTCCTTAAAGGACTCTCCCTGCGGGGCTTTTGGGTTAGGTGGGTTTGTTCCTGTTATCGATTTAATGAATGAAGTTAGTTGTGCTATTTGCATTGGTGAAATATCTTCTTTCCAGGATTTCATTCCTTTTTCAACCCATCCGTATTTAACGGATTTAAAAATATCCTGTACACTTCCTCCGTGTAACCAAAACTCATCCGTTAAGTTTGGTCCCACTGAACCCTCGCCAAGTTTCCCATGGCATGCTGCGCAGTTTGAAATAAACAGGTCTTTTCCTGATGCAATATCCGCCGGTTCAGTTAAAAGCTTAATTGTATTCTCATCTACATTATTAGCAGAGTTTTTCATGTATTCATCTACCTCCAATTTGGCCAGCGCCATATCTTTTTCATACTCTTTAATCTGCAGGTCACCTGTTCCAAATACATGAAAGTGCAGCATATAAATTACAGCTACCACAATTGTTAAATAGAAACCATACTTCCACCAAGGTGGTAAATTGTTATCAAGCTCTTTAATACCATCATAATCATGATCTAATAAAATACTTTCCTCTTCTTCAATAGCAACACTATCTGTAAGGCTTAATAATAATTTAGATTCTTTTTTCTTTTGCGGTAGATCTGATAATGCTTTAGCCGTTTTTACAAGATAATTGAACTGATAGAACATTAATGCCAGGACGAATAATTCCAGTAGTACGATGAAAAGCATAAAGTAAAAAGTAAACTGATCCAATCCTCCAATTCTCCAATCATCCTTTATTGGCAGAATTGTATTACCTTGTCCTAACATTGAAAAAGAAGAAAACAGAATGATCATTGATACGATGGTTTTTGCTGCATCTGATCTTTTAGTATTCTCCTTATTATATTTGTTGATCAAATAATCGCTATCTGCAATATTTTTAAAGGCACTGCTAAACGCGACGATCAGCATTGCCAGTAAAATCATAATAACCAACATTGTTAAAAATAAAGCATTTGAAAAATAGGAACTATTCTTTGTCACTTCTTCATCCCGGCAAAATGCTGTAGCAGGCAATAGTATTAATGTGCCGAATAGTTTAAGTTTTTTCATGGACATCATGATTTACCGGTTGTTTTCGTTAATAGGAAGGTTTCTTAGTTTCTCAAAATGCTTTTTGTTTCCTTTAATAACATATAGGGTTACTAAACCGAAAAACACAACAAACAGCATCATGGACATTAGTGGATAAATTCCAATTCCGGTTATGGCCTCTAAATAATTTCTGAATTTCATTGTTTCAATTTTTAGGTTTATACTTATTTTTTTGTAATAGTTTTTTCTCCTTTTATGTCTTTGCCTAATCGTTGCAGGTAAGCAATGATGGCAACGATTTCGCGATCAGGCAAAGTTTCGATGCCGTCTTCTTTCAGATTAGCCGTAATCTTCAGGGCTTGCTTTTCCATGTCTTTTAAGGCAATGTTTTCATAACCTTCAGGATAAGGAACACCTAAGCGTTTCATGGCTTTTATTTTCGCCATGGTTGAATTCCCGTCTAATTGGTCTTCCAGTAACCATGGGTATTGTGGCATGATAGAACCGGGCGACATGGATGTTGGGTCAGCCATGTGATTGTAATGCCAGCTATCCGGATATTTTCCGCCTTCACGGGCTAAATCCGGGCCTGTACGTTTACTGCCCCATTGGAATGGATGGTCATATACAAACTCGCCGGCTTTAGAGTATTCACCATAACGCGCTGTTTCACTTCTGAATGGGCGGATCATTTGAGAATGACATGTGTAACATCCTTCTCGCACATAAATATCACGCCCTTGCAATTCAAGTGGAGTATATGGCTTTACGCTTGCAATGGTTGGTATATTTGATTTTACCAGAAAGGTTGGAACAAATTCTATGACCCCGCCAATAGCAACTACTACTAAACTAACGATCATTAACTGAATTGGTTTACGTTCAATCCAACGGTGCCAATGATCCTTGGAGTGTGATACATAGTCACCTTTAAGTGCCGGCGCTTCATCTTCTTCAATTTCAAGAAAAGTTCCTGCTTTAATAGTTTTGATCAGGTTGTATGTCATTAAAATCGCACCAATAAGGTATAAGGCTCCGCCAATTGACCTTGCAATATAGAAAGGGATCATTTTGGTAACAGTATCCATGAACTGCCACTTCAGTTGACCTTCCGGTGTAAAATCTTTCCACATAGAACTTTGCATGAAACCTGCCCAGTACATTGGTACAGCGTATAATAAAATACCCAATGTGCCGATCCAGAAATGTGCATTGGCTAATTTTTGGGAATGTAATTTTGTTTGAAATAATCTTGGGATCAGCCAATACAAAATACCGAAGGTCATAAAGCCATTCCATCCTAATGCCCCTACGTGCACGTGGGCCACAATCCAATCTGTATAGTGGGCAATGGCGCTTACACTTTTTAGGGATAGCATTGGGCCTTCAAAAGTCGCCATACCATACGCAGTAACGGCAACTACCAAAAACTTTAAACCTACATTGTCGCGCACTTTATCCCACGCACCTCGTAGTGTAAGTAAGCCATTGATCATACCGCCCCAGGAAGGCGCAAGCAGCATGATTGAAAATACAACACCTAATGACTGTGCCCAATCGGGAACTGATGTATATAATAAATGATGCGGTCCCGCCCAGATATATAGGAAAATTAGTGCCCAGAAATGGATAATAGATAAACGATAGGAGTAAATAGGGCGTTGCGCCATTTTAGGTAAGAAGTAATACATCAGTCCTAAATAAGGCGTTGTTAAGAAAAAAGCCACTGCATTGTGTCCGTACCACCATTGCACCAAGGCGTCTTGTACGCCTGCATACCAGGAATAGGATTTCCAGAAAGACACCGGAATTTCAATTGAATTTACAATGTGTAACATGGCAACAGTTACAAATGTGGCAATGTAAAACCAGATTGCTACATATAAATGGCGTTCACGGCGACGAAGTATTGTACCAAACATATTCCATCCAAATACAACCCAAACAAGCGTGATAAGGATGTCAATAGGCCATTCTAATTCGGCATATTCTTTACCGGTTGTTTTTCCCAACACCAACGTTATTGCCGCTAATACAATAATCAGTTGCCAGCCCCAGAAATGGACTTTACTTAACAAGTCACTAAACATTCGTGCTTTTAATAAACGTTGTAAAGAATAATACACACCCATAAAAATTCCGTTGCCAACAAATGCAAATATCACCGCGTTAGTATGTACGGGCCTTACACGACCAAATGTGGTATAGGGTAACGATAAATTAGCTGCCGGCAAATACAATTGAATGGCAGCAATTAAACCCGCAAGCATACCAACCAAACCCCAAACAATGGTTGCATAAGCAAACATCTTTACTGTTTTATTGTCATATTGAAATTTTTGTAGTTCCATATTATTTTGTTTTTGTTGATTTTATGGGGGTGTCTTTGTTTTTATCTTTTTCCTGAATAGTTGTATTTTCGAATAGCATTCTTACAGAGGGGGTATAATCATCTTCATATTGATTGCTTTTTACCGACCAGATAAACGCTATGAGAAACCCTATGGCTAAAAGTAAACTTGCTCCGATCATTATAAAGAATGCGCTCATTATGAGTGCGAAATTAGGAAGGTTAAATTTTCTTATTTATGATAACCATCATTATAAAAAGTGATTTGTATCAGTTTTTGTGTTTGAGTTTGAGTTCGTAAAGTGAACTCAACCCTGTTGTTAGCAGCACAATGCTTAAAGAACTCACAGGCATAAGAATGGCAGCGATAACAGGTTTCAGGTTGCCCTGAACAGCAAAGTACAGCCCGGCAACATTATAAAGTATGGAAAGTGCAAAACTCGAGTAAATAATTTGTTTTTGTTTACAGCAATACTGAATAAGCTCTCTAAGTATTGTGAAATTGGTGCCTGAAAGTATGGCATCACAAGCCGGGGAAAAGTTATTGGTATTATCGCTTATTGCAATTCCCACATTACTTTGCTTTAAAGCTCCGGCATCATTTAATCCATCTCCGATCATTAAAACCTTACTCCCGTTATTTTGTAAGCTTCTAATGAAGTTTAGCTTATTTTCCGGCTTTTGATCAAATAGCATTTCTGTTGCATTTCCAAATACTGTTTTTAAATAAGGCTCTTCTGATGGATTATCTCCTGATAGGATTTTTAATTTATACTGCGATCCTAATGCTGAAACTATTTTTTGAAGATCTTTTCTGTAACTGTTTTTGATGATGAAGCAGCCAATGAACTCATTATCAATACTCGCATATATTTTACTCCCCGGATTTGCAGAAAAGTTGTTCTTATCAGTTACAAACCCGGCAGATCCCATTTTTACAAAATGAGTATTGATTACAGCGGATGTTCCATAGCCCTTAAATTCATTGTAAAATTTTACGTTGAGGGATTTACTGAAAGGTAAAAATGATGCAATACTTTTGCTTAGCGGGTGATTTGATTGATTGGCCAAGGATCGTATCAATTGCGTTTGTTCATCTGACAGATCCTGTCCCTTAAAACAAATCCCTGATTTTGTTTGTTCGGTTATGGTTCCTGTTTTGTCAAATATGATCGTATCAATATCAGCCATATTTTCAATCACAGAAGCATTTTTCACATACAGTTTATATTTGTTCAATATGCGTATCATGTTGCCATTTGTAAATGTTGAGCTTAATAGTAAAGCACACGGACAAGCAACAATTAGAATGGATGTAACAGCATTCCCTATTTTTGAAGGATTATTAATGCTCCAAAAAATACCGGTAATACCCGCTATAGAGAATAGCACATAAGAGAAATAGCGACTTACCTGATGTATAAAGGGCGTATTGGATCTTTCTTTGCTTTCTTTAAATATATCGTTGTTCCAGAGTTGTGTTAAATAGCTCTGCGATATTTTTTTTACAACTTCCAGTTCTATAGCACCGGATGTTTGTTTGCCTCCGGCATAAACAATCTCTCCGATCGTTTTTTCTACCGGAAGCGATTCGCCCGTAACAAAGCTGTAATCAATCATTGCTTTGCCAAGAAACAGTATAGAATCCGCCGGAATAATCTCATCGTTATAAATTTTTATTCTATCACCTTGCTTCAGATCTGCTACAGAAATTTGTGTTTCGCGATTGTTCTCATTTATTTTAACCACCCCTAAAGGAAAGTACGATTTAAAATCTCTGTCGAATGAAATACTTTGATAAGTCCTGTTTTGAAAGTAACGGCCAATGAGCATAAAAAACACAATTCCACTCATTGAATCCAGGTAACCGGCACCTGTTTGTGACAGGATCTCATAAACACTTCTTGTAAAAGTAATTAGTACAGCTAAAGCAATAGGGGTGTCTATATTTAAAAATTTCTGCCGAAGCCCTTTGTATCCTGATATAAAAAACTCTGATGCTGAATAAAAGAATACGGGTAACGATAATACTAAATTCAAATAACTGAACCATTGCTTTAATTCAGGGTCTTCTGTTTTACCAAATGAAAAATAGTCCGGAAAGCTTAACATCATAATATTTCCAAAACAAAAGCCTGCAATTCCTAATTTAATTATTCGTTTAGTATCCGTCTTCTTTATTTTGTTTCCACCTGTATCATTCAGGCTAATGTGTGGTTCATAGCCAATCAATGCAAGTGATTCAGCGGCTTTTTTTAACGAGGTTTGCGGGTAATGAAAAATAAGTGTTACCTCTTTTTTTATAAAGTTTACCTGTGATTTTATAATTCCGGAATTTATTTTATCCAAATGTTCAAGAATCCAAATGCAGGAACTGCAATGCATTTGAGGCAGATAAAAAATAACATGTTGTTGGGTGTCATCTTTAAAATGGACCAGTTTATCAATTATTTTTTCATCGTCCAGGAAATCAAATTTCCCTTCCCGTATAATTTGTTTTTGATTAATCCCCGGGTTACTCTCCAGATCGTAATAGGAACATAAATTGTTTTTATTAATTATTTCATAAACCGTTTTGCATCCCCGGCAACAAAACTGTTTGTCTTTTATCGTGATAATACTATCTTCGCAATTTTCTCCGCAATGGTAGCAATGTGTAGCGGTTTTTATATCCTGTATCATACTATCTAAAATTTTCTTTGCTCTCTCTCCGATAAATGTGTGATCGCATAATTCTATGATCTGCTGCCGTTGATATTTATTACCCCGGTCATAATTCTTTTAGGGTTGTAAATACACCTCTGGTTTTTACAGTCCGTTGTTATTATTACTTTGCAAACATCCCTGTAAACCGTGTATTATTTTGTGAGTACTGTCAAGATGCCTTATGACTTTGGTCATATTCAGAAACTTAAATTCATTATTTTCGGTCCTTGATAATTTACTTTGATAGTATTTTTAAAAGCTTCGAAATCATCCATAAGATTTTGATAATTAAGTCCTGTAGGGATACAAAAGCAAGAGTTGATGAAAATCAGAGGTTTTTTATTCGATTATTAATCCACGGGCCGACACCTTTTTTTGCAAATATTTAACAAAAAGCATTAGTCTCTATAATCAACTTGATGTACTTTCGATCCCTGAAATGATAAAGGCGTTATCCAAATATCTTTTATATGCCTGCATTCTTTTATGGAGCGGGAATAGCTTCTTGTATGCACATACAAATCAGAATTATGTTGACTGTGCTTTCATAAAAACTTTTGAAAGACCTCCGTTTATAGGCTTTGACATGCTTCCAAATAGTTTAACCTCAACAACTGTGTCTGTTTCAACCGGCACAGAAAAAGTAAGTTATGATCTGAAATCTTTTATTGTGTGCGATGATAATGACGACAATGAAGACGACGACGAATCACTTTCTTTAAAAAAGGATTCAGGCAATAGTAATTACCTTGCTTCCATTTTCCCTGCCCAAACACCCGGGCAGCTTGCCCGCTCATGTACAAAAATCTTTTCTTCCTATCAGCACGTTTCAAATTCCTCATCCAATCGATATCTCCTATTCAGGACATTCAGAATATGAATTAGAAACTTAAGCAGTCAATTTCATTTGCCTGCTCCCCCGTTAAGCTAAAAACCAGGCTTGTGTTATAATACTGCACACCTAAAAAAATCCGATAAAATATAAAATTATGATGAGTAAAATTCTCATGTTCATAGGCCTATCTGCCTTACTTTGCAACACAAGCTGCAAGCCGGAAAAAGAAGAAAAAGAAGAGGAAATAAAATTTTTGGTAACAAGTCCTTTAAAAAAAGATACGACCGTTGTAAGAGATTACGTATGCCAGGTCCGTGCCATACAACATATTGAAGTAAGAGCACTGGAGAGAGGTTATTTACAGGAAATTTATGTGGATGAAGGGCAGTTTGTAAAAAAAGGGCAGCTCATGTTTAAAATCATGCCCATGATATACCAGGCTGAACAGCAAAAAGCCCAGGCAGAGGCAAAATTTGCTGAAATTGAATACTTAAATACAAAACGATTGACAGACAGCAACGTGGTATCGCCAAATGAGCTGGCTATGGCCAAAGCAAAATTTGATAGAGCAAACGCTGAATTGTCATTAGCTCAAACGCATTTGCAGTTTACGGATATCAAAGCCCCTTTCGACGGGATTATGGATCATTTCCAGGTAAGGGTGGGAAGCCTGATTGCCGAAGGCGATTTACTTACCACACTTTCTGACAATAGTGAGATGTGGGTTTACTTTAATGTTCCCGAAGCTGAATACCTGGATTATAAATCCAATGTAAAAGAAGAAAATTTATTAAAAGTAAGCCTCTTAATGGCAAATAATCAATTATTTAAGTACCCCGGGGTAGTTAAAGCCATTGAAGCCGATTTTAATAACGAAACGGGTAATATTGCCTTCAGGGCTACATTTCCTAATCCCGACGGCCTTTTAAGACATGGAGAAACCGGTAATATTCAAATGACCGTTCCGCTTAAAAATGCTATTATTATTCCTCAGAAAGCAACTTTCGAAATTCTTGAAAAGAAGTATGTATATGTGGTAGGTAAGGATAATGTGGTTCATTCAAGAGAAATTAATATCGCTTCCGAAATGCCGGACATTTATGTTCTTAAAGACGGTTTAAATGAAAATGAGAGGATACTTCTTGAGGGGATAAGAAAGGTAAAAGATAATGATAAGATTGTATATGATTATGAAGATGCAAAAAAAGTGATCTCCAATTTAAAAGTATATGTTGAGTAACGTAACTCTTCAAAAAAAGCAAGAAAATGTTTAGTAAATTTATTCAAAGGCCTGTATTGGCCATCGTTATATCGCTTGTTATTCTTTTTTTGGGAGTACTGGCTATTAAAACACTGCCTACATCACAATTCCCCGAGGTTGCTCCCCCGGTGGTAATGGTGAGTGCATCTTATCCCGGAGCCAGCGCCAAATCGCTTGCAGAATCCGTTATTATTCCGTTAGAACAATCTATTAACGGTGCATGGGGTATGCGCTATATGACCTCCGATGCTACCAGTGCGGGTGAGGCCAACATTCAGGTTATTTTTAACCCGGGTACGGACATTAACCAGGCATTAGTGCAGGTATCTAACCGTGTGCAACAGGTTACCAACAGGTTACCGATACTGGTACAAAGAGAAGGGGTAGTGATTACCCCTGTAATTCCAAGTATGTTGATGTATGTTAACCTTTACAGTAAGGATAAAAATGCCAACATGAAATTCCTGTTCAACTATGCGGGTATTAACATGGTACCTGAACTGCAAAGGATCAACGGCATAGGACAGGTTAGGATATTAGGCAGCCGCCAATATGCTATGCGTGTATGGTTAAATCCTGACAGGATGCGCGCCTATAAAATTTCGCCCGATGAAGTAATGACGGCACTGAGCGACCAAAGTATTATCGGCAAGCCGGGTAGGATTGGCCGTGGTGACAGTAAGCAGGCGGAAGCGCTTGAATATGTATTGGCCTATTCCGACAGGTTTAACGACCCTAAACAATATGAAAATGTTATTATTAAAGCCAACCCTAACGGAGAAATGCTTCGGCTTAAAGATCTGGCAACTGTTTCGTTAGGAAGTGAATATTATGATATTTATTCCAACATGAACGGGCATCCTTCGGCGGCTTTGGTATTAAAGCAAACTTATGGCAGTAATGCCAGCGCGGTAATTGAAAAGGTAAAAGAAAAACTGGAAGAGCTCAAGAAAACCTTTCCCCCGGGAATGGATTATGAAGTGAGTTATGATGTATCCAACTTCCTTGATGCAAGTATCGAAAATGTAGTAGATACATTGAGAGATGCCTTTATTTTGGTGGCGCTGGTGGTATTTATATTCCTCGGCGATTGGCGCTCTACGCTTATCCCGACGCTTGCGGTTCCTATATCACTGATCGGGGCATTTATATTTATCCAGATTTTCGGGCTCACCATTAACATGATCACATTATTTGCGCTTGTATTAGCCATTGGTATTGTGGTAGATGATGCGATAGTCGTCGTCGAGGCCGTGCATGCTAAAATGGCGGAGGAACACCTCTCGCCTTATAACGCGGTGCGGAAAGTTATCGGCGAGATTAGCGGTGCCGTTATTGCCATTACCTTATTAATGGTATCCGTGTTTGTTCCGGTATCATTTATGTCGGGCCCTGTAGGAACTTTTTACAGGCAGTTTTCCATTACCATGGCCTCTTCTATTGTGCTTTCCGGTATTGTGGCATTAACCGTTACACCTGTTCTTTGCGCCATGATCTTAAAAAATACTCACGGCCAACCCAGGAAACAGCATTTACTGAACCGGTTCCTCGACAGCTTTAACAGGGGCTTTGATAAGGTTACAGACAAATACGTGGGGCTGTTAAAATTAATTGCGCACCGCAAATTAGTGACCATAGGTTTATTTCTGGTATTTGCACTTGGTATAGTTGTAATAGCCAACAACGTCCCTACAGGCTTTATTCCAAGTGAAGATCAGGGAATGCTGTATGCCATTATACAAACGCCGCCGGGCTCAACGCTTGAAAGAACCAATGACCTGTCGAATAAGCTGGAAGAAATTATTCAGAAAGTAGACGGGGTGCAATCCGTTTCTTCCATAGCAGGATATGAAGTATTAACGGAAGGGCGGGGATCGAATGCGGGAACCTGCTTAATTAACCTTAAGCCTTGGTCGAAACGCAAGCATACAGTGCAGGAAATCATTTATGAATTGGAAGAAAAAGCGAAGGCTATCCCGGGTGCTACTATCGAATTCTTTGATCCGCCGGCCGTACCGGGATTTGGAGCTGCGGGTGGTTTTGCTTTACAACTGTTAGATAAAACCAACAGCGGTGATTATAATCAATTAGACAGGGTTACCAAGGATTTCATGAAAGAGTTGGGCGAGCGCAAAGAGCTTACCGGGTTATTTACTTTTTTCAGTGCCAATTACCCTCAATACGAAATTGAGATAGACAATGAGCTGGCCATGCAAAAAGGAGTTACCATTGGTAATGCCATGAACACGCTTTCTATTTTTGTGGGAAGTACGTATGAGCTTGGTTTTATTAAATACCAGCGTTTCTTTAAAGTGTTTGTACAGGCTGCGCCTGAATACAGGAAACTGCCGTCGGACATTATGAACCTGTATGTAAAAAATAATAAGAATGAAATGGTTCCTTTCTCGGCCTTCATGAAAATTGTAAAAAAACAAGGGGCCAATGAAATTAACCGTTACAATATGTATAATACTGCCGGTATAAGGGGTGGGCCCGCAAAAGGGTTCAGTAGCGGCGAAGCCATTAAAGCAGTGCAGGAAGTAGCTGCAAAAACATTACCTCACGGGTTTGATATTGATTGGGCAGCCCTTTCGTATGATGAAACCAGGCGCGGAAACGAAGCAATCTATATCTTCATTATCGTTTTGGTGTTTGTGTATTTTGTATTGGCAGCGCAGTACGAAAGCTTTATTATACCGTTGGCAGTTGTGTTCTCTTTGCCGGCAGGGATTTTCGGGTCGTTCCTGTTAATTAAAGCCATGGGGCTGGCAAATGATATTTATGCGCAGGTGGGATTGGTAATGCTCGTGGGGCTTCTCGGTAAAAATGCCGTGTTAATCGTAGAATTTGCGGTGCATAAACAAAAGGCGGGGGCTACAGTTCTTGCAGCGGCTATTGAAGGTGCAAGAGTACGTTTCAGGCCTATCTTAATGACATCCTTTGCCTTTATTGCAGGTTTAATTCCACTTGTTACCGCCCATGGTGCCGGCGCTTTGGGTAACCGCACCATTGGTTCTTCCGCGCTCGGCGGTATGCTTTTCGGAACATTTTTCGGAGTTATTATTGTTCCGGGATTATATTTCATATTCGGCAGTCTTGCTCAAGGACGCAAGCTGATTAAAAATGAAGATGAAAGTTCTTTAACCGAAGACCTTGTTCATCAAATAGATAATTTTCCTCAAACTCAACACAACGACACTGATGACCATGAGCAATAAAAGAATTTTAAATGGTTTAGGGCTAATACTGAGTGCCCTCATCTATGCTTCCTGCAGCCTGCCAAATTTTGGCCGCAAAACAGAGAATAAAAAAGTGCCTGAAGCTTATAACGGCTCAAAGGACAGTATTAATTCGGCGAAAGTAAAATGGAAAGATTTTTTTACCGATCCAAATCTGGCGGCTCTTATTGATACCGCTCTTAAAAATAACCAGGAACTGAACATCCTGATACAGGATATTAATATAGCGAAAAATGAAGTAAGAGGCCGCAAAGGAGCCTACCTACCCTACGTTGGAGTTGGCGTTGGTGCAGGCTTTGATAAAGTTGGCCGTTACACAAGCCGGGGAGCCACCGACGCTGTTACCTATATTACGCCGACAACCCAAACGCCTGAAATTTTGCCGAACTATTTTTTAGGACTTACCGCTTCATGGGAAGTAGATATCTGGAAAAAACTGCGTAACACTAAAAAGGCAGCCATATACCGGTATCTTTCAAGCATGGAGGGCAAAAACTTTATGGTAACCCGCTTGGTTTCAGAAATTGCAGGTTCTTATTACGAGTTAATGGCATTGGATAACCGGTTGGATATTTTGAAAAAGAACATTGCGATTCAGCAAAACGCGTTGGAAATAGTAAAGCTTGAAAAAGATGCAGCGAAGGTTACCGAGTTAGCGGTGCGTAAATTTGAAGCTGAAGTACTTAAAAACCAAAGTAAGCAGTACTACATTATACAACAAATTACGGAAACTGAAAACAGGATTAATTTTCTGGCAGGAAGGTTTCCGCAGCCTGTTTCAAGAAATTCTCAAACGTTTACGGATTTAGTACCGGATACAATCCATACAGGAATCCCGTCGCAACTGTTAGAGAATCGTACGGATATTAAACAGGCAGAGAAAGAACTGGTTGCAGCTAAGCTGGATGTAAAAGCAACGAAAGCTGAGTTTTATCCGTCTTTAACCCTTATGGCAGGTGCAGGTTACGGAGCCTTTAACCCTGCTTATTTAATAAAAACACCTCAATCATTGCTTTATTCATTGGCCGGACAATTAGTTGCTCCTTTGATAAACAGAAACGCGATAAAAGCCAATTACTATTCTGCTAATTCCAGGCAAATACAGGCTGTTTATAATTATGAACGTACTATTTTGGGAGCTTACATTGAAGTAACCAATCAGCTCTCGAACATCAGTAACCTAAAAAAAAGTTATGATTTGAAAGTAAAGCAGGTACAGGCGTTGACACGCTCAATCGATATTTCTACAGGCCTCTTTAAATCGGCCAGGGCAGATTATATGGAAGTATTATTAACGCAACGTGATGCATTGGAATCTAAATTTGAATTGATTGAAACTAAAATGCAGCAACTGAATGCCAGGGTTAACATGTACCGTGCATTAGGCGGCGGATGGAATTAACAGGATGCCGTAACTACTAAAAAAGCTTTTCATTAAATGAAATACTTTTTTGTGAAAGTTAATTTCACAACGATACATCCTTTAAAATTTCGGGTAAAATTACTTATAGCATAATAGAAGGTCATAGCAAGAGTGCAGGCTTTAGCATTATAAAATATATAAAACGGCAAACTTGTGCATTACTAAAAACTATACCGGGGAAGCCCGGAATAAAGCTGATGAAACAATTATTCTATAAAATGAATATATTTACAAAAACTAAACCGCTGCCTGCCTGTTGCGACAGGAAAACTAAAAACTAAACTCTATGAAAAAGAAAATCCTATTCGGCGTAAGCCTCCTATTTGGACTGATGTATATTAATTCGGGTCTGAATAAATTTTTTCACTATATGCCAATGCCTAAAGACATGCCTGAAAGTATGATGAAAGCGATGACGGCCTTTATGGAAATAGGCTGGCTGATGCCGCTCATTGCCATTGTTGAAATTATTGCCGGTGTGTTGGTTATTACCAATAAATACAAGGCGCTTGGTGCTATTATGCTCTTCCCTATCACGATAGGGGTTCTTTTAACCCATATCGTAAATGCACCATCAGGGTTGCCTGTAGGCATTATATTGCTGCTCATTAATAGTTGGATCATAATAGAGAATCGCGAGAAATATATGCCGATGGTAAAGTAATAGCGATAAAAACGTATAAAGCCTCACAAAAATGTGGGGCTTTTTTTATGGCTTCAAAAACTCTAAGCTTTCATAAGCACATTTAATAATACATTATACGGTTTTTATTTTCCTGCCCAAAAACCCTTAGACTTCCTATAGCATTAATTACTATTTATTTTTCGCTACAGAATCTGTATCTTTTTTCTCGGAGGTCCAATCAATCGCTGACTGCAAATCCTGTTGTTTAAAGCCTTTAAATTCTCCCGGTATTACAAAGCTGAATAAATTTGTAAACGTGATGATAGCCTCCACATCTGTTACAATAGACGCTCTATTCCATTTAGCCAAGTTCTGCACTCCCATGGTAGCATCTTTAAACCAAGCCCCTGCCGTAAAATTTTTAACCGAGGTATCAAGCACCAACATATAATTAAGCTTACCTGTTTTCTCAACCAACTCTTTTACTTTTGGGATAACCACATTCATAAAATCAACTTCTGTTACCTGACCTGTTGCTTTAAAGCCAACCATATTAACCGGTAAATTTTCAATAAACTGTATCATTTTTTTATCGTTTTTAGTTTAATTTTTTAATTCGCTTATGAGCAGTATAATTCCCCAAATACCTAATATATATTCCAAGCCGCCAACCATATATGTTACTTTAGATACATTGCCATAGTATAAAGCGCAGGCAGGCCTAACAATCATTATGGCTGAATAGGTGCATACACAAAAAATAAGCCCGGCCAATCTAATGCCCGGATAAAAAGCGCAAAGGGCCAGAAAGGCTGTAAAACCAAGTTCTAATCCCGTATAAATACTTAAGTATTCGACTTTACCGCTGTTATTTAAAAAGTTGTAGCCTAAAAAGGTTGCAGTATCGGTTGGCTTAAAAATGCACCAAACAGCGAACAGCAGGTAAAAAAAAGCGTTAACAATCAAATAAATTTGTATCATTTTTAATAATTTACTTTAATAATATCTAACCACAGCTATATTTATGCCGGCACATAAGTATGCTTATAAAAGTATTTGTTTAATATTAACATTCAAAATAGGACAATACGTAAGCATTTATTAACCACACTATAGTTCATGAGTAAAAAAATTCCCACTATTATTAATAGTAATACTCTTACCCGGTTAATAAGAAAAAAATAGCATAAACATAAAAAAAATATGAAAGCCTTTAAGCTCATTAATACACCCGATAATCGCTGCGCATTTTTGGAAGGACATATTCCTTTGTTAAAACATATTCCTGCAGATCATTTTTTTTTGCAGGACCATATTGAAGACTTTGAACTACGTCCTCACCCTGCCCCGCGCTACCAATTTGTTATTACGCTTAAAGGAAAATTAAAATTTACGGTTAGCAACGGCTCTTCCTTTATTATTGAGCCGGGTATTATTTTAATTGCCAATGACCTTACCGGCGAAGGCCATGCTTGGGAAATGATAGAAGGCCATACTGAATGGGAGCGGGTTTATATAGTGCTTCCGCCAAATGCACCTGATCAGTTTGAGGTGTTAGAAAAAAAGTAATGGATTAAAAATCAAATCACTGTAATTCCCGTGCGAACCGCGTATTTTACGAGGCCTACAATTGTATTTGTTTTTGTTTTATTATAAATATTTTTCTTGTGGTACTCTACTGTGTTTTCGCTAATTTGTAAAAGATCGGCAATTTCTTTACCCTGTTTTTCATTACAAATCTCCTGTAACACTTCCAATTCACGTTTCGATAAAAGGTTTTCAGAGATCATATACTGGAGCTTACGATCGGCAATTAAGGTGCTGATTACCTGCTTTGAAACAGCGCTGTTAAAATAGAAGCCCTGTTTATGAATTTTATAAATGGTTTTAAAAAGTTCATCGCCAAAACAACTTTTTGAAAGGTAGCCGCAGGCACCCGCTATCATTAATTCAGAAATATAAAACTCATTATAATGTGAGCTTAAAATAATAACTTTTACTTCAGGATATTCCTCTCTTAATACTTTTAATGTCGCGTGCCCATTCATCAAAGGCATTTCCAGGTCGAGGATCACAATATGAGGCTTTCTTTTTTTTACCAGTTTTAACAGTTCAATACCGTTACATGCTTCCCCGGTTACCTTAATGTTTTTGCCGTTTGCCGTTATATAATTACTGAAGCTTTGACGTGCCAGGTTATGGTCGTCGGCCAGCATTAGGTGTATGTTACTATTTTTTAGCAACGGAGAAAACGGATCAATAATTAAAAATAAACGCGAGTGCGCCATGCTAATATAGGAATATTTAGAATCCTTTCCCACTCAAATTAATCCTTTTACTCTTATATTATTAAAAATCACCGAAAAAAGCGATGACCCTAAGTATTAACGGCCGCACACCTTTCGGGTAGAAAAAAGCGGTTTAAAGCAGGGGGGTCGTAAAAAATAAAAAAAACATTTTTTAGCATTTTGCACATGAGTTGTAGGCCTATAAAGGGGTACAGCCATAACCAAAGCCTTGTTGCCGGGTTTTAACGCCCCCGGGTAGCCGTAGGTGTTTTTATGTTAAAATTATGATAGATTTAATCAAAACCTATAGATGCGCTTTTCATAATAAAATTAGAAAAATTACGGTATAAGCGGTCTCAGTGTCAGGCTGCAAAAACCTGTAATTGTTGTAATGAATAGCCGTTTGAACGAATGGTAAATGCAGCTGACATAAAGGAAATTAAATTAAAAACCATTTATACTAAAAAAATAGTTGCATAAAATTAAACCCATGGTATTAGCTGTTCTGTTTCCCTGCCTTTCCTTTTTTATCAGGGGGAATGCTTTGTTCGGGAGCGTATGCCTTATACTGCAATGTACCCTTATTGGCTGGTTGCCTGCTGCCCTATTAGCAGTTATGGCGCATAACCGACATGAAACAGTTAAGCATTACCCGGGGCATATTGAGCTGTTGCAATAAATAAGGACATTAAAATAAACCCATGAACACAATAAAATTAACTCCTAAAGAAACAGGCGCCATGTGGATATTTTCGGGCACACTGTGTTTAATACTAGTATTAACGGGTACCACCGCCCTTATAAAACAATACAACCGCAAAAATATTGCAGGCCGATGGAACATGATTTTTATACATAAGCAGGGTCATTACACTACCAATATTAAAGCTCATACGCAAAGGATACTCTTTACGCAAAACGATGAAACCGTTACCGGCACAGGAGAAAACCAAGATGATCACGAAAAGGCCTTTCCTCATAAAATGAAATGCAAAGGTGTAGTGGAGAGCGATGTATTAAAAGCCACCTATACACTTTGGGCACAAGAAAAAGAAACAACAGGAATAATTGAAGTAACCATAACCGGTGACGGCAAAAACCTGATGGGCACATTTGCGGGAACAGCAAACGATGCCAAAGGAACAGTAACCGGGGAAAAATTAGATTAATAAGCGCATGGACTCGAACAACGTATTAAAAACAAAAGGGCTTTTAAAGCATAAAACAATTACGTATAAAGGCTTACTGGTGGTAACAGGCACACTCTTGTTTGCCGTGTTAGTTTTTAGCCTCTACACCCGCCCGTTATCCGAAACCTATGCCCCCGCTATGCCTGCGGGGAACGCTGGCAAAAAGTCCCCGGTAAACAAACATAGTGTTATAACCGATACTGCCACTACCGCCATTGAACGCTTACTAAGCACCGGTAAAAAAACGCTATCATCTATAACACTTACCGATAGCATTACCCCGGAACTCAGAAAAAACATGTACGCTTACCAAATAGGAGCTATCCTAAATAACGAAGAGGAAGCGTTGAATGCGTTTGAAAAACTTTACGATGTAAAAGATGTATACCTTGTTAAGACAGGCCGGACAAAATATTACTTGCTGAACTACGAAGGTAAAACTAAAGATAAGCTCGACGCGTTTTTACAATACTTTAAAACACTTACACCCGGCCGCATAACTGTTGTTAACCTGATGAGCCTTTGCCCTAAAGAAAAAGCGTTACTTATTGGTGAAGTGCTCCCCGTAAAAAATAAGGGCAAGTACCTCCGGTGTTTAACCTGTGAATGACCAATACTTATCAAAACAATTAAAAAAAATACAGACGCAGCCGCAATGGTTTTCGCGGCAATGATAAATTAATCTACGGATTCAAAAAACAAATACTATGATTTTATTAGCAATCCTATTGCCTTGGTTATCACTTTTAATTCGGGGGGAATTTTTAGCAGGCATCATCTGCCTTATTTTACAGTGTACATTAATTGGTTGGTTGCCTGCTATGATATGGGCTATAATTTCCTATAATAACGAAAAAACTGATAAAAGATTTAAACAGTTTCAACAACCTACTTTAATAAATCGATCCATTAATGTAAGAAACACAATCCCTAATGCTCCGAAAGAATCTCATAACTATGATATTTTTATCAAAATAGAAAACCTTGTAAAACTTAAAGACCAAGGTTTAATTACAGAGGAGGAATTTGAAGAACATAAAAAAAGAATGTTAACGTTGCCAAATCAATTACCCAACTGATAAAAATTAAACACGTAACTTTTATCATTCTTAACGGGTTAAATACTCTTTTCTTGTTTAAAAAGGTGTAACCAGTCCAACCTTAGTTATACCTTTACTTTATAAACTTTAGGTATGAATATACTCCCGGAAACCGAAAAAGAAAAAATGCTGAGTGGTAAATTGTATCATTCGCAGGATAAACAATTAGTAGAAGAGCGGCTACAGGCGGCTTTGCTGTTAAAAAAATTAAATGAAACGCCCGATAACGAAAAAAAATTAAGGTCGCGTCTTATCAAACAGATCTTACCAAACGCAAAATTCCCTGTATGGGTCAGGTCGCCTTTTTACTGCGATTACGGCAGCAATATTATTACCGGAGAAAATGTGTTTTTTAATTTTAACTGCGTGGTGTTGGATGTAATGCCGGTAACTATTGGCAGCCGTACCTTGTTTGGGCCTAACGTACAACTTTATACTGCTGCGCACCCCGAAAACCATGAAGTGAGAGCCAAAAATTTAGAGTTTGCAAAACCTATTACCATTGGTGAAGATGTTTGGATAGGCGGCGGTGTTATTATTTGCCCCGGAGTAACCATTGGCAACTTTGCCGTTATTGGCGCCGGGAGCGTAGTTACTAAAAATATCCCTGCTGATGTAGTTGCGGCAGGCAATCCCTGTAAAGTAATAAGGGCTGTTAAACGCTAAGTTCCGGAAGGTTGTGTGATTTTCCCTGCGAAATATTCTCTAACTCACCAACAACCAACTATTTTGTCCTTTAAAAGTGAAAAAGATAAATTTTTTCTTAAATTCGTCATTCAAAAATTTTTATCATGTTTCAAAAGGTAAATAAATCTTCGGTACAGGATGGTGCATCCATCAACCTGATCGGGAACGGAACAAACATTGTAGGTGATATCACCTCTAACGGCGATGTGCGTATTGACGGGAGCCTGAAAGGAAACATTACTATTTCAGGAAAACTGGTAATTGGTCCTTCGGGAGTATTGGAAGGAACTGTAACGTGCCAAAACGCGGATATTTCGGGAGAAATAAAAGGAACGATAAACGTATCGGAATTATTGTCGCTTAAAGCAACGGCTAAATTACTGGGCGACATTGTTACCGGCAAAATTTCTATTGAACCCAATGCAACCTTTACGGGAACCTGCAACATGGGTGCCGTTGTAAAAAATATTTCTAATGGAACCCGCACCGGACAAGAAACCGCAAAAACGGCTTAACGCTTATGCTAAATACAGCAGCCTGGGTGTGCAAATGGCGGTTATTATAGCCGGCGGAGCCTATGGCGGGCATAAGCTCGACCAACATTACGGTAATAAAACACCGGTGTTTACCATAATACTCAGCTTAGGCGCTATTGCCATTGCTATGTATCTTGTTTTAAAAGACCTCATTAAACCAAAAGACGATCAGTAATAATGCTTAACAACAAAACATATCTATTACAGTTTAGCGTTGTGTTTATAAGCTGCATAGTGTTGTCGTTCGGGCTAAGCAGGATTAACAGCCGCTATTTAAGCACAGCCCATTTTTGGATTCCCACCCTTTTTTTCGCATTAACTACCTGGGGCATTAATGCCGTTTTAATAAAGGGCGATAAAAACTCGAAGGAATTTGTATTTAAAGCCCTTGCCATGAGCATGGCGCGCCTATTGGTTTGCCTGGTACTTGTACTCATCTATTCGCGCGTTAATAAGCCCGAAGCTCTAGCCTTTGCCTGCCATTTTATGATACAGTATTTATTGTTTGCGGTTTTTGAAATCTCATTCTTATTAAAATACATTAAACAACCGGTTAAATAGGAAACCGGCCACCGGTGTTTTCATACACTGTTTTTTCGGTAAAAATAAATATATTTAATTCACCTAAACACACCCATAACATGAAAAAATACATTTTATCCGCACTAACGGTTTGTTCCCTGTCGTTATGCGATGCGCAAACACCGGCAACCAATAAAGCGGATTATAAACAATCCATGTCGGTTGACCATCCGTTGACCAATATGAAGGGCAGCGACTACAAATTTACGGTAGTAAAATCGCTTGATGCTACTGCGGTGCAAAACCAAAACCAAACAGGCACCTGCTGGTCATTTTCTTCCATGTCATTTTTTGAAAGTGAAATGATTCGTATGGGCAAAGGAAAAGATTATAATTTTTCTGAAATGTTTGTAGCCCGCGAAGCTTACCCTTTAAAGGCGGATAATTTTGTACGCATGCACGGAAAAACAAATATGGGCGAAGGCGGAGGCTTTTCTGATGTAGTTCACGTGATTCGCAGGTTTGGTATGGTACCCGAAGAAGCTTATACCGGTAAAAAAAATCCGAAAGACCTGCACAACCATTCTGTATTGGAAGCAACTTTAAAAGGTATTACGGCTGCAGCGGTTAATGATAATAATCCTAAAATTGATTTTGAAGCAGTACATAATTCCATCGAATCAACCTGTGATGCTTACTTAGGAAAAGTGCCTGAAAAATTTATGTATAAAGGCAAAGAATATACTCCAAAAACGTACGCGGAAGCTACAGGCATTAACCCCGATGATTATGTGTTTATTACTTCTTTTACACACCACCCCTACTACAGCAAGTTTGCGTTAGAAGTGCCTGATAACTGGAACTGGGACCAAATGTACAACCTGCCTCTGAACGAGTTTCAGGAAGTGATGCAAAACGCTATTACTACAGGCTATACCTTTGCATGGGCCGCTGACGTAAGTGATAAAGGATTCCGTTTTAAAGACGGCCTGGCAATTGTTCCTGAAAAACCTTATTTGGAAATGACAGATGAAGAGAAAGCAGACCTTTCAAAAAAACCTCAACCGCAATTTAGAGTAACTCCTGAAAACCGCCAACAGGCTTTTGATAATTATGAAACACAGGATGACCACGGTATGCATGTTGTAGGCCTTGTAAGAGACCAAAACGCGGTGCCGTACTATATTGTAAAAAATTCGTGGGGGACTGACCGTAACGAATGCGACGGCTATTTTTATGCTTCTGAGGCTTATGTATTATATAAAACCACCAGTATTATGCTTCACAAAAAAGCATTACCTGTAGGCATTGCCAAAAAATTAGGTATAACAGTAGCGTATTAATAACCGCGTCCTTGCGAATAAGGTAAAGCAATCTCATACACAGTTTAGTTAATACTCTTTGTATCAGATTGCTTTTTACGTTGATTGATTAGGTTTATCTCTCATAGATTGGTCGCCTGAAGTCGTTTCAGGGTCGCAAGCCTATCACTTTATTTTTTATGTTGCTTATTAAATAAATTCTCAGGCCGGCCTTATTTAGTTATCATTTGTGACAGGTATAGTATAAGTATCAGTATCATTTTATGATTTTGGATACCATGACCGGAAACTGCATATTAATATTTTTATAAACGAGAGCAATTCTTAAAAGATGCTGCTCCCATACCTAAGAAAAAAAAGAGTGTGCAGCTAATCCACTCCCTAGAAAAACCAAAGGGTATTCGGCACTACTTCTCACTTGTATCAACATAGGTGCTGTGAATAAAGTACACAAAGCGTTTAATCCACGCAAACCGTTAAAATAAACTAATTAAGAACAGATAGTGAAAAACTTTCGGTAGGGGTTTTTCTTTTTATAGTAATTTTGGATAAAATCAATTACCACTAATGGAAGAAGAGAATACATCAAAAGACAATCGCAAAAGATCGGGACTACTATGGATTTTAATTGCATTGTTGGCTATTACCAATGGAGCAACCTTTTGGATGTATATGCAGGAGAAAAATAAAGCGGGCACCGAAGTGGTAATTAAAGAGCAGGTAATTGTAGAACGTGATAACGTTAAAAACGAATTGCTGCAATTACAACAGGATTTTGGAAACCTGCAAACCGGTGATAAAAGACTGCAGGCAGAGATTGAAACAAAAAAAGCGGAGATTGCTCAATTAATAATAGATGCGGAAAAACATAAAGGTGATGCGTACATTATTTCAAAACTTAAAAAGGAATCGGAAACACTGCGCCAAATTATGCGCGGCTATGTAAGAACCATTGACTCGTTAGGAACTTTAAATAAAACACTAATTGTTGAAAAAGACAATGTATTGAAGGAGTTGGATAACGAAAAAGGAAAAACCACAAACTTAAACAAGGAGAAAGAAGCGCTGAACGCCACCATACAAAAAGGATCCATACTTACCTGCTTTAATGTAACAGCTAAAGGCGTAAAATTTAAAAGCGGCGGGAAAAAAGAAAGTGAAACCGGTAGAGCTTCTCGCACTCAAAAAATTAAAGTGTCCTTTTCGTTGGGAGAAAACAAAATTGCCAAAGCCGGCGAAAAAACTGTGTTTGTGCGTATTGTAACGCCCGACGGTAAAGAAATGGCTAAGAGCTATGATGACAATTATAAATTTACGTTTGATAAATCGAGCGGCTACTTTGCCGGTAAAGAAACTTTAAACTATGCCAACGTCGAAATTAGCGGTGTTACCTATTGCGAAGGACAAGGCGACCTGGTAGCAGGCAATTATATTGTAGAGGTTTCTTGCGACGGTGTTATTATAGGGTCTACTACGCTGAGGTTGGATTAAGAAGCTTATTCCTTATTTCTTTGCGGCTTTAATTAATCCCTGTTAATCCACCGCTTTCTTTTCGTTCTACCAAAACCACTGTGCATTGGCTATGGGTTCACCTAAAGCATAATTATAAACCTGTGCCTGCACATCTGTATTCTTTTTGAAGATTAAAAACAGAAAACACAATGCCAATAACAGTATATAAGCTAATCTTGCATGGCACTTCATGCGGCCAAATAATCGCTTAAGAGCTCAGGCATATTCCTTCGGAGCTTAGCGTTTGCACCTTTAACAACGTTAATCAAATAAGCCCGGTTACTTTAAATAAATATACCGGTTTATTTAAAGCTCTGTGATGACGTGGGTTTGAGTTAGTTTTTATATAAATGATAAAAAGTTACGATACAATTTTTGTATTGTTCGGGCAAAACAAACTTAACCGACATTAAATTAAAAAGTACTACGGCCCTCGTACGTTAATAACGAAACGTCTCCCGAAAAGAATCTTCAGGTAAAAAGAATAATAAAAATCGACTCCTTTATTAAGAGTGGTTCACTCCATTCGCAGCAAGATATTCTCAATTGGTATCAAACAAAAACCCGGTTGATGAGCCCGGGTTTTTTTATTATCTTTTATTTCGGGCTTATTCTATTGCTTCGTCAGCTTGGTAATAGTAATGGTGCCCCCGCTAATTGTTTTATTGGCGCTCCCGTTATTTCCGGTAAAATTAAAGGTACCCGTTAGTTTATTGGCAACTGTATCGCAAAGGGATAAATTAAAATTACCTGAAGTACCATTATAATTATCTCCCAAGCCTGCGCCACCATTAGTTAAATAGGTTAGCCATGCACTGTTAAAATCGGCAGATACAGGCTGTGTGTCCACTTTTGGTAAAAAATGAAACTCTAATACTTGCTTGCCTGCTTTAAAAGCATAAATATCTATTTCGCGGTGCATTACACCTCCGCCTAAGTTAGCGGTATATAATACCGCATTTGCAGAATCAACCGTTATGGCCGAGCCGTCGTTATACGACATGGGTGCCGAGCCACCGGTAGTAGTACCGCCTGTTGTGGTGCCGCCTGTTGTAGTTGAAGCAGGTGTAGGATCGGGTGTGGTTGTTTTTTTCTTGCATGCAACTACAAACATAGTTGTAAGGAATACGGAAAGTATAAATGTTTTTTTCATGTTATATAATTTATGGTACAAAGGAATTACATAAAACATAAACAGGCATCCGTACTAGTGGGTATTATATTCTTTACTTGAAAATAAAAGTTTATTCTTGATCTTCTTTCGGCTTTTTTCTCAAGAAAAATAAAACAATCAAGTCAAAACGATTCGCGTGTGCTTCTAATTTTTAAGTATTAACTTATGCTAACCGCGTCGTATTCCGCCACCTCAAATAATAAAAAAGCCCCAAGATATTTCTTGGGGCTTTCTTCAATTAAAGCTGTTTATTAATGCGCTCCTCCGTCGTGTTCGCCTTCGGCTAAAGGTACTGTTTGCGGAATAAAGTCATGCTCCGCACCCGGCTTGCTATAATCGTATGACCAACGGTGTACCGTAGGTAATGCGCCCGGCCAGTTACCGTGTATGTGTGCCATTGGTGTAGTCCACTCTAAGGTATTAGAGTTCCAAGGATTTTGAGGTGCTTTTTCGCCTCTGAACATACTGTAGAAAAAGTTGAATAAAAATACACCTTGCGCTAACGCACCGATAATAGCGAAGATGGTAACAATTTCGTTAATGTCCACTAAGTTATCAAACATCGGGAAGTTAGAGTTTGTGTAGTAACGGCGAGGTACGCCTGCCAATCCTAAAAAATGCATTGGGAAAAATACGCCGTACGCACATACAAAGGTCAGCCAAAAATGTAAGTACCCCAATTTTTTACCCATCATACGAAGGAACAATTTAGGAAACCAGTGATACACTCCTGCAAACATACCGAAGATAGCGGAAAGCCCCATTACAATATGAAAGTGGGCCACTACAAAATACGTATCATGCACGTTAATATCTAACGTTGAATCGGCTAAGATAATGCCTGTTACACCACCTGTAACAAAGGACGATACCATGCCTATTGAAAATAACATAGCCGGTGTATATTGAATGTTACCTTTCCATAAAGTAGTAATATAGTTAAAGGCTTTTACCGCTGAAGGTATGGCAATTAATAATGTGGTAAATACGAACACAGATCCTAAAAAGGGGTTCATGCCGGTTAAGAACATGTGGTGACCCCAAACGATAAAGGATAAGAAACCGATGGCTAACATAGACCCGATCATAGCCCTGTAACCAAAAATTGGTTTACGTGAGTTGGTAGAAATAACTTCTGACGAAATACCTAAAGCCGGTAATAATACAATGTATACTTCCGGGTGACCTAAGAACCAGAATAAATGTTCGAACAATACAGGACTGCCGCCAACGTTATCTAACGGGCGACCGCCAATGTAAATGTCTGATAAGTAAAAGCTTGTTCCTAAGCTACGGTCGCAGATCAATAATAATACACAGGAAACTAATACAGGGAAAGATAATACACCTAAAATAGCTGTAGTTAAAAGCGCCCAAATGCTTAAAGGCATCCGCGTCATCGTCATACCCTTTGTACGTAAGTTTAAGATTGTAACAATGTAGTTGATACCGCCTAATAAAGAAGATACGATGAACAAGGTCATTGAAATTAACCAAAGGGTCATCCCTAATTTAGATCCGTCCATAGCTTCAGGTAAAGCTGATAGTGGCGGGTAAATGGTCCACCCGCCTGATGCGGGGCCGTGCTCAATAAATAATGAAGATAACATGATACAGCTTGATGCGAAGAAGAACCAATAGGATAACATATTAAGAAACCCCGAAGCCATATCACGCGCGCCTACCTGGTAAGGAATTAATAAGTTGGCAAAGGTTCCGCTTAAGCCTCCGGTTAATACAAAGAACACCATAATGGTACCGTGTATAGTAACTAATGCCAAGTACATATTAGGATTCAACACACCGTCTTTACCCCATTTATCGCCTAACATCGCATTAATGAACCCAAATTTTTCGCCCGGCCATGCCAATTGCATACGAAACAGGATAGACATCGTCATGGCGATTACCGCCATAATTACGGCCGTAATTAAAAACTGACGGGAGATCATTTTATGATCCTGACTGAAAACGTATTTGCTTACAAAACTTTCATGATGCTCATCATCGTGTGCATGCGAATGATCGTGGTGTTCTGCGTGTTCTAATGTTGCTGTGTGATCGTGTGCCATTTTCTTTATATATTATTTTACAACAATGTTTTACTTAGATTTTTCTTCTGTTTTAACCGCTAAAGTTTTTACGGCTTTTTGTTTTGCCATCCACTCGCTATAGTCTTTTTCAGTATCTACAACAATGGTCATCTGCATATTGTAATGAGAGGCGCCGCAAATTTTGTTACATAACAAAATATAATCAAACTCAACCGGTTCTTCATTTCTTAAAGAACGTGCCTTATTAATACCTGCCATTAACTGTATTACGTAAGGATCTTTACGCATTTCGGCTGTTGTTTTGTTAGGTATAAATTTAAATTCGGTAACCATGCCGGGTACACAGTTCATTTGTGCGCGGAAATGAGGCATAAACGCAGAGTGAATAACATCGCGTGAGCGCATTTTAAATTCAATTTCCCTGTTTACAGGAATGTGAAATTCGTTTTTAATCAATACATCATCGTTTCCTGTAGCATCGGTTGTATCCATCCCTACAGAGTTTGAGGCGCTTATCTGGCGATAATCTGTTGAACCCAATACTTTATCTTTACCCGCGTAACGTGCGGTCCAATCAAATTGCTTAGCGTATAATTCAATCGTTAACCGGTTAGGGTCGGTTGATCTCTCTGTAATTTCGTTCCAGTATTTTAATCCAAAAATGATGATAAAGGCTAACACTACCGCCGGCACAATGGTCCAAGCCATTTCTAAACGGTTATCGTGTGCAAGGAACGTCGCTTTAGTATCTTTTTTACCGGAGTATTTGTAACCAAAATAAAATAACACCCCGTTGGTGATTAAAAATACTACAATAATCAGGTACATGTTATAATCCCATAAGGCATCAATTTTTTGTCCGTGTACAGATGCCGCACCGGGTAGTGAGTTATCGTTCCAACGGTCAACCTGCCAAAAGAAAAATGCAAAGAATACAAACATAAATGTCAGCATCATTTTTCCGTTAAACGTGTTATCACTTTCAGTGATTTGCCACTCTTTGGTTTTTTTAAACTCACGCGATAGCTCAATAACTCTCATTAGCTGGTGTACAGCAATGATCAATAATACAAGTCCGATTAAAATTAATAATTTCATATTACTTTACTTAAAAATTTATAGTTCTGTTGTTAATGTTTTTCTTTTTAGTATTAGATAGAGTGGTGTAAACTTTCTGATAGGAAAGGGTGATTTTTTACCGCTAACGGACGTTTAGAAAGATTGTTAAGAACCACATAAATAAATAATCCCAAGAAAAACAAGAATGTTCCAAGCTCCATCCAACTTAAGCCTGTCCAGTGATGGCCTACTGTACCGGGCATTACCACCATTACAATATCTAAATAGTGGCCGATGAAAATAATAGTTCCTACAAACATTAAAAAGAAGAAGTTACGTTTGCTGTCGCGGCTCATTAACATAAGCATAGGGAAAGCAAAGTTTACAAAGAAAACGGTCCACATTAAAGCTTTGTAGGATTCCCAACGTGTTTGGAAATACGTTATCTCTTCCGGGATATCAGCATACCAGATCAACATAAATTGAGAGAAGTATAAGTAGGTCCATAAAAAAGAAATAGCGAACATCCATTTACCCATATCATGAATGGTGCTTTCTGTTACAAACTCCAGGTAACCTAAATGTTTTAACCATACAATTAAAATAGTAACCGTGATCATAGCGCTAACCCACATGCCTGAAAATATGTACCAACCCATCATGGTAGAGAACCAGTGTGTATCAATGCTCATAATCCAATCCCAAGCGGATGTAGAAGATGTAACCGCGAAAACTACCATGAACCAAGCGCTTAATTTTACGTTCTTCCAGTGAAAGCCTTTTGCTTCTTCGTGACCTAACTGATCCGCATCTAAAGAGTTTTTACGTAACTTCCAAGTAAACATAATCCAAGCTGCCATATATAATAAGGTACGAACCCACCAAAACACACCAAAGTATCCTATTTTAGCGGCTATTATTGCGTCGTAATTTTCAGATCCTTTAGTAGCAATTCCTTCCGCCATCCAAGGATAGATAGTATGCATGTGCATTTGACCTAAAATAAACATTAACAACAAAAAAGATAAACCCACCGGTAAATACCAGGTAACGGCTTCAATAATTCGTTTAATAGTAGTTGCCCAACCTGCTTCGGCAGCATACTGTAAGCCTAAAAAGAAAGAAGCTCCCAAGGCAATGGCAGTAAAAAAGAACGAGCCTACAAAAACATTTGCCCATGCGCGGGTTTGGTGGTAATGATGATCATCGGGTTGTTTATCAAACATAAACATACAAATGATAGACACTAAGCCTACTGCCATCAAAACCATTGATGTCATTTTTGCTTTAGAGGGTACTACGAAATTTAGTTTATCAGTGTTCATATTAAAAAAGGATTCGTATTTATAAAATTCGTTATTTAGTTTACTTTGCTGCTACTTTTGCTGTTGGCGCTGCTCCTGCTTTTGTGCTGTCTGCGGCATTTTCTTTAGGCCCCTGTAATTTTTGTACGTAGTGTACTAACTTCCAACGTTCTTCCTGTGTTAAAATACTGGCGTGATTTCCCATTAAGCCTTTTCCGTAAGTAATTGAATGAAATATTTTTCCTTCAGGTAAATTTTTAAGTGCTCCGTTATAGGCGGGAGGTGCGCCGGGTAATTTTAAACCGACCTTACCGTCGCCAAGCCCTGCAGGCCCATGGCAGTGAATGCAATATTTACTGAACAATACTTCACCTTCTTTTTCAACATCGGGTGTTAAGGCGATAGGGTTTCTTAAATATAAACCCGCTTGTTCATACCCGTCGGTTGTATTAGGATAT
>JANYGK010000086.1 GCA_025362395.1 Bacteroidota bacterium
CCGATGGTAAACCGACCTGTTTAAAAGAGCACGGGCAGTATTATAAAAATAGTTTTGGGATTGATCAAAAAATATTAAACAAATGTTTAACGCTTGCACAAAGCTGCCGTAAGCTAAAAATTCCTATCACTACTTTTATGGTAGCAAGCGATCCCTACCTTCAACAATTTGTACATGAGTTTACGGAAGCCAATAATGGCAAGGCTTTTTACACAACCCTGGAAGGACTGGGTGATTTTATTTTTGAAGATTTTGAAAGAAACAAAAGAAGAAACGTTAAATAAAAAATAATAGTTAGATATGATACATATTAAAACATTAGGACACTTAAAAGAATCAGGCTACAAATCAAAAGCCATTAAGGATGAATTGCGGGATAATTTAATTGATAAATTAAAGAAAAAAGAAAACATTTTTAAAGGTATTGTAGGTTATGAGGATACCGTAATTCCTGAAATAGAACGAGCGATCCTTTCACGCCATAACATGAATTTGTTGGGCTTACGCGGACAAGCCAAAACACGTATTGCCAGGCAAATGATTGAGTTGTTGGATGAATACATTCCGGTTGTTGAGAATAGCGATTTGAATGATGATCCTTTAAAGCCACTATCTACTTTTGCGAAACAAAAAATTGAAGAATTAGGCGACCTTACTCCTATTACATGGCTGCACCGCTCAGAACGTTATGTTGAGAAACTGGCAACGCCTGATGTTTCTGTAGCAGATCTTATCGGTGATGTAGATCCTATTAAAGCAGCTAATTTGAAATTAAGCTATGCGGATGAGCGCGTTATTCATTATGGTATTATACCGAGAAGTAACCGTTGCATTTTTGTTATTAATGAATTACCCGATCTACAGGCACGTATACAGGTTGCTTTGTTTAATATTTTACAGGAAGGCGATATCCAGATCCGTGGATTTAAATTACGCATTGCTTTGGATATTGAATTTATTTTTACGGCTAATCCGGAAGACTATACCAATCGTGGAAGCATTGTAACACCGCTTAAAGACAGGATTGGCAGCCAGATCCTAACACATTATCCTAAAAGCATTGAACTGTCGAAACAAATTACAGCTCAGGAAGCACGATTAACTTCTCATCAAAAAGAAAACATTTCGGTAGGCAATTTATTGGCAACGTTAATAGAACGGGTTGCTTTTGAAGCGCGTGAAAGTGAATTTGTAGATTCTAAAAGCGGCGTTTCGGCTCGGTTAACTATTTCTGCCTACGAAAATTTAGTTAGCACGGCGGAAAGAAGAATGCTTATAAACAACGAAACAAAAACGTTTGCACGCGTGAGTGATTTAATGGGCATTATACCGGCGGTTAACGGTAAAATAGAATTAGTTTACGAAGGCGAACAGGAAGGCGCAGCCATAGTGGCACAAAATTTAGTTGGTAAAGCTATCCGCAACGAATTTTTAGAACATTTTCCGGATCCTTCGAAATTAAAAAAGAAAAAAGAACCGAGCCCGTACCAACCTATCATTAATTGGTTTGGCGAAGGCAACAGTATTGACTTGATGCTTTTAGAAACAGAAAAAAGTTACAAAAACGCGTTGGAAACGATCCCCGGATTAAATGATCTTGCAGCTTCCTACTTTCCAAAAGTAAATAAACAGGATAAACTTATTGCCATGGAATTTATTTTATTTGCCTTAGCTGAACATTCCTTGATCGGTAAAAACCAATTGGAACGAGGCACACAGTTTAAAGATATATTAGGCTCTATGTTTAATGAAAAAGATTTCTTTGGAGAATCACAAAATTAATTGTTGCTCTTATTGCCATTCCGATTCGTTTCAAAATTTAAAATAGTAATTGAATGCCGATTAAGTTCGGCATTCAATTTTTTATACTCTTAATAATGTATATTTTTGCTTTCTGAATAAGACCATGAAAGCAGCGAGCTTAAGCGAATTAAAAAAAGAATTAATTGAACTGCCTCCAAAGCAATTGGTGGAATTATGCGTAACGCTTGCTAAATATAAAAAAGACAATAAAGAATTACTGGATTATTTATTGTTTGAAGCGCATGATAAGCCCAATTTTATTGCACAGGTAAAAGAGGAGATCGACGAGCATTTTAATGATTTAAAATATCAATCAAACTTATATTTTGTAAAAAAAAGCCTGCGCAAGCTTTTGCGTATCATTACTAAATATTGTAAATACGTTGCAGATAAAGCCTTAGCCGCAGAATTGCATATTTATTTTTGTGAAAAATTAAAATTGTCAAAAATTCCTTATAAGAAAAGCCAGCTGTTGGTAAATATGTATGAGCAGGAACTAAAAAAAATAAACACTTTAATTTCTTCACTCCATGAAGACCTGCAACAGGATTACTTAAATGATCTGGAAAGAATAATTGAATAATCTAATTTATATGAAGTGCAACCTTAAGCGCTTGTAAGCCTAATTCACTGAACAGGTCTTTTATATCCATACAGGCAATAATAGAGGTTTTATCGGATAAACAAAGATCCATTGCATGCGTTTCATCATACACCCTGGCATGAGATTGAAAAGTAAATTTTTTAAATTGTTCTTCGTTTAATTCAATAAAGCAATCTTCTTTCAATTTCTATTTGCAACTTAAGTTTCGTTTTTTCCATCCACAATTTCCCTTTATCCGATAAATTTCCATAAAGCTCATCGGTAAATTTCCTTACGTATTTATTTCCGTACTCCATATAATATAACGGAGGATCTTTTTCAGGAAATCGTTTTAAGAAATCCTCATGTCTAAATTTATAATAGTTTACGCCTCCCGGTATATAATCGGGCGCGGGTTTAGGAAGAATTAATTTATTCTCACTCATATTCATAAGTAATGTGTTGTATTTATAATACCATACAAATATTTATGCCAATAAATAAAACAGTATTTTAAAAATGTGTTTTAAAAACGTTGGTTTCTACCCAACCTTTCCCCCACTCCTCATGTTCTTCTTTATTCCATAATTCAGGATAAAAAATACGTTTTTGAAAACGCGGAGGTAAATATTTTTGCCAGTTAGTGCCGCCGGTGGCAGGCGCATCACCTTCTTTTTGCTGCAAGTATCTTACCGCACTTTTATAATGCATTAAGGGCCAGTTAACATTTACATTCACATCTAACTCCTTTAAAGCATTTATTAATTTAGGGTTTTGTTGGTCTTCAACAGACAAGGCCTTATACTTGGCCCACATATTTTTGTCTTTATATTCATTTGCCAAAGCAATAAATTCGCTTTTGTATTTTTTCTCGAACTGGTTAAGGGTTAATGTTTTTTTACCGGTGCTTAATTCCGTTGCTCCTTTGTTCCAATAAATATGTTCAAATAACTCGTCAACATTAAGATTTTTTCCCTGTAAAGACGGGCGCATATCTTTATCTACCAAATTAAAAAAATCAGTTGTGCAAATTTCTATTTTACGGTATTGAGCACTCTGGAAACCGCTTGCAGGAAGCAATGCCATTCTGTACCGAAGAAATTGTTCTTTCTCCATACCGTCAACCATAATTTCAAATGATTTGGTAAGCGATTCAAAATAACGGTTAATTCGTGTAATACGATCCGCAAAATAGTTTGCATCCAATGTATCTTTCCAACCAAGGTCATGGCCGTTAGAAGCCATGTTTTTACCGTTATACGCTATTTGTTTTAATTCATGTAAAGCCAGCTTAAAATATAATTCCGTAATTTGGTGGTACATGATAAAAATTTCCTCATCCGGGAAATCTGTTTTAGGATTTTGTAATGATAGTAAGGTATCAAGTTGAATATAATCCCAATAGGTTAAATAATTAGCCAGTAAAAGTCCATCCAGATAACCATCTAAGCTCTGTCCCATTAAATTATACTTTTCCTGTAATAACTTAACTTTATCCAATATTTCCTGAGTAAATTCCATAGTATCAAAAGTAAAAAAAGGATATTGATTTTAACACTATCCTTATAATAATTTATACACTAAAACCATCCGGTTATTTGACCTCAGCTGTAGGGTTAGCCAGATTCTTGGTACTTACAATATCTAATTTAATAGACCCTATAAGTAACTTAGCCTGTGCCCTTAACGGCACCCTGTTTTTATCGTCCGTGATCCAAACATTTAAGTCATCCTCTTTTTTAAAGACCCTGCCTTTTTGAACTATGGGTCTGAATTTAATACAATTAAAGGTACCGATATCGCATGAAATTTTATCCTTACCCACATACCGTATTTTTAAAGGAAATACTTCTTTATCCACAATACTGTTTATTGTAAATACATCCCCTTCTTTAGCGTTAGTTAAATCTAAATTTCGGGCTGCATAAAAAGCGGAGATCATATCGTGTGTACCGGGCGGAACATCTACTTTATCTTCCCTTCCAACGTCTACTTTGTTGGTATACTGATTAAATTTATAATCTTCGTTCGTAATGTAACCGCCTTCGTTTACCCTTCTTACAAACATCCAAGGTAACAAAGCATCCTTATCAATAAACGTTTCATAACGATCTCGCACTTTAAAAAACCAATCGAAAGACCCCTTGGAATACCCGTTACCCACAATGTGATACACTTTTCTTCCGGAAACTTCCATTACCTCAGGCTTAACTTCCAATACAGCTACACCGGCATCTATAATACCATAATGGAGCCGATATGTCAAAATTTCGCCCTCTTTAAAAGCTTCATTTTTTGCTATTGGCAATTCTTTGGGATGCGGGCCGCCATCATTAACAATTTGTTTAAGTATAGATTCTTGAGAAATATAATAGCCGGCTGAACATAATACTAAAACACCTGATAATACAGATGTAATTAATGCTATATGTTTTAATTTTTTCATTATTAATGCAGTTGTGCATGTGTAAATTCAAAACCTGTGCCAATATATAAATTTACTGTTTTTGTCGGCAGAATTTATGTAAACCATCAATTTAATCTTATTTTTATGATATGTTAAGATCTATCTCTATTTTGCTGCTCACGCTTGTAACTATAGGCTGTCACAAAAGCTATGACGTTACTGAGCAGAAGCCTTTTGTAAATACAGTTCCATTACACGGCAAATTCAATATTACTTTACCCGAAGATCATACCACCGGTTACCTGTGGCAAATCGGAACCGAATATAACGACACGGTGGTTGATTATATGAATTCCGTATGGCATGGCAATGAAAAGGGAGTGGTCTTTAATTTTGAAGGCAAGGCTAAAGGATCTGCAGAATTGGAGTTTAAACTGGTTAAATATCAGGATACTATAGAAATAAAAAAGTTTTGGATAGCAGTTAAATAATTTATTTTTTATTCCTCAATTTCCCTAAATAAAGCCTGTACAGGTCGCCCAAAGTTTCAAACTCTTCCCTGTAAAAAATACCGACCCCTTGTGTAAAAGGCCCGCCGTTATTAATTACTTGTGTGTTATCATTGCTCCTGTTAAATCCTTTTACTCTGTACCTGCCCGATTGAGAAAGTTTATACTCTAAGGTAACATCGCCTATCAAGTTACTACTATTGGCGTTTGAACTGCTCCGGGCCGAGTTTGAATTGTTTGAGACCCCAAAGTTACCATCAATAACTAACCTGTTATTAAACAACTGCTTATTTAATGTTAAATCAAGTTCGTCTCTGCTCAAAGCTGTGCCGGGCCTGTAATTTACGCCAACATCTACATTTTTAGCAACACCGTTGAGCCAGTTACTTAATTTGTTGCTTAACATTTCTGAACTGGTGTTGGCAGCGGCGCTTCCGGCAGTAATACCGCTACCGCCTGATGCGCTTGCTATTGGGGTAATAAAGCTACGAAGGAGTAATAATGAAAACACCTGTCGGTTCAATTCATTTTCATCCATTAAAATACTTTTTATGGCAGAGCGTGAATTTTCATCAATGGTCGGCAAATCAATTCCAAAGGTAATATCGGGAGCCATTAATTTATTTTTCATAAATAATTTACAATCTACCGTATACCTTTTGCCTGACGAATCGGTTGGATAAATAGGCCTTACAGAGGCGCGTTGCCTATAAATAGCGGTTATATCAATATTGGCTTTATATACGCTTCCATTCCATTTTATGGCACTGCCTTTTTGAATTTCAAATTTTTTAGTGATGAAGTTTTCGAGTGTAAATAAATAATCACCGGTTGTCAATACATAATCTCCAAACATATCAAACTTACCTTTTGAATTTATTTTCATGTTCAAATTCCCCTCTCCTTTCGCCTTAATAATATCGCCTGATTTTTCATCAAATATCAATTGGACCTCCGCGTCAGGGGTTGCTTCTAAATTAAAGTCGAGCGAAAACCCCGCGCTTGAAGTTGCCTTCGTAACTTTAACGGTATCCTTTGTGACAAACCTAATAAATTCATTGCTACCGATCTCTGAAGGCCCGTCTAAAGGAATATAAAAACGCGTACCCGCGCATGTTTTCATATTAAGCTCCATTTTAATATCATCGATAAACCCATATATACCGGCGTTACCCGATGCAAACGCGGTTCCGTAAAAATCCTGATTGTTTGCCGAGCTTGTATTAAGCAGCAGCAGTTTTTTTGTATTAACGTCAAAGTCAATACGCATATCCTTAAAATTATTATGAAAAATATTACCATAAACATTGGCAACATTCCCAAACCGGTCTCTCATTTCAATATTTTCAAAATTTATTTGTTTAGGATAAATATCTACCTCACCGCTTACCGTGTATTGCACATTTAAATAATCGACCAACATAACACATTTAAAAAACTTGAGTTTAGCGGTAATCTGTGGGTTAGCCGGCGTGCCCGTTACTCTGCCGTTACCATTTAAATAACCGACTTTAATGGTTAAAATATCTTTAAGATAGGGTTGTAGTAATGATATGTCAAACGGTTGGGCTTTAAATGTAATATCTAGATTATCTTTTTCTTTTCTTGGAAAATAATATCCTTTAAATTCAACATTTTTTAAAAGATTCCCGTCAAAATCTTTTGCAAAAGCAGAAAATCCATTTACGGTCACTACTTCTTTTTCGGGATTGTATGTGCTTTTAACCTCAGCGTTTCCTATAAGCTTATTGTTAAGCATTAAACTATTAAAATTAAAATCGCTGTCAATTATTCTTTTCCCAAACACACCATAAATACCTGTATTGCCTGTAAAAGTACCATCAAGACTTATCTGTGAGCTTGCGAGTAATCCGTTAAACTGATTTAATTTAAAATTTTGAATAAAGATGTCAAATTTATCACTACTGTCTGTAGACAAACGGCCGTCGAGCGTAATTAATTGATTTTGATTATAGAATGTAATGGGTTTTATAGTTACAAAAAAAGAAGTATCAATAGTTATGCTGTTAGGTTTAATTAATTGCCACGTACTGTCTGCTACAATAAATTTAACTTTATTAAAATCGACCTCGGCAAAAGAATTGCTAAAAATAATATTACCCGTTATATCGCCTTCGTTCTTAGGCAATCTATTGTTATTCCAATCTATATCAAAACTTGAAATTTTATCGTTCGCTATAATATTTACAGAAGGGTTTTTAAAAGCAAAACTATCAGAAACGTTAATGCCGCTAGCGCCATAAGTAATATTAATTCCGTTTATTAAAGAATTTATATTAATAATATTATCCCTGAATTTTAACCCTGCATACTCTATCAGCTCGCTGTTTGTTTTAAGGTATAGGTAACTGATGGAAGCATCGAATGACCCGTTAATACTTGTATTGTTGCCTATCATTAGGTCTTTAACAAAAAGCTCTTTAACGATGGTAAAGTCTTTTATTTTTACACTTATCTCAGCCTTGTCACTATAAATGTAACGTGACTTCGTTTTTACAAAAGTAGGAAAGTAAGAATTAAGATATTGTTTAAACGCATCAGGCAAGGTGCTGAGTTTATATTTGCCTGTTAATTGTGCATTTACGATATTGGAACTTAATTTTATGGATTTCGCAATATCCTCCTGGTTAAGTTCCAGGTTAAAGGTTGAAAGTTTATAGTGCTTAATGCTGTCGGTGTAAATTGTGTTATCAAAGTTTACCTGCCCCGATAAGTTATCAATATTATCACCGTTTAAGTTTATAAAGATCTGTGAAGAAATACGGCCTTTTAATTGCGAGGTGGCAAAGTTTGTTTTTTGAAGATCAAAATTATTAATGGTGGATATAAAATCGAACTTAGGTAATTTATTATTGAAATCAACTGTTCCATTAAAATCAAAATTAGCGCTGGAATCCCTGCTGACTAACTGCCCTTTAAAGATTTTCTTTTTTAATAAACCGTCTATCTTTAAATTATCATACCTGTAATTATTGTAGGTAATAGACTCTACTGTACCGTCAAACTGAGTATCCAACTCTTCCAACGTTAACCCTTCACCTTTTATTTTTGCATTTAAAGATAGGGGGCCTAAAAGTTTAGAGCCTGAAAGGAGTTTTGAGAAATTAAAATTAGTGGTACTTATAGACCCTGAATATTTAACGGGTTTTGTTTTTGAAGTGCTGTTAACTTGTATGTCTGTTCGTATAGTACCGATGTCTGTTTTAAAAAGATCG
>JANYGK010000093.1 GCA_025362395.1 Bacteroidota bacterium
TCAATCGCAACGACTTAGCTCTGGAAAAATTCGTTGAAAATCAATTGCTCTACGTAGCTGAATATTAAAAATACTGTTGTTTTAGCGCTGTTAACTTGAAAAATGGACCGCCTTCAAACGTCGATCAACGCAAAATTGCACCATAACTACCATATACTCCCAACTTTATACAGCTTATCTTGTTATTTTTGCAAGATTGCCTGATGTTTTGTCCTATTAGCAGTTCTATAAAACTAATCATTCTTTTATAAACTATCAAAAGGCGAAACAGCTTTTTGTATACTTTTATTGCATACATGGGTGTATATTTAAGTTGTAGTACTCCGGCTGTGTCCCAAAATTTCCTGTATAAGCCTGTTAATATTAAATAACATAATAAGCCTGTTCTCCGCTTCCGGTGTATACTCTATAGGCCATGCCTTATGAGTATTGCTCCATAAAGCGTTTAACTTATTTTTCACAAACATTATGGCTTTATCATTATAGCTGAACCTCAAAAACAACCTTGGTTTATCGCCATGCCACATACATTTCCTTTACCGGGCGGCATAAAACTATTGCAAAAAACAATTTATTAAAGGTAAACACATAGTGCCTTTAGCATGCGGCATAAAACTATAGCAAAAAACAACTACTAAAGGTAAACACACAATGCCTTTACCGAATGGCATAAAACTTTAGCAAAAAACAACTACTAAAGCTAAACATACATTGCCTTTACCGGGCGGCGCGAAACTATTGCAAAAAACAATTTACTAAAGGTAAACACACAATGCCTTTACCGGGTGGCATAAAACTTTAGCAAAAAACAATTTACTAAAGGTAAACACATAGTGCCTTTAGCATGCGGAGCGGAACTATAGCGAAAAACAAATCGCTTTTCCCAACGGCGCAACATTTTTAATTGCAGCCTGAAACTTTTCTGTGCGGCCAGAAACTTTTCTGTACGGCCTGAAACTTTTATTCGCCGCGCTAAACTTTTTATCCGGACAAATTTTTATTATTATTTACCGGTTATGGGCAATTAACGACCGGTTATCAATTACTAAAGTTAAAAATGTTAAACCACGTACTTTTTTTAGTACCGGCTTCGTTATAAAGCAATAATAGGTGAATTTATAATATACTAAAAAAGTTTGCCTGCAAGTCTAACCATGCCTCCCCTTGTCTACTCATTAGAGGTATAACTTTAAATTCACTTAAAAACAAAAAAATGAAACGAATTAAACTGGCCTTAAATTTAGGAGGCCTCGACCCAAGCGGGACAGAAGTATATGGTAACAGTATTTATATGGCCATGAACGGGAATGTAAATTACCCTAACGCCATAAATTATGTTACACAGTTAAACAGCGGCATTAACGACCTGCATACCGCTATTACAGCCTCGGTGCCAAACAGCAGTAATACCAAAAGCAAGGTAATGTACATAGAAAAAGTGCTGAACGCGTTAAAAGCGCATGTGGAGCTTGAATGTAATGATGATGAAGCCAAAGCCGTAAGCAGCGGATTTGCTTTAAGACAAACCTCATCAACAAGTCCCAAAGTATTTAACGCCTTACAGGGTCAATTATCAGGCAGTGTTACGTTAGAGAGTCCTTACGCGGGGACACATGCCGCTTATATTTGGGAAATAATTGCCGACCCTATCAACGTAAATGTATGGCAGCAGCTTAAAGTTACCAATACCACCGGTACCGGTACCGCGGGCTTAACTCCGGGCAACAAATACTGGTTCAGGGTAAAAGCGGTAATTCGTGATGAAGAACAAGCTTACAGCGATCCGCACATGGTGCATGTGGTATAAAAAAAGGCGTGATTAATTGACGCTTTTTTAACCTTCCTTCTTAAAAACCTTCTTCGGCAGTCGAAGAAGGTTTTTTGTTGCATATTATTTTGATTACATCCACTAAAAAGTTTATTTTTATAATGCCTCCATACAATACATATTAATTAAAAGAGGATCCCTCCTAGTTTTATGTTTTTACAAAGGCGAGCGTCCTTTTTATTATACCTTAACCAACCATAACATGAAAAAATTAGTGCTACTACTTGCCGCCCCGGTACTATTAATGGCGCTTAAACCGGCTCCCGTTGAGTTAAAGAATAGGTATTCCAAAATAAACATACCTTGTAAAGCATTACCTAAGGATGCGAAAAAATTGGCGGAATACTACCGGCAACGTGTGATAAAAGGTGAAAGCATGGCAAGTATAGCTAAGCTTTATAGTGAAGACCCTGGTTCGGCAAGTAATGGGGGAGAATATGATGGCATTGTTAAGGGTATTATGGTTGCCGAATTTGAAAAGGTAGCATACAGCCTAAAGCCCGGCGAAATTTCGGAAGTGTTTGAAACGCAATTCGGGTTTCATTTTATTCAGTTACTTTCCAATAAAAATGATACGCTTAACCTCAGGCATGTATTAATTACAAGGGATTAAATACGATCGTCGTCCGATTCGGCAGTAGGAGGAAAAGTAATTTCATGCATAATTTATTATATTTTTAATGTAACCTTAAATTACCTAATTATGATTGGTACAAATAAGAAAGTTGTTGTTTTAGTTTTTGTAAGTGCAATATCATTACTATCCTGCAAAAAAAGTTACGATTGCGAATGTAAAAGAGACGTTACCGTAAATGCCGGAGTTGCAAACACCGAGCCTTCTTATGGCACGAGCTATACCTCTTATACTTACAAAACAAGGAAAAAGAGCGATGCTCAAACAACCTGTACCAACGACCATGCCCAACATACTGAAACTTCTTCACCGCCAACCGTGATAGATATAAGCTGTACCATAAAATAAGTTTATAGTATACATTAAAAATGCGGAAAAGGCACGGGATGTAAGTCTTGAAAAAGTACCCGTGTCATAAAATGTTTTGTTGAAAGCGCATCGTAGTAATAGATTCCCACAAAGTATTTTTTACCGCCTTTTACCAGCTTCACTTTTTTAGTATAAAAACCTGTAACCGTTTGTCCCTTATAAATAATCTTTCCTTTTTTTTGATCGATCAAGGTAAACAGTTCATAATCGGCCTCAATAATCAAAGAGTCATTGTGTTTGCCAAGAAATAGCGTGGTACCGTCAAATACCAAGGTGTCTTTTTTAGTCTGCTTACAGACTTCAATTAGTTTTTTGTTTCGTTTTTTAAGTACGGTTAATATGTCAGGATATTTTACATATACTTTGGTACTGTCAAAGTTAAAGGTCAGTGTTTTGTTTTCCTGTGAGAAACAAAGCCCGGGAAGGCATAACAGAAATATGTGTAAGAGTTTTTTCATTCGTATGTAATATTATCTATGAAATACCGATGCCGGTTGTTGCAGAATAAACACTGCTCAATTTTATCTTCCTTCATTCTTTTTTGTTTGAACAAAAAGAAAGAAAAATTCAATCCAATTCGCCAACTCCAAGTGACCCCGCTCCTAACTAATGGGCTTGTAGTTCGCACTGAATTGGCAAAACAAACCGCACAATTACTAACATTATGAGATACATAAGAGGATTAAAT
>JANYGK010000020.1 GCA_025362395.1 Bacteroidota bacterium
CGGTTTTATTGAAACAGAAATGACAGGTGCCTTGGATGAAAAAACAGTACAACAATGGAGAGATTCCATTCCTTTAAAACGAGGCGGCTCTGCGGAAGATGTTGCTAACTTAACGTTGTTTTTAGCAAGCGATATGAGCTCCTATATTACAGGCCAGTGCATTAATATTTGCGGCGGAATGCTGACTTAGAAGTAAAAAAAGAGTTAAGACATAAGTTTATTAAATCAAAACCTTATGTTCATTTCAAATCTTAAATAAAAAAATGCAACTGATCTCTAATTATTCCTGGTATTACACCCTGTTATGTTTTTTAACAGGGTTTGTTTTTTCAGGTGTGATGTATTTTAAAGACAGCCAACATGCGGAAAGGCCGAAAGCATTGCGTTACGGTTTAGCGGCCTTGCGTTTTACTTCGGTTACCCTTATTGCTTTATTATTATTGGATATATTTATGAAGCGGTTAATTAATGAAACTGAAAAGCCGGTTATTATTTTTGTACAGGATAATTCTTCATCCATTACCGCAGGTAAAGATTCTGCGGAGCTTAAAGCAAATTATACTAAAGCGATCAGTTCTTTTATTAATGCCGTTAAAGAAAAATATGACATTAAATCCTATCAATTTGATTCGGAAATTAAGTCTTCGGAAACATTTGATTTTAAAGGAAAAGAAACAGATATATCTAAAGCGTTTTATGATATTGAAAATAACTATGCCAATAAAAATATAGGGGCGATTATTTTGGCGAGCGACGGAATTTATAATAAAGGCACTAATCCGTTGTACGGTATCGAAAAAATAAATGCACCTGTCTATACCATTGCGCTCGGTGATACCATTCCGTTAAAAGATGTTTGGATCCAAAACATTAATCATAACCAAGTGGCTTATGCGGGAAATTCATTCCCTGTAGAAGTTGATATAAACGCTGTAGACCTGACAGGTAAACAATTAAGTGTTTCTGTATCGCACAATGGTAACGTATTAAAAACGGAAAACGTGTTTATTAACTCAAACACATTTAGTAAAACCCTCAATTACGTATTTGACGCGGATAAACCCGGCATTCAAAAATATATTGTAACCGTTTCAAATTTAGCGGAAGATAAAAATAAGCAAAACAATATACAATCGTTTGTAATTGATGTCATTGATAACAGGGAAAAAATATTGATACTGGCAAATGCCCCGCATCCCGATATAGCAGCCATTGAGCTAAGCATTTCAAATTTACAAACGTATGAGGTGGAAGTTGCGTTGACTGATAATTTTACAAAACCTTTAAAGCCATACTCTTTAATCATACTGCATCAAATGAAAAATTTACCGGCTTTTATCGGTAATGAGCTCAAATTAAATAACCTTCCTATATTTTTTATAGGAAGCAATGGGTTCAGTGCTAAGGTAAGCGTTGATGCAAGAAGCAACGATGTAGAACCGAATTTTAAAAAAGAATTCTCGTTGTTTACGGTGAGCCCTGAATTACAAAGCTATTTTAAAAATTTACCGGCTGTAAAGTGTGCTTTTAAAAATACTATACATACTACCGGTGTTAATAGCTTACTCACTCAAAAGCTTGGTGTGGTTGATACAGATGAGCCGCTCTTGTTTTTTTCGGAAAGCAACGGCACTAAATCAGGAGGCTTTTTAGGAGATGGTTTATGGAGATGGAAAATGAGAGATTATGCAGACCATAACAATACTAATTTATTTAATGAGCTCATCAGTAAAACAGTACAATACTTATCCGTAAAGGCCGATAAAAGTTTTTTCAGGGTATTTACTAAAAAGATCATCAACGAAAATGAAGCGCTCGATTTTTCGGCGGAAGTCTACAACCAAAGCTATGAGCTCATTACAGAGCCTGACGTAACATTAATTTTAAATGATGCTAAAGGCAAAGCGTATAACTACACCTTCAATAAAAAACAAACGATGTATAGTTTATCGGCCGGTAAATTTCCGGCTGGGGAATATACATACGAAGCTAAAGTAAAATACGGTGATAAGCTTTATACAAAACAAGGCCTTATTATTATTAAAGAACTCGTTTCAGAAAAACTAAATACGGTAGCTAATCATAAGCTGCTATACCAAATTTCGCATCAAAGCGGAGGCAAATTATTTTATAAAGACCAGCTGGAGGCTTTAAAAAAAGCGATCCTTGAAGCAGATACTATTAAATCCATTACGTATTCGCATAAGCAATTAAGTGATCTTGTAAACCTGAAATGGATCTTTTTTGTGATCCTGTTATTATTGTCAACCGAATGGTTTTTAAGAAAATACAACGGTAAGGTTTAAAGGCTTTAACCAGATAGATACATAGAAGGCATAGATAAGTAAAAACTGTTCTTATAAGTGGTTAAACCCTTTTTTCTTCCCGTGATGAATTTTTCTTTATTTCCTTCCCTTATCTCACCTATTTGCCTATGTGGTTAAACCCTTTTCTCTTATCTGTGGTAAATCAATCTGTATGTTATTATAAATCAATATTAAGAATCCAATTTAAATCTTAAAATCAAGGGTTTGCATTTCCGAAAATTCCTCTAAATCGTTATATTTGTTTAATAAAACTGAATTACAAAATGAAAAAACTATTTATTCTTTCTTGTGTACTCATTTTAAGCTTAACTGCTTTTAAAACAACCGGTGACGGAAAATTACCTTCTGCCACCGTTAAAAAATTAGACGGTTCAACAGTTAACTCCAATACATTCTCTAATAACGGCAAGCCCATGATCATTAGTTTTTGGGCAACCTGGTGCAAACCCTGTAAAAAAGAGTTAGATGCCGTTAATGAAGAATACGCTGAGCTTGTGAAAGAAACAGGTGTAAAATTAATTGCTATTTCTATTGATGATGCCCGTAGTTCGGGAAAGGTGGTAACCGATGTAAAAAGTAAAGGTTGGGACTATGAAGTATATATTGACGAAAACCAGGATTTTAAACGCGCCATGAATGTAAATAATGTTCCTCACACATTTATTGTGGACGGTAACGGCGAAATTGTATGGAGTCATAACTCATACGCTGAAGGCGATGAAGATATTTTATTTGCAAACGTAAAGAAAGTAGCTAAAGGCGAAAAATTAGATCATTAATTCCCCACACCAAACCTGTGAAAAAAAATGTTACCTATGTGATGCTTGGTTTAAGCATTTGCTTTATAAACCGCTCATTTGCACAATTCAAAAACCTGTCGCCTTCGGTAACGGGTAACTTTCAAATTGATGCCGCTTATTATCAAAAAGACAGTGCTATTAACGCAGATCCCGGTAAAGAAGTGTTTCGTTACAATGCTTTCGGTAACGTTAATTACACCTTAGGAGATTTTTCGGCCGGAGTGCGTTTCGAAAGTTACAACCCTCCTTTAATTGGTTTTTTACCGGGCTATAAAGGGTCGGGTATTCCGTACCGTTTTGCGCGTTACAAACATAAAGACATTGATATTACGGTCGGTAATTTTTATGAGCAATTCGGGAGCGGTATCACGCTTAGGGCATACGAGGACAGAGGCTTATTATATGATAATGCTTTAGACGGCATGCGGGTTATTTTTACGCCTAAAAGAGGCATTCGTTTAAAAGGCCTTGTTGGTAAACAACGGACCTATTTTTCTTTGTCTCCCGGCATTGTTAGGGGCTTAGATGGTGAAGTAAATATTACGGAACTGTTTGATTCGTTGGCAAAATCGAAAACCAAAGTAATTATTGGTGGAAGCTTTGTCAGTAAATACCAAGACGACCAGGATCCGACGTTGGTATTACCTCAAAACGTGTCTACCGGTGCGGCAAGAGTTACAGTTATAAGAGGCGGCTTTAATTTTAATGCAGAATATGCGCATAAAATGAATGACCCTTCGTACCAAAATCAATTTACATATCATGACGGGCAGGCTATTATTGCCTCAACTTCTTATGCCACACACGGTTTTTCTGTGTTGCTTTCCGGTAAAATGGTTGATAATATGAGTTTTAGGAGTGACAGGAATGCCACCAATACCATTGATATGATCAACTACCAACCGGCTATGACCAAACCTCATACGTATATGATGATGGCTTATTATCCTTACGCCTCGCAGCCTAACGGCGAAGCGGGCGGCATGGCAGAGGTACAATACAAAGTAAAAAAAGGAAGCGTGCTTGGAGGTAAATACGGAATAGATATTACAGTAAATGCCGCCATGTTTAATGCTTTAGACACAATAGGGATAAACCCGGCAAATGATTCTATCAGGCAACTAAAGTACTCAACCAACTATTCAAGGGTTGGAAGCAGTTATTTTAAGGATTTTAATATAGAAATCAGCAAAAAGTTTAATAAAAAACTAAAAATGACGGTAATGTATGCCCACCAATACCTGAACCAATCGGTGGTACAATTCAATACACTTGATAAATCGGAACACCCCGACGTTACATCCAACATTGGTGTTATTGATATTACCTATAAATATAAATCAACTTCAGCCATTCGTTTTGAAACGCAGGGATTCTTCGGTAAATACAACTACGGTAAGTATGCGCACGACCCCAATGGAGATGTAAACATTACCAACAATACCGGTTCATGGATCACCGAATTAATTGAATGGACACCGAGCTCAAAATGGTTTTTAATAGTCGCCGATCAGTATAATTATAACAATCCTGACAAAGCAAAACGCGTACATTATTATTACGGAAGCATTGGTTACGTAACAGGGCCTACGCGTATTTCGGTAAGTTACGGCCGGCAGCGACAGGGTATTTTCTGTGCGGGCGGGGTATGCCGCTTCGTGCCTTCTTCAAGCGGTTTATCAATCAGTATATCATCGAGTTTTTAATATAGATTATCATGAAAAAACTAAGTTTAATTATAATTATATCAGTCCTGTTTATTTTACAGGGATGCGATAAAGTAACGAATGTGATTGATAAAGGAACTGTAAGAGCTGCCGGAACAAGAAATGTACTTGTAGAAGATTATACAGGCCATAAGTGCGGAAACTGCCCTGCGGCGGCGGTTCAATTAACAAGCCTGGAAACGCAATACCCCGGAAGAGTAATTCCATTGGCTGTGCACGCCGGTTATTTCGCTAAAACAAACGCGCAATACCCTACTGATTTTCAAACAAGCGATGGCAATGCGTACGATCTTTTATTCGGCAATGGGGCAGCGGGAAATCCTAATGGGTTGGTTAACCGCACCGGCTGGGGAACCGCTTCTTTTATTGAACAATGGACCTCATGGCCATCACAAGTGGCATCTGAAATGGCAAAGCAAGCTATTTTTAACATCAGGATCAATAATGTGTTTAATTCATCCACCCGGCAATTAAATACAAACATAACGGTTAAGTCACTTACTGCCAACTCAGGTACTTACAAATTAGTGGTATTACTTACAGAAGATAGTTTAGTGGCTGAGCAATTGGATTACAGGCAACCTATAGGACAACAAACCATTCCTAATTATGTATTTAACCATCTATTGCGCGGTGCCGTTAACAGCACCTGGGGTGATGCTGTTTTTACAAATGCTGCCGCTAAAAACGATTCAGTAGTTAAATCGTATACTAATTTTCCGGTTAATGTCGGGTATAGGGCAAACAAATGTCATATTGTGGCCTATGTATATGATGCAGACGGGGCAAGCGCTACGCACTACCAAGTGTTAGAGGCTAATGAAGCATTATTGAAGTAAGGGTTAAGATTCCGGCTAAAGCACCTGATCAGGCAAAAGGTTAAAATATTGCGCATCTTTGGATATTCCAAGTGTAATGTAGTCTTTTATTTTTCCAATGAACTTTGCAAAGCCTGACGGGCAGCTATCAGGTATGATAAAAGTTTATATACCTTTCAAGAATTATCAATTAATGTTGAAATATCAGAAATACTGAGTGTCCTTTACAACCTAAGTCGCCCATTATCACACCCCGGACTGAACCCAACTATAGAATTGCTATAGAATTGAGAAATAAATTTATCATTAAATAAACCGGCTTAAACAAAAGTGTACTGAACCATTTATGATTTATAGCTATCTATAATGTTAGAAAAAGGCAACATGTTTTTGGAATATAATAAAATTAAACTTATTAAAGGGTGTGTTAATAATGATAGACAAGCTCAAACTTGATATCACCATATCTTAAGAAAAATGATGTCTGTTTGTTTTTAGATACAGTAGGAATAAAGAAAATGCCAAGGAACTATTAAATGACGGTGAGGAGAGTTTTGATAAAATAAACACCATTAACGCAATCGGGTCAACGGAAGGTTGGATAAATAAAAGTGATCGTAAATATGGTTATTACAGGAAACACCGTCAAAATAAAAAAATAAATAAAGTCGAATAAAATTACTAACCCAAAAAACAAATTATGAAAACAAAACTCTACTTCTTAGCATTATTAACAATTTCTACTTGTATAAAAGCCCAATGGGCAAGTGAGCCTTCCGGATTCGCTACTGCGGGTTATGGCATTAATAGTATTTCAATCGTTAACTCAAATGTGGTTTGGGCAACAGCTTATGACACTTCCGGAACAGCTATTGTAAATAAATTTACACGTACATTAAATGGCGGTACAACATGGACTCCGGGTAGCATAACAGGGGCTGCTGCCTTCGATTTAACCTCTATTTCCGCATACAATAAAGATACTGCCTGGGTATCAATGGTTGACAACACTAACGGTGGCGGTAAAATTTACAGAACTAATAATGGTGGAACTACCTGGACAGCTCAAGCCACGGCAACTTTAGCTGCCCCGGGAGGGTTTGCTGATTTTGTGTATTTTTTCGATAAAAATAAGGGCGTGTGCGTTGGTGATTCAAACAATGGATATTGGGAAATGTATACTACCGTTAATGGTGGTACGAATTGGTCTCGCATTTTATCAGTTAATATACCAACAAATACGATCGGTGAAACCGGTAACGACAATTCCTATTCGGTTGTTGGCAGTACAATTTGGTTTGGTACTACAGGAGGACGTATTTATAAATCCACAAATATGGGTGGAGCTTGGACTGTAGCAACTACCGGATTGACGGATTGCATTCGTGTATCATTTAAAGATGCTTCAAATGGAATTGCAACCGATGGAAATTTACTGGTTAAAACAGTAAATGGCGGTACTACCTGGACACCCCTTACGTTTACCGGGAACTTTTACGGAACAGATTTGAGTTACATTCCGGGTACAACCGGTACTTACATCAGCACAGGATGGGGTTCGGGAAATAACGGCTCATCTTACAGTATAAATGATGGAGCAACTTGGATGCGTATTGATACAGTTGGTCATCATGCAGTTTCATTTCTGAATTCAACAACCGGTTGGTCCGGCGGATTTAATACAAGTTCAATAGTTGGCGGTATGTTTAAATGGAACGGAGCATTTACAAGTGTAGGAATAAAAGACAATGTTAAAGGAAACGGCACTTCCATAAATGTGTTCCCGAATCCATTCAAGGATCAAGTAACTGTATCAATTGATTCTGAAAAAAGCAAGTTAACAAGTCTCTCCGTTGAAATTACGGATGTATTGGGTAAGTTAATTATTAAACGGAATGATTTTATAGAGGATAAAATTACTCTCAGCAGAGGAGAATTAATAAGCGGTGTTTACTTTTACAAAGTTTATAATTTTAATGTACTAATAGGAACGGGGCGATTAATCGCGCAATAGAAAATCACTAAAGAAAAGTTGTATAGAGAGCAATGGTAATACATTGCTCTCTTTTTCTCAAAACTGTTTAATTTTTGTTGTGCCTAAAAATGAAATAAACACAAACGAAAACTGCAAGGTTATAATGACCATTATAGTATGATTCATTTTGTTTTTCGCCGGAAAGCCATATAATAACTAAGGTCCAATAGATAATCTTCAAGCAAAGAGAATTTTTTTCTTTGAAAACAAACGTTTGAAATTAATTGAGATCGGCTTAACATTCAAAAAGGAAAAGTAATTAATTCAGGGTTTAAGCAATTCTCACAATAATGAAGCATTTAAAATATTTCAGAGCGATGTTTTTTTTGCCATTGCTTTCCTTTTCTCAAAACATTACAGTAAGCGGTTATCTCAAGGACGCTGAAACCGGCGAAACTCTAATTGGAGCAACAGTTTATTCTACTAAAACTAAAACCGGCACCTCCGCAAATACTTATGGCTTTTATTCTCTTTCTTTACCTAAAGGGGACAGCACAGGCTTGGTATTTACTTTTATAGGCTACGCGGCTCAAATTAAAAAAGTAATATTGGATCAAAGTATCGAGTTAAATATTAAACTTGTTTCTTCGGCAGGTCAACTATCGGAGGTTACTATTACCTCAAAAAGAAATAATGAAAATGTGGAAAAACCACAAATGGGGGTAATTGATATTCCAATTCAAAAAATAAAAGAGCTTCCTGCCATTTTTGGTGAAACGGACGTTTTAAAAATAATTCAGTTATTACCGGGAGTTCAATCAGGCAACGAAGGAACAACCGGTTTTTTTGTGCGCGGCGGCAATTCAGATCAAAATCTTGTTCAATTAGATGAGGCAACGGTATACAATCCCAATCATCTATTCGGATTGTTCAGTACGTTTAATACCAAAGCATTAAATAATGTAACGCTTATTAAAGGAGGGTTCCCTGCCCAATATGGAGGAAGGTTATCTTCTATTCTTGACATTACAATGAAAGAAGGGAATAATCAAAAATATAAAGTGGAAGGCGGGTTAGGTATTATCTCTTCTAACATCACTATTGAAGGGCCGATTGTAAAAGAAAAAGCTTCATTTATAATTTCTGCCCGGAGAACTTACTTAGACTTATTAATAAAACCTTTTTTACCAAAAGGTATAGCTACTGCTTATAATTTTTATGATTTAAATGCAAAAATAAACTGGCAGGTTTCAAAAAGAGATCGATTATTTTTAAGTGCCTTTAAAGGAAACGATAATGCCGTATACACTGAAGCGAGTAGCATTAATTATGGGATAAAATTTGGTAATTCAACAGCCACATTGAGATGGAATCATTTGTTTGGACAAAAACTGTTTGTAAATACTTCGTTGATATATAATACTTACTTGCTAAACCTAACAACGGTTCAGGGTAAATATTATGCACAGGTTTACTCAGGTATTAAAGATATAAACGGAAAAACTGAGTTTCAGTATTTTCCAAACAGTAAACACAAACTACTGTTTGGTTTAAATTATACATATCACACGTTTACATCAACCGGCAAATCAGACAAACTCCCCTCAAACTCACAGGTGTCAAATATAAATACGGGTAAAATACCGCCAAGGTATTCAAATGAAATGGCAATTTATTTAAATGATGAATTTACAATTACTAAAAGAGTTGGGCTTAGCGCAGGAATTAGAACACCGGCATTCATAACAAAAAATGCTTCCTATTATACTTGGGAGCCTCGTGCAACAATAAAGGTTTCAGTTAATTCTTCTTCGTCTATAAAAGCAGCCTATACTGTGATGAATCAATTTTTACACATCGTTCCGAGTTCAAGTGCCTCCCTGCCTTTCGACCTTTGGATTCCGTCAAGCAAGATTACTAAGCCCGAACGATCAGAGCAATATGCAATAGGATACTTTAGAAATTTTAAGCAGAATAAATATGAAACAAGTGTTGAAGTTTATTACAAAACAATGCAAAATCAGGTGGCTTTTAAAGAAGGAACTCAATTATTAGAACAAAAAAATAGGGATAGTTCTTTAGTCTTTGGGAAAGGTTGGAGTTACGGAGCAGAGTTTTTTTTAAAGAGAAATACCGGGAAATTTACCGGTTGGATTGCCTATACATTATCTTGGACGTATCAACAATTTAAGGATTTAAACTTCGGCGAAAAATTCCCTTTTAAATATGACAGAAGACACGTCTTGTCTCTTGTTGGAACATATAAATTAAGTAAGCGATGGACTCTATCTGCCGATTTTGTTTTATCGTCAGGCAGTGCGTATACGTTACCAACCGGCAGAACAAATGTTATTAACGGCGGAACTTTGTATGATGGCGTTTATTACGTTTATGACAAGAGAAATAACTATCGTCTAAATCTTTACCACCGTTTTGATGTTGGAGCCACTTACAGAAAACATAAAACTTTATTTAAAGGGAAAGTTCCATTCATTTCCGAATGGGTATTTAGCATTTATAATATTTATAGCCATCGAAATCCTTACTTCGTTTATTTAACGGTTGATCCTGTTACACAAGAGCCAAAAGCAAAACAAGTTTCTTTATTACCAATTATTCCGAGTATTACCTATAATTTTAAGTTTTAAGAAATGAAAAATCCAATAAGCTTATTTTTAATCATAGCTCTCACAGTGTTATTTGCGTGTCAGAAAGAGATTAAACTTAAGCCGGCTCAATATGACGGTCAATTATCAATTGAATGTATTTTAATTCCGGGACAAATTCCGCAACTGTTTTTGCAAAGCAGCGTTCCTTTTTTTAGTCCCAATACTACGCCATCCCAATTATTTGTTAGAGGTGCAAATGTAAGCATAACGGGCAGCTTTACAGATAATCTAACCACTGATTCAGTATTTGATAAATTTAGATGTAGATGGATTCCTTTTTATAAAGGAGCAATTCCTTCTCAGAGCGGGCAAACGTATAATCTTTCTGTTACCTACGGCAGTAAAACTTATACGGCAAGTACAACAATTAATCAACTGAAGGTTTCCATCTCTACAACCTCTTATGTTGCTGAATTTCATGATGTGTATGGGGCGCATGAAGGAGTTATCATTAATTTTACGGATATTGCGGGGTCTGAAAATTTTTATCGTTATCAAATGAGTAGAGTAATTGACAGTTCTGTTTATGGTTCTTCGAGCCTTGGTTTAATTCATAGCACCTGTACAAATGGCGCGTTTTTCTATATAAGGGAATTCAGCCGTTCTATTTATTTTGATAAGGGACTTGATGGTCAAAGTATGCAACTCGTTGTTGAACCGGCGTATGGCCATAGTCAAAATGATACGGCATTTGTTTTTGTACAATCTTTAGATAAAAATTCGGCAGAATTTTATGACAACCTTGATAAACAAAAATTAGCGCAATATAATCCGTTTATAGAGCCTGTTTTCTTGAAAACAAAAATAGCGGGTTGCATTGGTATTTTCGGATCTGCGGTCGTTTCTGATTCTTTACTTTTTGTATATCCTGAATAAAATAATGAAATATAAAAATTTATATCTGTTGTCTTACATTATTTTGATGACCTCCACATCCAAATCGCAAGTTCTCTTTAAAATGGGCAATTATCGGAACCTGGCATATTCGAGTTTCGGATATAATGGATCATTTGAAAACGCGACTTTTGGTATAGCAAGACGAGATTATATTCGGGTTATTAAAAAAGAAATAATCGGAATACTTGATGTATCAATACCTATAACCAACCAATTCTTTACCAAGCATGTTTTAAAAAAAGGATTACAGATTGATCTGTATGAGAGCAACAGGTTTAAAATACCGTTCACACTTGCCTCCTCTTCAATTGTTAGGTATAATAGTCTGGTCAAGTACCATGATGTGACTTCAGAATTTACAATTAATCCGGGCATTTACACTGAAAGGTTTACCCTTGCCCTTGATTTGAAATATGAGTTAATTTTATTTCGGCATATCAAATATTCACAGCAGTATAGGCAAGATGTCAATAGTAAAGCCGTTAATCATTGGACAAACCCTTTATTTGACGTTTTTAAATTCGGAGTTGTTGGCGGGTTTAATTTTAAAAGGTGGGTGATTTACATGAAAACCGGGTATGAAAGAAATCCATTTTCTTTTAAAAAATACATACCGGGTTACATAGTGCTTGGTTTTGGCTTTAAGTTCGGCATCAAACCACTAACAAATACGTTAACTACAAAATTGAATTAGAATTGCGTTTAGCTTTGAATTATAAAATTAACAAAAGGAAAAGAACACTTCGATGCCATTTTCGATGATAAAAGGAAACTTTGTCAAGAAACCGGAGCCAACCAAGGCAAAGATTAATTCGGGAATTGATTACTTTAAAAAGTCCGCCTGCATGGTGGTTTTTTGTTTTCATATTACCTTTTCCAGTTCCTTTCCCCCTTTGCATACCTCTTTTTAAATGCATACTTTTATGTTTTTATAGCTATGAAACCATCTATTCCAAGAGGCACTCGTGATTTCGGCCCCGCTGAAATGCAGAAACGCCAATATATTTTTAATATAGTTAAAACCAATTTTCAGTTATTCGGTTATACACCTATTGAAACACCAAGCATGGAAAACATTATCACGCTTACCGGTAAGTATGGTGATGAAGGCGATCAGCTGATCTTTAAAATATTAAATTCCCGTTTAAACGAAAGCACTAAAAAAGATGAGCTGAAAAAAGAATTTGAGCTTTCTCTTGAAAGGCCTCTCAATTCAACATTACTAACTGAGAAAGCGTTACGCTACGACCTTACTGTTCCTTTTGCGCGTTATGTGGTGATGAACCAACACGCTCTTACATTTCCTTTTAAACGTTACCAGATACAACCGGTATGGCGCGCCGATAAGCCTAATAAAGGACGTTATCGTGAATTTTACCAGTGCGATGCCGATGTAATAGGGTCTAATTCTTTGATAAATGAATTGGAATTATTAGCGATGATGGATAAATCGTTTAACGAACTAAACATCCCGGTGCTTATTAAATTTAATAACCGTAAAATATTAAGCGGTATTGCTGAAGTTTTAAACGCGAGCGATAAAATTATTGATATTACTGTGGCCATTGATAAGCTTGATAAGATTGGAAAAGAAGGAGTTGTAAAAGAACTTACGGAGAAAGGGATTTCAGCCGAAGCCATAAAGAAGCTGGAGCCTTTAATTGATCTGTCGGGATCGAACGCCGATAAAGTAGCTGTTTTAAAAACATTTTTAGCAACGAGCGAAACCGGTAAAAAAGGAATTGAAGAAATTGAGTTCCTGTTAACTAATTTAAATACTATAAACATTAAACACATTAGCGTAGAGCTTGACATTACCTTAGCACGCGGCTTAAATTATTACACCGGAACTATTTTTGAAGCCAAAGCAAACGCGGGAACCTTTACGCCAAGCATATTAGGCGGTGGCCGTTATGATGATCTTACCGGTATTTTCGGATTAAAAGGATTATCAGGTGTCGGTATTTCATTTGGTATTGACCGCATTTATGATGTGATGGAAGAGTTAAATTTATTCCCGGAGTCTATTAGTAAAGTATCAATTACAAAATTATTATTTACTAATTTTGGTGAAACCGAACAAATGCATTGTATAGCCTTAGCCGCTAAAGCGCGTGCCGCCGGCATTAATACGGAAGTATATCCTGAAGCCGCTAAAATGAAAAAACAATTTGAGTATGCCGACAAAAAACAAATTCCGTTTGTGGCAGTGATTGGTACTAATGAAATAGCAAACCATACAATTATGTTGAAGAACATGACCGGCGGTACGCAAGAGGAAGTAAGTTTTGAAGAGATGTTAGCTATGTTGCAAGCAAAGTAATAAATTTAAATAGTGTTTCAGACACTCAAGATTTTAAAACCTTGAACTTGAAAGTCTGCTCATTTATAATAAAAGAAGTGTATCTTTTAAGCTTATTAATACCCTTATGAAAAAAACATACAGCATCATTATTCTTATAGTAGTAACAGTAACTAACATCACCTCCCAGATAAGCATTAATGGCGGTTTTGAAAAAAGAAATCCTAACGGTAACCCAAAAAACTGGGATACAGAATACAAAACAGGGAGAGCTTACGGCTACAATGTAACAGTTGATTCTGTAATAAAACAGGAAGGAAAGTATTCTTTACAAATCCATGAAAACACAAGCGCTGCCGATAAAAGCTTTGGGGCATGCGCCCTCACTATCCTCAATAAATATAACGGAACCAGTGTAACTTTAAAAGGCTATTTAAAAACGGAAGATGTAAAGGATGGTTGGGGAGGTTTATGGATGCGGATCAATAACGAGAATAATATGCTTGAATTTAACAATATGCAACAGGAAAATATTATCCGAACCAATGATTGGAAAGAATACAGTATTACATTGCCTTTGGCAAAAGATGCCGTTAAAATTGTGATCGGCGGCTTGTTGGTAGGCGAAGGAAAAGTATGGATAGATAACCTGAGAGTATATATTGACGACAAACCCATTGAATACGCCCCTTTAAAAAAATAATCAGCGTTATCTGCGTTCACATCACACCTCTTCCTTCTCACTTCTCATTTTTCCTCAAATATATTATCTTTGGGCCCTATGAATAAAATTAAGAAAAATATTTTTGTTGAAAATGCTGCCATCGTTGATATATCATCAGAAGGCAAGTCTGTGGCAAAAGTAGACGGTATGGTTATTTTTATAGACGGCGGCGTACCGGGTGATGTAGCGGATGTAATGATTACCCGCAAAAAAAATAATTATGCGGAGGGACATATTGTAACTTTAAAAGAAGCGTCACGAGATAGAATAGAGCCTGTTTGTCAACATTTTGGCGCATGCGGAGGCTGTAAATGGCAAAATCTTAATTACGCTAACCAATTACTCTTTAAACAAAAAACAGTTTCTGATGCTTTCACCAGAATTGGTAAGCTCGATATTTCTACGCTACAACCTATTTTCCCTAATAAAGAAGAATATTATTACCGAAATAAATTGGAATTTTCTTTTTCGGATAAAAAATGGCTGACAAGCGAGGAGATTAAGAGCGGCGAGGAAATTAATAACCGCAATGCATTAGGGTTTCACATTCCTAAAATGTTTGATAAAATATTAGATATTCAAACCTGTTATTTACAGGCAGAGCCTTCTAATTCGATCAGGAATGAAATAAAGGCTTTTGCCTTAAAAAATGAGCTGAGCTTTTTTGGTGTACGTGATAAAACAGGTTTACTAAGAACGTTAATGATCCGTACAGCAAGTACCGGTGAGCTCATGGTGCTAATTCAGTTTTTTGAGAACCAACCGGCAAACATTACTTTACTCTTAAACCATTTAAAAAATACGTTTCCCGCAATTACTTCTTTACAATATGTCATAAACCAAAAAGGGAATGATACCTTGCAGGACCTTGATATTAAAACCCACTATGGGCGCGATCATATTTTTGAAGAAATGGAAGGGCTAAAGTTTAAGATCAGTGCAAAATCTTTTTACCAAACCAATTCTTTACAAGCTTACGAACTGTATAAAATAACACGCAATTTTTGCGGCTTAACGGGCAATGAAGTAGTTTACGATTTATACACCGGCACCGGCACTATTGCTAACTTTATAGCCGATAAGGCAAAAAAAGTGGTGGGGATAGAGTATGTAGAGGATGCCGTAGCAGACGCGAACGTAAACTCACACCTGAATGGCATTGTCAACACCTCTTTTTTTGCAGGTGATATGAAAGATATTTTAAATGAAGAGTTTATTACCAAGCATGGAAAACCGGATGTTATCATAACAGACCCGCCCAGGGCAGGGATGCATGAAGATGTGGTAAGAGCACTGCTTAAGGCTGCGCCAAAAAAAATAGTATACGTAAGTTGTAATCCGGCCACCCAAGCAAGGGATTTGGCTATGATGGCGGATGATTACAGTATACAAAGTATACAGGCCGTAGATATGTTCCCCCAAACCGCACATGTTGAAAACGTAGTGCTACTTGTTAGAAAATAAATACTCTTTTTAAGTTCTTTTATAGGTTCGGTGTAACCATTTTACTTAATTTTAGGTTTAACTACTACACCTAATTTCTAACAACTAATCCTAAAATTTATGACATCTGCATTTGAAAGTATAGATAAAGAAAAAATAGAAGCTTTAAAATTTCCAAGCAACGAGGTTTTAACCGATAAAGACGCTATTAAAGAAAGAGAATCCGAATTAAACCGCGCGCTCACTTTGGGCAATTTGGAGCATACAAAGATCAAAATTTATTTTGAAGACGATATGTCAAAAAAAATTGTTGAAACCACTGTTTGGGGAGTTACAGATAAAAGGGTTATTTTAAAACAAGGCGTTGTAATTCCTATTCACAGGGTACATAAAATATCTTTATAAATGTATTACAGTAACTCTAAAGCCCCATGATATAATATCATGGGGCTTTTTTGTTAATGAGCGGGAGTATCCGGCGTTAGTTGTTTTCCACAAAGGAAGATAAATTACCTAAAAGATACGGCCGTGAGGAAAAGGTAAATGCATAAACGGAAAAGGTAAATGCGGCAAAGAAAAGTTAGCGGCCGCAAAGAAAAGGTAAATGCACAAACGGAAAAGGTAAACGCGGCAAAGAAAAGTTAACGGCCGCAAAGAAAAGGTAAATGCACAAATGGAAAAGGTAAACGCGGCAGAGAAAAGGTAATATCAACCCGGAAAAACCGCTTGCTTTTTTTAAGCAAACGGAATAAAAAACAGGATTTACTGTTATTTATTTAATTCTTGAAAGTAAGGTGACATGCCCGGTTCGTTTCACCGTATTACCTGCCATAGTTACTATTTCAGCTTGGTAAATGTATACGTCCTGTTGACAAAGTTTGTTCTTTGATGTTCCGTCCCAACCAATTTTATCACCGTTACTTTTAAAAATCACACTTCCCCACCTGTCAAAAATGGTCAGCTTAATATCACTCAGCCCATAACCGAGCGGAATAAAAATATCATTGTCACCGTCTTCATTAGGCGTAAACGTATTGGGAATAAAAACATCCCAGTCTTTTGTAATAGTTACACATACCGTATCTTTATTTGCGCAGCCGTATTGGTTAGTGCCCAGTAAAACATAACAGGTTGATTCCTGTGGATGTACTGTTACCCGGGGGCAGAAATTACATACCAAAGCAGTAGCACCCGGCGCAAGAAACCCGACCTCCACATCACCTGTTCCGGATAGCATAACGGATTCATCAATATTGATAGTGGTATCTTTTCCGGCATACACATAAGGTATAGGGTAAACAGTTAGCGTGCCAACAGCTGTACCGGGACATAAACCATTTTTAGAAACAGTTACCGTGTAAACCGTTGTTGTTAAAGGTGAGGCTTTAGTAACTGAATCATTAGCGTTACCGAGCGTTGCAGCGGGCAGCCAGCTGTACATATTACCACCCGAAGCGCTTAAGGTAGTGTAGCTGCCAAAACAAATAGGAAAAGTAGGATATATAATCGCTACTGTTTTTTTTATCACGGTAATATCAATAGTCTGTGAAGCAGGGCATACTTTCGGCGCCACACCGTTAGTGCCTGTTACAGTATAGGTTGTATTAACGGTAGGTGAAACTGTTATAGGAGTTCCATTTATACTACTCATCGTTCCTGCCGGCAAGGCCGACCATGTGTAAGAGCCGGTAGCCGATCCGGAAGCATTGAAGGTGGTGCTCGCGCCTTCGCAGATGGTCATAGAGCTTGAAGTAACCGTTATTATAGGAATAGGAATAACATTCACATCAATAGTAGCAGAATTTTTACAACCTAAAAGTGAGCTTCCTGTTACGGAGTAGGTTATTGTTGTTGAAGGATTAGCGTTAACTACGCTTCCGGTGGTTGTATTTAAATTTGCGGGAGGTAACCATGAATACGTAGCACCGCCGTTAGCAGTAAGTGAAATAGTTTCACCGTTACAAATAGGAGTAATGGCACTAATGGTAACAACCGGGTTTGTGGTAAACGTAATTACTATTTGTGTAGAGTTGGTACAAGTACCTGTAGCTCCTAAAACAGTATAAGTTTGGTTTGCCGTTGGTGTAGCGGTTACCGTACTGCCTGTGCCGCTTGTTAATGTAGCGGAAGGGGTCCATGTGTAATTTGTTGCGCCGGCAGCGGTTAATGTTGCTGAGCCGGCCGGACAAATAGTAGGTGTTGTGGTGGCGGCATTTACGACTACTGTATTTGATACCACCAATGTAACAGCGGCGGTGCTTGTGCAAATACCCGTTAGCCCCGTAATAGTATAGGTAGTACTTAATGTGGGTGTAGAAATAACGGTACCCGATAACGTGGTGTTTAAAAATTGGTTAGGAGTCCAGGTGTAGCTTGAAGCTCCCGCTGCCGTTAAAGTGTTGGCAGAGTTAGGACATACCGTAGCATTTGAAGCTACCGTAACAGTGGGGTTAGGGGTAACCGTTATAGAAATAGTGTTGGTACCGGCACAGCCTGTGGCGTTAGCTCCTGTTATAGTATATATAGTGGTAGCGCCGGGAGTTGCAGTAACCGAAGCGCCGCTGCTTGTATTTAATGAACCGGCAGGCGTCCAGGTATAATTAGTTGCTCCACTAACGGTTAATGTACTGGTTCCCGTAGGGCATATAGTTGTATTTGCGGAAACGGTAATAGTAGGGTTTGGCGCAATGGTTACTGAAACTGTATTGCTGTTGATGCAGCCGGAGGCATTACTGCCTGTAACCGTGTAAGTGGTGTTTAATAAAGGGGTTGCGGTAACCGAAGCTCCCGTAGCGGAACTTAAAGCAGCAGCAGGCGACCATGTATATGAAGAAGCACCCGTTGCTGTTATTACCGTGGATGTTCCCGGGCAAACAGTGGCACCGGAACTGCAGGTAACGGTAGGGTTTGCTGCAACAGTAACCTGTATAGTATTGGTAGCAGTACAACCACTGCTATTGGCACCCGTAACAGTGTAACTTGTTGTTGCCGACGGGTTGGCCGTTACAGAAGCTCCTGTTGCCGAGCTTAATGTTACAGAGGGGGCCCAGGTATAAGTTATTGCGCCACTCACTGTAAGCACCGTAGAAGCAGCCGGGCAAATAGTAGCGTTTAATGATACAAGGAGTGTAGGATTATTTATAACAGTTACGGCAGCCGTTCCTGTATTTATACACGTGTTAATATCAGTTCCCGTAATAGTATAGGTTGTTGTAACACCCGGCGTAGCGGTTACGCTATTGCCTGTAGCGGCACTAAGTGTTGCAGCGGGAGCCCATGTATAGGTTGCTGCACCGGTAGCGGTTAACGAAGCGGTTTGTCGGCCAAGGCAAATAGTAGAACTGTTAACGGTTATAGTAGGAGTTGGCGTTACACTAAGCGTAATACTTGCAGATTTAGGACACGAATACCTGTCTTCCGAATACACCGTAAATGTATTGGCGCCTGTTGAGGTTACGGTAATTTGATCGGTATTGCCCGGTGTGCTTGTATTGGTATATATTTCCGAACCCGACTGGATCCAGGTATATGTATAGCTTGGCGAACCTAAGAGAGTGCTTGCATTTAAGGCAACATTGGTATTCGGACAATGTACCGGAACATTAACAATAGTTACCTGTGGACACAAATTTACTTCTATAACAGACATGGAGTTGTAACCGCCGCAATTTAAGTCATTCCATGTTCCGTTAGGATAAATTTGGGTACAGTTTTCATTTCCGCCGGCGTTATTAGGTTCACTCGGTGCCCAGTTAGAATAAGTGATCGGCGCCCCGTCGTACCATATAAAACTACCTTCTGCCAAGGCATCGCTAAACCCGATCCAAATTACATTCGAAGAAAATCCTTGGTTAGACAGAGCTTGTATAAGATCTGCATTTTCTGTGGCAGACTGAACAGATATTAAATTAGCTCCAAACGTTTGCGCATAGGTTTGTGCCTGCGGGCCTGTCATAAACTGCGGATTTATAAAATATAAACTGCAGCTGTTATTCATTCCCAGTAATTCTATATTTCCCGCTGCTGTAAGTGTTGAGCGAATCAATGCTAAATTACACGCTGTTGACACGCATCCTACAGTACTAATGCCAATGGCAATTGTAGCAGAACCGGCGCACGTCCCTGTTGATCCTGTAACTGTATAAACCGTATTTGCTACAGGTGTGGCTGTTACATTTGAACCCGTGGCTGTATTTAAAGTAGCCGCGTTGCTCCAAGTGTAGCTTGTAGCTCCTGTGGCATTTAATAAGGCAGAACTGCCGGGGCATACGGTAGGTGTATTGGCGGAAGCCGTTATGGCTAAGCCGGATGTTATAGTAACCGTTGCTGTAGCCGATCCTGTGCAGGTTCCTGAAGCGCCTGTTACGGTGTATGCGGTGCCGGCGGTTGGACTTGCGGTTACAGTGCTTCCGTTTGCCGAACTAAGCGTAGCGGAAGGTGACCATGTATAACTTGTGGCACCGCTTACTGATAACGTAGTTGAGCTTCCCGAACAAATGCTCGCGCTTAAAGGTGTGACGGTAAGATTTAATGCAGGGCTTAAGCTTACCGTAACGGCGGCTGTTGCCGTGCCGCATGTGCCCATGGCAATAACAGAAACAGTGCCTGCCGATGAGCCGAAATTAATGGTTATGGCATTTGAGCCCGAGCCGGAAGTAATACTTGCACCCGCAGGTACCGTCCATGTATAATTAGTAGAAGCCACGTTAGTTACTGAGTATGTAATACCTGTTGAGTTACCGCAAACCAATGTAGGGCCGCTTATTGCGCCAATGGCTGGCGGAACTCCGTTTACAACAACCTGTACCGTGCTGCTTTGAGTAGCGCTGCAGCCCGGCGTACTTACTGTATAAGTTGTAGTAATGGTTGGCGAAGCTATAACGGTTGCTCCGTTGGCTGAGCTTAAGCTGCCTGCCGGGCTCCATGTGTAAGTACTGCCGCCACTCACGGTTAGCGTACTTGTTTGCCCGGGGCAAATAGTTGGTGTGGGAGATACTGTTAAACCGCTTGCCGCGGGCAAAACAACAAGGGTCACACATTTTTGTCCGGAACACCCTGCGGCATTTGAACTGCTTACACATATCTGCGTGGTTTGATTTGGTGTAAAAGTAGCGCTTGGGCCCGCGGCTATACCGGGAATAGAAAGAGGACTGTTGCTGCAGGTAGTACCTACAAAGGGGATAGTAATACAAAATTGTGTAGTGCCTGTAGTTTGCAGTGGATTCCAGTTCCATGTATAAGCATTCGTTCCTGTGCCGCCCGAGCCTGTTAACACAATGGATTGTCCGCTGCATACAGTTAAGGAGGGCGCGGCGGCAATATTAATAGTTGGTGTGGGAGTGCCTGTTAAATTTACCGTTGCAGGCAATGTGGCACAACCCGGGCCATAAGTTATAATCAATATATATATGCCGTTATTAGCGGTACTCCAATTATTTATGGTAGCATTTTGCGTATTTGCCGTATAAGTACCGGGGCCCGTCCATGAGTAAGTGCCTCCCTGAGTTAAGGATGCCAGTGTAATATTGCTCCCTATACATATTGGGCTTGGTGCTGTTATGTTGGCAGGGTTCAATGTGCTTGTTACCGTAACTGTTTTTACTACCGAGGTTCCCGTAGGGGTGCATGCCGAAGGCCCGAGCGTAAGTGTATACGTTGTTGTTACGGTAGGAGTAATGGTAATGGTTTGCGTATTAGGGTATATTCCCGGAGGGTTGGAGGTCCAAGAATAGGAAGATGCGGATGAACTGCTTCCTAAAGTAGCACTGTAACCGGGGCATACCTGCGAAGGGCCGGTAATTTGTTGGCCAAGCGCAACACCGGCCTGCGCAGTTACGGTATAGTTGCAAACATTCCCTGCAAATCCGTCGACCATTACATAGTAAGTTTGCCCCGGAACTAAATTTACATTGGTAGTAATGGTAAAGCTCCCGGAGCCGCTGCCTTGCGAGTTGCAGTTGGAAACTTCTGTGAAACTTGTGCAGTTAGTGGAGGCATAAATAACAGCCTGTATGCCTGAATTGCTATCCTGGCAACCTGCCGAGTTAAACCCTAAAGAAGCGCTTGTGCCGCTTGCTACAAAGCTAAGCCATGAATTATTTTCTATAGAGCCGCAAAAATTTCCTAAGCCTGATGTATTACCGGCCGTATATGAACCGCTGGTATTACCACAGTATCCGTTAAGGTCACATATTAATGGAGCATTCACACATTCATCAGCCGCAGGGGTAGAAGCGCATGACATAGGATTGGGCAAAGGAGGGGCCGGTCTGCCTGCAATACCCGGGCCATTATCCAAACGAAATCGAAAACCTTTGGAAGTGCCTGCATTATCCGATTTGAAATGTAAGGTTAAATAGTCGCCGGAAGACAGGATGAGAAAGTTCTGGTCTAAAATACCGGATACCGACTTTATAAGTGTTGCATTCGTATCCCGCCCGTCATAAATTTTTAGTACATCATTATTCACACATACAAAATACTGGCTTCTCAAAAATATTTTTCTTTCATAATTATTCTTTATGGTAATAATATGGTCCTCGTTATTATTGTACCCGGATGAAACCATTCCTGATTCACCAATAAGGCTGCTGTATAAGAACGCGCCGTCGGCCGGAATATTAAATGTTTTATCCGCATCCATATAAACCATATTGGTATGTGAAACTTCATCTACTTTTTGAGGCCTTAAACTCAACGCATCATTATGGATTTGAGCATAAGAAGCACAAAATAAACCGGAGAGTATAAACAGGTAAAAACTTTTTTTCATTTTTATTAATATAATCTCTTAAAATTATTGATAATATTTGTGTTTAGTGTTACTATCTGATTAAGGAATGCATTTGAGTATATAAACTAACCGTTTCAAATAGGGAGTAAATTATGTATGATAAACCTACCCTGCATAACCTATTCTATATTATTCTAATACATCATGTTAAATTATTAATTTAGCGGAAAATAACATGAAACTATTAGTTCGCCCACCACGTTTATTAAGAAGTTATTACAAACATTCGGTGTGGCGTATGAATAAAGATGAGCCTGTTATTTACCTTACGTTCGATGACGGCCCTATAGAAGAATTAACACCCTGGGTTTTAGATGTACTGAAACAGTATAATGTAAAGGCAACTTTTTTTTGTGTGGGGAATAATATTGATAAAAATATTCACATTTTTAGCCGGTTATTAAGTGAAGGCCATCGGGTGGGCAATCATACGTACAATCATATAAAAGGCTGGAAAACAAAAACAAAAGAATATCTAGAAAATGTAGAACAATGCGAGCAGCTTACGAAAACTAAATTATTTAGGCCTCCGTATGGAAGAATTAAAAAAAAGCAATTCTTAAAATTGATACCGGATTATAAAATTGTTTTTTGGGACGTGTTAACTCATGATTATGATCAATTTCTCTCTGCCGCCATGTGTTTAAGCAACTCTATTAAGTATACCCGAAATGGAAGCGTGGTTGTGTTTCATGATAATATGAAAGCCCAAAAAAACTTAAAATTTGTTCTGCCTCAATATATTGAGCATTTTTTAAAATTAAATTATAAATTTGCAGTTCTTTAATTTAAGCTTTTTGGAATGAAAAACCTTTTTCTCTTTATTATTTTAGTGTTAGGGATTTACTCATGTAAAACAGGTAAGCCTGAAAAAACGGAAACATTTAAAGTTTGGGGCAATTGCGATAAGTGTAAAAAAACCATTGAGGCCGCTTCGTCTGTAGATGGCGTAATCGAAAAAAACTGGGACGTAGAATCTAAATTGATGACCGTTAAGTTTGATACCACCAAAATAAATGTAAACACTATTGAAGAACTTATTGCCAAGGCGGGTTACGACAATGACCTGTACTATGGTGACGATTACGCGTATGGCAAGCTGGCCGATTGCTGCCAGTATGAAAGAAAGCCTTTTGAGCTGAAATAATTTTTTTTAAGAACTAATTTTCGTATTTTCAAGGGTATGTACAAGACCAAAGTATCATATCTGATTTGTATAATGTGCGTTGCTTTTTTTACTGCATGCAACACTCAAAAAGTTAATCAAACAAGTACTGACAGGCTTTACAAAAACGAAAACAATTCACTGGTTTCAAGCTTCTACATTTACCATGTTAACGATAGCGTAAGCCGGTTATTTTACGATATTTCAAATGAAATACTGGTCTATAAAAAAACAGACACAAGCACCTATTTTTTCAGTAACGTAAAAATTTTAATTAAAACAAGTTTAGAAGATAACCTGAATTTTATACTTGATACGACTTCTACGCGTATAAGAGACCGGCAACAGGAAGTAATAGGCAAGCAATTAAAAGGAAGCTTTTATTTTAAATTACGGGAAGGCCAAAAATACCATATTGATATTGAGATAACTGATATTAATAAAAAAACACGCTATACAAACAGTTTGTATGCTGACAAAACAAGCAAATACACCCGGCAGAATTTTTTAGTAACAAACGTTTTAAATGAAGTTCTTTTTAATTCTTACTACAAAGCAAAGGATGTCGTTAACCTAAGGTCTGAAAGGAACACTGAAAAACTGTTTAATGTAGATTATTTTAAATATGATTTTAAGTTAGCCCTGCCTCCTTTTGCTTCGGCACCCGTATCACACATCAGCTACAGCCCCGACTCCACCTTTAGTGTTTACAGTAACGAGGAACAAAAGTTTCAGTTAGGGTTGCCCGAAAAAGGGTTTTATCATTTAAAAACAAATGATAAAACAAAGGATGGAATTACTTTTTTTGTGTATGAGCCAACTTATCCTAAAATTAAAAACTCCGAACAAATGATTTTAGCTACCCGCTACATTATGGCTAAAAAAGAATTTGATAATTGCATGAACGCACCCGATAAGAAAGCGGCCATTGATAAATTTTGGGTTGACTTGGGCGGAAGCAATGAACGTGCTACAGAGCTGATCCGAAAATACTACGGGCGTGTGCTGGATGCAAATAAATTATTTACCGATTACAGGGAAGGTTGGAAAACCGACAGGGGAATGATCTATATTGTATTTGGAGCGCCAAGCAGGGTAACTAAGCGTAAAAACGGTGATATTTGGACCTATGGTGATACGGGAAACCCAAGCTCAACTGTTTTTTCTTTTATTAAAGTCATTAATCCTTTTACAGATAATGATTATGAATTAGAGCGTAATGAAATTTTTAAAATGCCTTGGTATCAGGCTGTAGACATGTGGAGGCAAGGGAGAATTTATTTAGATAACTAGTTTTAAGCTTTGTAAATTAAAACAGGGTGTGTCAAGTCAAACTCGTATAACTTATTCCACTTTATCAGTTTCCAATACCCTAAGTTTTACAGATTCAACCGTTTGTTTTTTACGTTGTAGAATGGTTATTTCATAACCGCCGTATTGTCTTTTCTCGTTTACACCGGGAATTCTTCCCCATAAAAAATTAATTAACCCTGAAATGGTTCCGTACCTTGAGTTTTCAGGTAGTGACATTGGTAAAGACTCATTTACATCGCCAATACTGCTGTGAGCGTTAATAATATATTCTGTTTCGCTTTTCTTTTCAACGGTTGGTTTTTCCTCGTCATGTTCATCCTGTATCTCGCCAACCAATTCCTCAATAATATCTTCCATAGTTATAATACCGGCTGTAGCTCCAAACTCGTTAGTAACTATGGCTATTTGCATGTGCAACTTTTGAAAGTCACGTAATAGGTCATTAATTTTCATACTCTCCGGTACAAAATGTGCCGGTCGCATAATATCTTTTATAGTACGAAATTTTTTAGAGATCAATTCTTTAAAAAGATCCTTTGCATACACCACACCTATAATATTATCAATATCTCCCAAAAAAATAGGGTATCGTGAAAATCCTTCATCCGATATTTTTTGAACAATACCATCCCTGTCCAGTGCTTCCACATCAATAGCCGTAACACGGTTTTGAGGCACCATAATTTGCTTAACAATACGGTCATCAAAATCAAACACATTCTGTATCAGTTCATTTTCACTGGGCTTAATGGCCCCGCCTTCTTCACTTTCGGTTAATATTAAACGCAGCTCTTCTTCCGAATGCACATCTTCATCACCAATTTTTTTAATGCCTAATAAACGTAAAAATAAGTTTGACGATTTGTTCAGTAACCAAATAAACGGGCCGAATACGAAATAAAAAATGCGTAAAGGCCATGAAATAAAAAGAATAGTATCGATAGAATATTTAATACCGAACATTTTTGGCACCTGTTCGCCAAGTGTAATGTGCAAAAAAGTAATTAAAGTAAACGCAATGGGAACCGTTACCAAATGTGGGTTTACCACCATGTGAAGGTCGGAAAAAAATTTAGAAACAATATTACTCATCACATGTTCACCAAAGGCACCGAGCCCTAAACTGGCAAGTGTAATTCCTAATTGTGAAGCGGATAAATAGGCATCGAGCCTTTGTAATATTTTTTGAGCAATTTTCGCCCGATTACTACCTTTCTGTGCTTTAAGATCAATTTGTGAAGATCGTACTTTAACTAAAGCAAATTCTGTGGCAACGAAAAAACCATTCAATAAAACCAACAAAAGTGTAAGAAAAAGATCTGTCATCATAAATTATATCCTTCTACAAATATAGTAATAGAATTGTAATTTATGTTGATTTTGAAAGCCTTATGCCCTATGAATACTTAGCGTTTACTCGAACTAAGTATAAGTTGTTGTTATAATGGGTATGGCAAAATGGTTTACCTATTCGTCTCTATTAAAGGAAAGGTACTAAATGTAAAATCCCTGCTCAATTGAATGAGCAGGGATTTTTTTATCGAATAACTTCAAAAAAATTATTTCACTTCTTCGTAGTCAACATCAGTCACATTTTCACCTTTGTCGCTATCAGCGTTTGTATTGGTGTTTTCCGCACCGCCTTCTGCGTTAGCATTGGCTCCGCCTTGCTGGTTCATAGCGTTAGCCATGTCTTGCGAAGCTGCTTCCCATGCACTGTTAAGTGCAGTTGTTGCAGAATCAATCGTTGAAAGGTCTCTTGCAGCGTGAGCTGTTTTAAGATTGGTTAAAGCGCCTTCGATGGCTGCTTTTTTATCAGCCGGTATTTTATCACCGTATTCTTTTAACTGTTTTTCAGTTTGGAAAATCATACCGTCGGCAGCATTAATTTTTTCAGCTTCTTCTTTCGCTTTTTTATCAGCGTCAGCGTTCAACTCTGCTTCGCGTTTCATTTTCTCAATTTCTTCTTTGCTTAAACCTGAAGAAGCTTCAATACGAATATTTTGAGCTTTGCCGGTTGCTTTATCTTTAGCAGAAACCGATAAGATACCGTTAGCGTCAATATCAAATGTTACTTCAATTTGAGGTACACCGCGCGGTGAAGGCATAATACCATCTAAGTTAAACTGGCCTATTGTTCTGTTGTCTTTTGCCATTGGGCGCTCGCCTTGTAATACATGTAATTGTACACTTGGTTGGTTGTCGCTGGCCGTAGAAAATGTTTCTGTTTTTTTAGAAGGAATGGTTGTATTGGATTCGATCAGTTTTGTAAAAACTCCACCGTAAGTTTCAATACCTAATGATAAAGGAGTTACATCTAATAATAATACATCTTTTACTTCTCCTGTTAACACACCGCCTTGTATCGCAGCCCCTAAAGCTACAACTTCATCCGGGTTAACTCCTTTGCTTGGCGCTTTTCCAAAGAATTTTTCTACTGCAGCCTGTATCGCAGGAATACGAGTAGAACCACCTACTAAAATAATTTCATCGATATCAGACGTTGCTAAGCCCGCATTCTTTAAAGCTGATTTACAAGGTTCAATTGTTCTAACAATTAAACTGTCTGCCATTTGTTCGAATTTAGCACGTGTTAAAGATCTTACCAAATGTTTAGGGATCCCGTTAACGGGCATAATGTATGGCAAATTAATTTCGGAAGTAGTGGTGCTCGATAATTCAATTTTTGCTTTTTCGGCAGCTTCCTTTAAACGTTGTAAAGCCATAGGATCTAAACGTAAATCAATGCCTTCGTCTTTTTTAAATTCATCGGCTAACCAGTCAATAATCAATTGATCAAAATCATCGCCGCCTAAGTGTGTATCACCGTCAGTAGATTTAACTTCAAATACACCATCGCCCAATTCTAATACCGACACGTCATGAGTACCGCCGCCACAGTCAAAAACAACAATTTTCATGTCTTTGCCTTTTTTGTCCATACCATAAGCAAGAGCGGCAGCAGTTGGTTCATTAATAATACGTTTTACTTTTAAGCCTGCAATTTCGCCGGCTTCTTTTGTAGCCTGGCGTTGCGCATCGTTAAAATAAGCCGGTACGGTAATTACCGCTTCCGTTACTTCAGTTCCTAAAAAATCTTCAGCCGTTTTTTTCATTTTTTGTAAAATGATCGCTGAAATCTCCTGTGCCGAATAATTTCTGTCATCAATAACCACACGTGGTGTATTATTGTCACCTTTTACAACTTTATAAGTCATACGGGGGATTTCTTTTTGAGCTTCGTCAAAAGAGGCACCCATAAAACGTTTAATGGATGATATTGTTTTTGTTGGATTAGTGATAGCCTGACGTTTGGCAGGATCTCCTACTTTACGTTCTCCGCCCTCTACAAAAGCTACAACAGAAGGAGTAGTTCTTTTTCCCTCATTGTTTGCTATTACTACAGCCTCATTACCTTCCATAACCGCTACGCAGCTATTGGTTGTTCCTAAGTCTATTCCTATTATTTTTCCCATAATTGTTTTTGTTTATTTGTTACTAAATTCTATTTAATTATAAATGTTCAAGGTTTATGCCATAAGGCGGTTAACTATGCTTTATTGCAATGATCCTTTTTTAATTCGAATACTAATTGTCAATGTTTATGCCAATTGCTATGTGTTTTTTATTTCTGACAGGCTGACATAAAATACCCTTAAAATGACTAAAAAGTGCCATTTTAATTGAAATTATACACAAAAATGTGTCATAAGTTAGTTACAGATTTGGGCCGTAGGAGCGCCTGAGCTTGTGCAGAACCTGTATGGATTGGTATTTGGATTGCAGGCTATTTTATCAATAAAATCATTCCAAAGGTCTTTAGTTACAACAGAGGTTGACCGGCTCGAAAAAATACCGACACCGCCGGTAATATTTGTATACAATGGTTTATCCTGTGCAATAGTGTTTGACGGGGCATTTATTTGTAAAAATTCAGACAGATCTTCGGAACCTGCCGTAACAATATACTCTAAATAAAACGATGCCCTGTTTTTAACGTTCGCATCCGATTTTTTAGCCATTTCGCTTCCTATATTTTTATAAAAGGCATCTCCTGAAAACGTAAAATCTGCAATTAAGAGTCCGCCGATCAAATCCGATGATTTTGTATCAATAAAATTATAATCAATATAATTATAATTGACACCGCCTCCTATTAAACTATCAATATAATGAAACCTCATAATTACATCATATAACCTTGCGTTAGGAACAGAACGAAATTTAACAGCGTAAGTAATAGTAGGCACATCGTAATTTACATATTTCGGTTTATCCGTAGAACTTGGAAAAGCGGGATAATTGCCATGTGTGGGGTTTGATGAAGGATTAATGGGAACATATAAAAAAGGCATCGGTTGTTGGAGCCCGTATGATTTTACACTGTCTATAATAGTGGTTTGAGCCGTAAAAACGGCACCGGAAGAATTATTTGTAACCGTCAGCTTATAATCACCGGTGTTAAACAATCTATCTGTAGTTTGCCACAAACGTTGCTGAGTGCTGAAAGCGCCATCCCCCGTAGTTACCACTGTTTCGGTAAGTACTATTTCTTTTTTTGAATTATTGTTGACTGTGGTTAATATGGGGGTGGTAGTACTCGTAGCGAAACGCTGCAAAGTAACCCTTAATTCGTTTGGCCCGTAATTTATTTGGTTAGCATCCTGAGCCGCAGACAGAGCATCGCCATCGGTTAAATACACTTTATTGATGCGGATATTTTGAGTGCGCTCATTTATATTTAAGATCCCGTATACAGAAATGGATTCTTTACCGGGGGCAAATACTTTAAGATCATTTTTGCAGGAGGTAAATGCTACCGACATGCCTACTATAAAAAGAGATACAACAGAATATTTCATTTGATTTTTAATGTTTACAAAGTTACCATTTTTAAGCGAACTCCAAATTAATTCAGTAATTTTACAAAAAATAGCACCGTTTTATTAACCCTATCTGTATGTCTGTTCACAAAGAAGTTAAAAAGGTAACTACCCACCAATTGCAGGAAATGAAGCGTCGCGGCGAAAAAATTTCTATGCTTACGGCGTATGATTATACCATGGCAAAAATTATTGACCATGCCGGTATTGATGTGATATTAGTGGGTGACAGCGCCAGTAATGTTATGGCAGGCTACGAAACTACCCTGCCAATAACTTTGGACCACATGATTTATCATGCTTCTTCGGTGGTACGCGCGGTAGACAGGGCATTGGTGGTGGTTGATCTACCTTTTGGATCTTATCAAGGGAACTCGAAAGAGGCACTTACCTCTGCCATAAAAATAATGAAGGAAAGTGGCGGCCATGCCGTTAAAATGGAAGGCGGCAGAGAAATTAAAGATTCTGTGGAACGGATTTTATCGGCGGGTATACCTGTTATGGGGCATTTAGGCCTGACACCTCAATCTATTTATAAATTCGGAACCTATACGGTTAGGGCAAAAGAGGAAGAAGAAGCAAACCAATTATTAGAAGACGCTAAAATACTGGAACAATCAGGCTGTTTTGCTTTGGTTTTAGAAAAAATCCCTGCCAAATTAGCGGGTGAAGTGGCAAAAAGTATTTCTATACCGGTTATCGGGATTGGTGCAGGCGGCGGTGTTGACGGCCAGGTATTGGTAACACACGATATGTTGGGGATGACTTATGAATTTAGTCCGCGTTTTTTAAGAAGGTATTTAAACCTTTACGAAAGTATGACAGGTGCTTTTCAGCAATACATTAAAGATGTGAAGAGCAAGGACTTTCCGAATGAAAGTGAGCAATATTAGAAAAATTGTCCCGCTAATCGCGCAGAAAACGCAGAACGTATAATAGGTTTGTTAGATAATACATTAATATATAGATTTGCGTTATCAGCGAAATCTGCGGTGATTGTTACCCTATAGCTTCATTTAAACCCGGCATCTTACCGAAACTTATAATGGCTTTTACGTGAGATTTTAATGCTTTACCAAAAGTTTCATTCTCTAAATAGGGAACACCGAATTCTTCAGCTGTTGCTTTAACAATTTCGGAAATTTCAGGATAGTGAACGTGGCAGATATTAGGGAACAGGTGATGTTCTACCTGAAAATTTAACCCGCCTACATACCAGGAGATCCATTTATTTTTACGTGAAAAGTTAACCGTGGTATTCATTTGATGAACTGCCCAGTTGTTTTCGATGGTAAAATCTGTATCCGGTAAAGGATGTGTAGTGCCTTCAACTGTATGTGCCAACTGAAATACCACGGTTAATACAACACCCGATATAAACTGCATTAATACATATCCTAATACCATTTGGTAAAAAGGAATGTGAAATAAAAATACAGGGATCACAAATAAAACAGTCCAGTATACTATTTTACTGGCAAAAATCTTTAACCAAATAGTTCTGTTTTGTTTTTTAGTAGCTGTATTTACCCCTTGTTTAGTGTATTTACTGAATTGAAGAAAGTCCTTTAACAAGGCCCAATACATGGTTAGGATCCCATAGAACAAAAAGGCATACACTACTTGCAGCTTATGGTACCATTTTACTTGTGTGTGCGGGTTGAATTTTAGAATTAATTTATCGGCAATATCATCATCATAATCTAATACATTGGTATAGGTATGGTGCATAACGTTGTGTTGCAGTTTCCAGTTAAAAACAGAACCCCCCAATAAATTTAAGGTATGCCCAAGCCAGTAATTAGCCTTATGACTCGATGAATAAGCACCATGATTTGCATCATGCATCACACTCATCCCGATCCCCGATAAGGAAAAACCCATAATACCCCATAATATTAATGCAATTTTAAAAGGAGGATTAAATACAAGTAACGCAATAAACGGTAATAGGTAGAATGACATTAATATAACGGTTTTAATAACCATTGTTGAATTGTAATGTTTCGAAATATTATTTTCTCTAAAATAACCGTCGATGCGCTTACGAAGAGTCGCAAAAAAAAGTGCCTTATCTTTGTCTTTGTCAATAAAACGAATAGGGGAGAATGCCATTGGTATTTCTTAAAATTAGGTGTTCTGTAGTGTAAAAGGTTACAATATAGGCAAAAAAATGGAGATATTTGATTAAATTAATTGTTAATATTGTAACGGATTGAACAGCTCAAATACATATTCTCCCATTGGGGTATTTGATTCAGGCTATGGCGGACTCACTGTTTTAAAGGAAATGGTTGCCGTTATGCCCGGGTATGATTATTTATATTTAGGCGATAATGCCCGTGCCCCTTATGGTTCGCGTTCTTTTGATACAGTGTACGAATATACTTTGGAATGTGTAAGGCATTTATTTAATAAAGGTTGCGAGTTGGTTGTGTTAGCTTGCAATACAGCTTCAGCAAAGGCTTTACGAACGATACAACAAAAAGATCTGCCTTTAATAGATCCCAAAAAAAGAGTACTGGGAGTGATAAGGCCTACTACCGAAGTGGTAGGAAATTACACAAAAACGCACCATGTCGGCATTTTCGCTACAAGCGGAACAGTATCTTCCGGTTCTTACATTATTGAAATTGAAAAATTTTTCCCGGAATTAAAAGTGTTTCAGGAAGCTTGCCCTATGTGGGTTCCGTTAATTGAAAATAATGAATTAAATAATGCAGGGACAGATTATTTTGTAAAAAAACACCTTGATGCATTGTTTTCGGCATCCGGTAAAATTGACACCATTATTTTAGGATGCACACATTACCCTTTATTAAAACCGGTAATTGAAAAACATTTACCCGCGGGTATTACTCTCTTAACACAAGGAGCCATCGTATCAAATAGCTTAAAAGAGTATTTGTTTCGACATCCCGAAATGGAAACATGTCTTTCTAAAACAGGTAAGCGTGATTTTTTTACCACCGATTCGGTGACTCAGTTTGATACACATGCGAGCTTATTTTTCGGTCAGGAAGTTAAATCAAAGCATTTACATTTGTAGACGTAAAGAGTTGCCACTTCGAGTGGCGCTTGCCGGCTCTTGTAAACGGTGTATGGAGAAACATTCTTGATGCATTTCAGCAGGGGACAGGTAAAAAAACACTCGAACTGACAAATTCCCTATACTATATCACATTTCAAATTAAATTTCAATTTTTATTTCTAATAATTTAATTACATTTGCTCGAATCTTTAGGGGTGCTTTTTTTCAATGAATGGATTAAAGAATTTGAGAACTGTGAGTTGCAAATCACAGGATCAAAAATTCAACAAATCATTAACTGAATTTAAGCTGAGATTATACCCAATACAAGTAAACGCTAAACGTGAGCTTGTATGCACCTGATCAGGATAATGCCTGCGTAGGGACAACAGTTAATTAAGAATTTCGCATCCCCTTGCGAGATTATTTTTAACAATTTAAAAAAAGAAAAATGAACTTTAAAAAAAACAAACCGGCAATAGCATTCGCTATGGCTATGTCTTGCGTATTCATGTCGCAGGCACAAATTACATTAAGCGGCTTTGTATCATCGCCTGAAAAAAAACCAATCCCTTTTTCGGTAATTGGAATTAAAAACACATTTTTGTCTACACAGGCTAATGCTGAAGGGCAATTTAATTTTAAAGACCTTAAACCCGGTAATTATGTATTAATAACTAAATGCGTAGGTTATAGGCCAAAAACCGATTCACTGGAAGTAAAAGAAAACAGTAACATTGAAATTGAGCTATCACAATCAGACGTGTCGTTAGATGAAGTTTTGGTAAACGCTACGCGAGTCGATAATTCTTCCGCTTTTGCACACAGTGATGTGTCTGCCGAAGATATTAAGAAACAAAACGTAGGTCAGGATCTTCCCTACGCTTTAAATTCATTGCCCTCGGTTGTTATTAATTCTGATGCCGGTAACGGAGTGGGTTATACAGGTATGCGTATCAGGGGCTCCGACGGAACCCGCATTAATGTTACCATTAACGGGGTCCCTATTAATGATGCGGAAAGCCAGGGAACTTATTTTGTAGACATGCCCGATATTTTATCGTCTGCCAATAACATACAGGTACAGCGCGGTGTAGGAACGTCGGCTAACGGTGCAGGAGCTTTTGGTGCCAGTATTAATATGCAAACTAATCAATTAAATGAAAAAGCATACGCGCAAATCAACAATAGTGTGGGTTCTTTTAATACCATAAAAAATACTATTGCTGCCGGAACCGGTTTAATCAATAATCATTTCACCTTTGATGCGCGAGCTACACGTATTAACAGTGATGGTTATATTGACAGGGCTTCTTCCAATTTAACCTCTTATTATTTATCGGGAGGCTACTATGGAAAAAAATCGGTGCTTAAAGCGATTGTATTCAGCGGCCGGGAAAAAACATACCAAGCATGGAACTATGTGTTGGAAGACAGTCTTAAAGCCGGTAACAGAACATTTAATTCTTGTGGGTTATCTTATGATGCTAACGGTAATATTAAATATTATAATAACGAGACGGATAATTATAAGCAAACCAATTATCAACTGCATTTTATTCACACCTTCAACAGTCGCTTAAGCTTTAGTGCTACAGGCCATTATACCGCAGGTAAAGGATATTATGAAGAATACAGGCAAGGTGAATTATTAAGTAAATACAAAATGCCGAATGTGATTACGCCGAATAATGATACGATTACCAAATCGGATGTAATCAGAAGGCTTTGGTTGGATAATGATTTTGTAGGTGCTTTAGGAAATATTAATTACAGCCCTACCAACAAATTAAATTTTGTTTTGGGCGGAGGTTATAACTCTTATATAGGCAGGCATAACGGTGATGTAATTTGGGCGCAATTCGCTAACCCCAACGATCTCGATCCACGTTATTATGATGATAAGGCAACAAAAACAGACGGTAATATGTATTTAAAAACAACGTTTAAACCAACCTCTAAATTGAATGTATTTGTTGATCTGCAATACCGTGCCGTTAACTATAAATTTGTAGGGTTTGATACTTCTTTAGTAACCACGCAAAAGTTGGGTGCTTCCTACGGATTTTTTAATCCTAAGCTCGGCTTAAATTATTTACTGACTCCCAATACAAATGTGTACGTGAGCTACGGTATTGCCAATAAAGAGCCGAACCGGAATGATTTTACGCAATCAAGCGCGGTAAGCCGTCCTAAATCAGAGCGGTTAAATGATTTGGAAGCCGGCATAATACAACGTTTTAAAAATGTGAACATTGGCATTAATGTATATGATATGGAATACAAGAACCAATTGGTATTGAACGGACAAATAAATGATGTAGGCTCTTACAACCGTGTAAATGTTGATTACAGCTACCGCCGCGGAATAGAGGTGGAAATGAGCGCTAACATAACCAAGTATTTTACGTTTAACGGAAACCTTACTTTATCGCAGAATAAAGTAAAGAATTTTAAGGAATATATTGATAGCAGTGATGTAAATTATACAGTGTTTACGCAATATCAAAAATCATATACGATGACTGACATTTCTTTTTCGCCTAATGTAATTGCCGCGGCAAACTTTATTTTTAAACCGATCAAAAATTTGGAGATCGCTCTTTTAAATAAATATGTTGGCAGGCAATATTTAGATAACACTTCTAATGTGAACCGCTCTATCCACGATTATTTTGTAACAGACCTGAGAGTAAATTATACCATTCGTACACGCCTTATAAAAGAAATACATATTATCGGGGTTATATACAATATCTCTAATACAGTTTACGAAACCAATGGGTATAACTATAGCTATTACTCTGGAAATACGCTTAATACAAAGAATTATTTGGCTCCTGCTGCGCCAACACATTTTATGTTAGGGCTTAATTTGAAGTTTTAATTGGAGAACATTTAACCACATAGATTCATAGAAAACCTATGTGTCTATGTGGTTATTTTTTTTAAAAATTAAATTAACAATCTCTATAATTTATTAAACTCGCTAATAAACAATCGGTTTTTATCCATTCAATCTGTGTTATCCGTGTTCTATTATGAGACCCTGAAACGAGTTCAGGGTGACTACTCAGGTAAAATAGATATCGTCATTCGGATATCGATCAATGGCCTGTCGTTTTTGCCGGTTTTTACCGCAGCTATTTTATCGATTACGTCAAGCCCTTCAATCACTTCGCCAAAAATGGTATAATTATTATCAAGATGCGGTGTGCCGCCAATGGTTCTATAAACAGCCTTATGATTTTCCGGAAAGGTGTAGTGAGGTGTTTTTTCATAAACGTTGTCTGTTTTTTCAGCCAGTTGCTTTGTGTAGAAAAATAAGCTGTCATTATTTTTTTCTGTTTTAAACGTATTTATTTTTTGCAGCAATAGTATATTTTCCGGGGCCCTTATCACCGAATCTTTAATTTTATTGATCAATGGTTTATTAATTCTTCTTTCAAAGGACTTCAACTCTTCTTCAGTTCTCACTTTGCCTTGTACAATATAAAACTGGCAGCCCGAGGAAGCCTTTGTGGGGTTAACATCATCACCATTGCGCGCTGCGCAAAGCATTCCTTTTTTATGAAACAGGTCCGGCCTTATTTCAGCCGGTACAGTATAGTTAAGGTCACCGTCGCCCAATACTTTAAACTGGTCGGCATGTTTGCCGGCAGGGTCACCGCCCTGTATCATAAACTCTTCTATAACACGGTGAAACAAAAGACTGTCGTAAAAATGTTCTTTTACCAACTTCAAAAAATTTACTTTATGCAAAGGCGTTTCGTTAAACAACTTAATTTTAAGTGTGCCGTGTAGGGTTGAAATAACAATGGTTTCTTTTGAAAAACTCTGGCTAATGCCCGGTTTAATAACTGAAAGCAGGGTTAAAATCAATATTATGCGTTTAGGAAACATTATTTATAATTTTTTTATTATATTTGGACTACAAATATTAATCCTTATTAATTAATATAAAAATGAAAATAAAATTATTTACCGGTTATTTGCTGATTTCTTTTCTTGTATTGGGTATAACAACCGCATGCGATAAGAAAACCGATTGTAAATTAACCATAACTACTGTAGATGCAGCAGGGGTGCCATTAGCAAACTGTAAAGTGAAATTATACGCAAATGTTAAAACTGCATCGGGCTCTACCGTTGAAGCAGATTTAAAAGCGGAAGGCACATCAGATGGTGGAGGTACAAGCACTTACTCCTTTAAACTGCCGGCTATTTTAGATATTAAAGCAATCGGTACAGGTTCTTTAATAGGTACAGGAATTATTAAACTGGAAGAAGGCAAAACGGTTACTAAATCGGTAACTGTTAAATAAATAGTATTATATGATACGCAAGCTCCTTTCACTTCACAGTGGGAGGAGTTTTTTAGTTACCGCAGGTTCTTATAAAAAAGAATAAGATTTGCGGCAATGGTTTTATAATTAAATTGTTCTTCCGCCAACTTCCTTGCATTGCTTTGCAGAATTTGTTTTTTAGGGCTGTCGGTAAGCAGTGAAACAATGGCGTCTGAAAACTCTTTTTTAGTATCAGCAATAATCAGGTGTTTACCGGTAGTATAGGGAATGCCTTCCGCGCCAATGCTTGTCGTAATAATAGGTTTGCCATAAGCCAACCCTTCTACCAGCTTAATTCTTAAGCCGCTGCCCGACCATAAAGGAACCAGCATAATATCATGCTCGCTGTAAAATTCAGGCGAGCTTTTTATATCTTCTTTTATAATTATGGTGTTCGACGCTAACCGTTTAAATTTTGCCGGCATGCCTCGCCCGGCCAATATAAGCTTTGCATCAGGTTGTTGTTTTAGTACATCATTCCATACTGTTTCTAACAACCAATCAACAGCTTCTTCGTTTGGCATCCAATCCATAGAGGCGAAATGAAATATTGTACCCGGAAATTTTGGTTCATGAACGGGTTTATAATCGGTTAAATTAATTCCCGTAAGGCATGTATATAAAGGCGTTCCGTTAGTTAGCTTGGCAATACTTTTTTTATCTTCTTCGGTAATAGTAACAATAGCATCCGCTTCAGAAAATGCGTGTAATTCAAATTTTTTTAGCCGGTTGTTCTGAAGCGACAGATATATTTTTTTTAGCCGGTTTTTTTCATTCACTAAATGGCGTTCCCAAATTTGGTGTTCGAGGTTATGCGCTCGTATTACAATTTTAGCTTTCGAATAGTGTTTGATTGCCTGTATGTAAGAAGCCATGAACACGCCTTCCAACTGTATAACATCAAATGTTGTTTCTTTTAAGGTGTTAATGAGTATTTTTTTAAATTCCTTAAAAAAGAAACGGCTTACAAAATAAGAATCCTTTGAAAATAAATTTTTAAAAGCTCCTAAAAAGGTTGTGTTTGTATTTTGGTAAACAGATCTGTAATGTGTTTTTTCTTTAAAATTAACCGGTACGGTATCGTCGGGCTTAAAATGTTTTTTTGTGTTGATGGTGAGTAAATGCAATTCAACACCTGCGTCTGCAATGCCTTCCGCTAAAGTGTAAATAGCAATGGAGCTTCCGTCGTTTGTAGGGTAGGGGGCTTTATTACTTAGCTGCAGAATTCGCATTAGGTGATTTCGTTAAGCGGAAAAAGAATTTCTTGATAGGATCGATATAGGATGAAAGATCAAATATGGAAGAATCTTTAGCGGCTTTATATGTTAAGAAAATGCCCAGCGGTAAAAATAAACATAACGGGAACCAGGCACCAAAAACCACGCTGTAAATACCTTCTCCCACCATGCGTTCATAAATAATATTAACGATGTAATATAATAAAAAGAAAATAACCGCTACTACAACCGGCAAGCCCATACCTCCTTTTCGGATAATAGCACCAAGCGATGCCCCTACGAAAAACAAGACGATACAGGCAAATGAAATATTTATTTTTTTATGCCAACCTAATTCATAATCTGATTTTTTGTATTTTAAACTTCTCACCTCCTCATTTATGGAATCAATAAAACCGCTTGAATTTCTTACCAGGTTTTGTGCGTTTTCAACACTTCTCCTGAAGTCTTCTTTATTTAAAGAACCGTAAAACTCTTTAAGATTTATGTGTTTCGTTTTTAGTTTGGCAGTATGGTAAGTTCTTGTAAAAAAATAATTATCGAATTGATTTTTTAAATACCTGTATTTGTTGTTGATGTCAATATTGATCGTGTCTAACTCCCCGTCTATCTGCCAGATATTCATCATTTCATAATGCCCTTTAAATAATTCTTCTTCCGTGTTTTTCATTTTAAAATCGCTCATGTCAACATTTACATTAAGCTGTTTAAAAAATAGTTGCATTAAAGGCCGGGTGGTTTTGCGGGCGTCTTCTTTTACCACATCTTCATACCTTACGCCGTCATTTAAGCTTATCATTAAGTAATTAGTATCTGCCGATGGTTTCATAAAACCACTGTCGGCATAAAGCTGCACGTTGTTTCCCATGCCCTCATGGTGATCGTAAATATTAAGGTTATACAGTGTTTTGCCGTCTTTATTTTTTTTAGCTGTTTTAATGCTAAAGCCTTTCAGTTGATTATAATAAACACCTTCCTTAATGCTTAAGGTAGGTTTCGCCTGGCGTATATCCCATAATAAACTGGCAGATTTTAAAGTGATGTTAGGCAGTGTGAAATTATTAAAGACAAATGTAAATCCTGCTAAAAATACAATAAACACAAAAAGCGGCCTTATAATTTTAAAGAGTGACAAGCCCGAAGATTTCATGGCAGCCAATTCGTAATTTTCCGCAAGGTTGCCAAAGGTCATAATAGATGACAGTAGCACAGCCAATGGCATTGCCACAGGAATAAAGGTAATGAAAGAATAAGCGAAAAATTTAGTCAACACCCAAAAGGTCATTCCCTTACCTATAATATCGTCCATGTAAGTAAATACATGAATTAAAAAGAAAACGAATACACCGATGAACAGCGTTAAGAAAAACGGCGGCAAATAAGCTTTTAGTAAATACGTATGTAAAACTTTTGGTTTCAGATATAATTAATTTATTTCAGACGTAATTAGAACACAATGCACGGTTGCATGAATGATTAGCATGATCTTTATAAAGCGTTTATTTTTAATGAAGCCCTAAATTAACGGATATTTTTTAATGAATATAGCCAAATTATCTAAACTTTACTATTTTTGTGTGATATGATTAACGGTAAAAAAATTGTAGTGGTATTGCCGGCATACAATGCAGCACTAACCTTAAAAAGAACGTATGATGAAATTCCCTTTGACATTGTAGACGATGTGGTTTTGGTGGATGATCACAGTAAGGATAATACATCAGAAATTGGAAGACAGCTTGGCATAAAGCATGTGATTCGTCATGAACAAAATAAAGGTTACGGCGGTAATCAAAAAACGTGTTATGATACAGCCCTTTCAATCGGTGCCGATATTGTTATTATGTTGCATCCCGATTATCAGTATACTCCCAAATTAATTCAGAGTATGAGCTATATGATCGCCAACGATTTATTTCCGGCGGTATTCGGTTCACGTATTTTAGGAAAGGGTGCTTTAAAAGGGGGTATGCCGATGTATAAATATATTTTTAATCGTTGCCTCACGTTAACACAAAATATTTTAATTAATCAAAAATTAAGTGAGTACCATACTGGTTACAGGGCTTTTAACAGGGATATTTTAGAAACGATCAGCTACCATGAAAACTCTGATGATTTTGTTTTTGATAATCAAATGATCTCTCAAATATTTTACGCGGGTTTTGAAATTGCGGAAATTACCTGTCCTACAAAATATTTTCCGGAAGCCAGCTCAATTAATTTCAGGCGCAGTATGAAATATGGTTTAGGAGTATTAGGCGTTTCTTTTTCACACTTTTTTAATAAACTGGGACTAGCAAAAAATAAGATCTACGTAAAACGAAAATAAAAATGAAAGATAGGATAAGAATAACGTTTACTTTAACACTGTCCTTATCATTTATTTTAGCGACAGGCTGCAAGGATAAAAAAAAACCGGAAGAAGAAGCGCCACCTGTCACTACTACCGCGGGTTCGGCCCCAAGTATAGATAATACACTCGGCTACGGTGTTTTAAATAAAGTAAAAGGTATTTGGAACGGCCCTGTAACTTCTACAACACCTTTGGGCGGTTATCCCGAATGGATTGTTGATTTCAGACCAATATCAGCAAACCAGGTTTCAGCAAAAAATGAATTGGATACGTTGAACGATATTCACATGTCGTTTTTTATAGCATTATACAATAATCAATACAAGGTGGCTTTTAGGAACGGCGGTTCTTTTAACGGAATGCACCGGGTATCTTATTTTTTAGCGGACAGTGTTT
>JANYGK010000027.1 GCA_025362395.1 Bacteroidota bacterium
ATATCACTTTGAGCGGAGTCAAAAACCAAAAAGAAATAGAGAATGCAGAGTGAGTTATCGCGTTGCGTTTATTGTTATAGCCTGTCATTGCACCTCGTCTTTACACCCCGTCATTGCGAACGAAGTGAAGCAATCTCACTCGTTATTCTTTTTTATCTTCCTTCTATCTTTTTGCTTGAACAAAAAGAAACAATCCCGCAAGCTTGCGGGACAAGGCGGAACACCAACTGCAAGTGCCTTTGCTCATTCCTTGCAGACTTGCAGTTCGCACTGAATTAGCAAAACAAACCGCACAATTACTAACATTATGAGATACATGAGAGGATTAAATTTACTATATGTCACTTTGAACGGAGTCAAAAACCAAAAAGAAATAGAGAATGCAGAGTGAGTTATCGCTTTGCGTTTATTGTTATAGCCTGTCATTGCACCTCGTCATTACACCCTATCATTGCACCTCGTCATTACACTTCGTCATTGCGAACGAAGTGAAGCAATCTCACGTATAGTTATTCTTTTTTATCTTCCTTCTATCTTTTTGCTTGAACAAAAAAAACAAAAATTCAATCCATTTCACCAACTGCAAGCGACCCGCTTCTGCTTACAAGTTGTAGTTCGCTCCGGTCGTCCAAACCCTCCGCACTATTACCAATATATGAAAGATGCATTCGACTAAATTTTCATATTACATCATAAAAAAACTCCTCCCGAATAAACAAGAGGAGTTTAGAATTATGTATTACTAAGCGCGATTGCTTCTCCGCGAAAAGCGGCTCGCAATACCGATTAACTTACGCTTTAACCGAAGCGCGAATAATGTTTAAAGCGCCGCCTGCTTTAAACCACTCAATTTGTTGAGCGTTGTAGCTGTGCTTCACTTCAAAGCTTTCTGAACTGCCGTCTGCATGGTGCAAAGTAAGAGCCAGGTTTTTACCCGGTGTAAAGGTTGTTAAGCCTGTAACATCAATTACATCGTCTTCTTTAATTTTATCATAATCGGCCACATCAACAAATGTAATCCCTAACATTCCTTGTTTTTTAAGGTTAGTTTCATGGATGCGGGCAAACGATTTTACCAATACAACCCTTACCCCTAAATGTCGGGGCTCCATAGCAGCATGCTCGCGGGAAGAACCTTCCCCGTAGTTTTCGTCGCCTACCACAATACTGCCAATGCCTTTAGCTTTGTATGCACGCTGAACAGCCGGTACGCCATCGTACTTGCCGGTTAATTGATTTTTAACCGAGTCTGTTTTTTCATTGAACGCGTTAAGGGCGCCAATTAACATGTTGTTTGAAATATTATCTAAATGTCCGCGGAACTTTAACCAAGGGCCTGCCATAGAAATGTGATCCGTGGTACATTTTCCTTTTGCTTTGATGAGTAGTTTCAATCCTTTTAGGTCAGTACCTTCCCAGGCAGCAAAAGGATCTAACAGTTGTAAGCGTTTAGAGTCAGGGTTTACCAAAACCTGCACGCTGCTTCCGTCGGCTGCCGGCGCCTCAAAGCCCGCGTCATCAACCGCAAAGCCTTTTGGCGGCAATTCGTTACCGGTAGGCTCGTCCAGTTTCACCTGCTCGCCTTTATCATTGGTTAAGGTATCGGTTAAAGGGTTAAAGGAAAGTGTGCCCGCAATAGCCATTGCCGTTACCAGTTCGGGTGAAGCTACAAACGCATAAGTGTTTGGGTTACCGTCGGCACGCTTGGCAAAGTTACGGTTGAAAGAATGGATGATGGTGTTTTTTTCTTTTTTCTCCGCTCCTACCCTGTCCCACATACCAATGCAAGGCCCGCAGGCGTTTGTAAATACGGTTGCCCCTACTTTATCAAACACATCTAAAAAGCCGTCGCGTGCAATGGTAAACCGAATTTGCTCGGAACCCGGGTTGATCATAAATTCCGCTTTTGCTTTTAAGCCTTTTTCAGAAACCTGTTTCGCTAAAGACACCGCACGTGAAATATCTTCGTAAGAAGAGTTTGTGCAAGAGCCTATTAAGCCTGCTTCAATCGTTAAAGGCCAGCCGTTTGCCATTGCCACTTCTTTTAATTTAGAAATAGGGGTTGCTAAATCCGGCGTGAAAGGTCCGTTAACATGGGGCTCTAATTCTGATAAATTAATTTCAATTACTTCGTCAAAATATTTCTTAGGGTCCGCGTAAACTTCTTTGTCTCCCGTTAAGTGTTCTTTAATGGTATCCGCTAAACCCGCTACATCAGCGCGGCCTGTTGCGGTTAAGTATCGGCTCATGCTTTCGTCGTACCCAAAGGTAGAGGTAGTTGCCCCTACTTCGGCACCCATATTACAGATGGTACCTTTACCCGTACAGCTAAGGCTTATGGCGCCTTCGCCAAAATATTCAATAACTTTATCGGTACCGCCTTTTACGGTTAAGATACCTGCTACTTTTAAAATAACATCTTTGGCGCTTGCCCAACCGCTTAGTTTACCGGTAAGTTTAACACCAATTAATTTCGGCATTTTAAGCTCCCACGGTAAGCCTGCCATAACATCACAGGCATCGGCACCACCAACACCAATGGCAATCATTCCCAAACCGCCCGCGTTAACTGTATGCGAATCTGTTCCAATCATCATTCCGCCGGGGAACGCGTAATTTTCTAAAACAACTTGGTGAATAATACCCGCGCCCGGTTTCCAGAAACCGATGCCGTACTTATTAGATACCGAAGCCAAAAAATCATACACTTCTTTACTCTCGGTATTTGCTACCGCCAAATCTTTTTCGGCACCCACTTTTGCCGTAATTAAATGGTCGCAATGCACCGTTGAAGGAACTGCCACTATAGGGCGGCCCGCCTGCATAAATTGTAATAAAGCCATTTGAGCTGTGGCATCCTGCATAGCAACCCTGTCCGGGTTAAAATCCACATAAGAGTTTCCGCGCGGATAATCTTTTAACTCTGTATGCGCGTCTAAATGCGAGTACAGTATTTTTTCAGCTAACGTTAACGGGCGGCCAAGCGCTTTACGCGCTTTTTCAATACGTGCAGGCATAATTGCATATACCTTTTTAATCATTTCAATGTCAAATGCCATAGGATTAAGTGTTGATTGGGTTATTTTGAATGTGTGAGTTTAAATGTAATGATTTATTTATTTAGTATTTTAAACCATAAATGCGCTACGAATTTAATAATTTAATACCTTTTTCAAGGTATTAAATTAAAAAACTTTAAAAAAATCCTGTCCCTTTAAAGCGCCTCGGAAACCGGCAACCATCTCTTAAAGTCCATGTGATGTAGCTTAGTTTTGACGGTTTTGTTCCGCAAGCTTGCCGAATACAATTGATACTATGCCGGCAAAGAGCGGGCAAGCCACAGTTAAAGTAAGGGTGTATGCATTAAGGCTTCTTAAAACAAAAACAGTTATACAACCTTCGTTATATAACTGTTTTATAGAATTACATACAGGCTTTGCCGGTGTAATTAAAATTATTTCCCTAAATCGTCAAAACTTACATCATCGGATGAAGGGCTTGATACCTCACGCTCTTCACGTTCCACAATGGGAGGGGCATTTTCTTTAATCACTTCAATGGATTCATTTAAGCCTTCCATAAATTTTTCGAAATCTTCCTTGTACAAAAATATTTTGTGTTTTTCATACGTAAACTTACCGTCAGGTCCAAAGCGTTTTTTGCTTTCGGTTATGGTAAGGTAGTAGTCATTTCCGCGTGTCGATTTTACATCAAAAAAATACGTACGCTTTCCCGCTTTTACTGCTTTTGAAAATAAATCTTCTCTTTCCGGTCTTTCTATCTCTTCAGACATAATTCTTCTTTTTTTAAGTTCGTAACAAATATTTATATTTTTTATTATATGTTACTATACTGTTGAAAATTAGTTAAAAACTTCGTTAAACAAAAAAAGGAAGATACAGTCATGCATCTTCCTTTCTCGGCAAGGTGTTTTACGTTATTGTTTAACAATACGTTTTACACTTTGCGAATTTTCACTCGAAATTTTAACTAAATACACACCATTGCTTAAAGGGCTCAAATCAACATGTTTGGAGTTTTCATCCGTTACATTTTTTGTGATCACTAAATTACCAACACTGTCATACACATATACTGTAAATGTATTGCTTCCGTTAGGCAGGGCTATATTAAGCATTCCGGTAGCAGGATTAGGATAAACAGATGCTGACGCTGATCCTGTTTGGTTTTCTTCAATACCAACCGATGATTTATTATCAACCACGGCAAAAGGGCTTAAAGAAGTAATATTGGTACGTGACATTTGGTAAGTTCCCGCGCTTACAAGAGACGATGTTGTTGCTGTTTGAACATCCCACATAGAATTAGTGTAATGGCTGATGTAAGCGTTGTTATGGTCAAAAGCATTTACTTCCATGGCGGTTGTCCATTCAAATTTAATGTTAAGGTCAACACTCGCGGTAGTCATTGCTTTAATATCCCAGGTGCGGTTTACAACACTTTGCGTAGTTGCATTGTTAATGCCTGTTGTACCTTGCTGATAAATACCGTTATGTGTATTTACACCCAACATACCTGAACCTGAGTTTCTTTGAATATAAGCGGGGGCTATACCTAATGTAGTACCAACAGGATACATAACATACGCTGAAGGTGAATTAACATTCATTACTAAAGAACCCGTACCGTTAATTTGAACGTATTTATTAATGCTGTTACCGGTAAAAGATCCTGCAGCGTCAAGCGTTAAATCATTATTAGTAATGGTGATACCACCTGTCGTTAATAAGATATTTGTTACCGTTAAGTTAGAACCTATTATAATGTTTGAAGAGTTACCCGTGTTAACCGTTAATGAACTCAAACGGCTCATGTTAGCATCAAAATTAATGGTATCCATTAAGCCCGCGGTTGTGTTAATGTAAAGGTCGGATGTTGAATTACCCTGAAAATAACCCGTTGTAGAGCTTGATAATGTTCCCTGCAGATATAACTTTTTACCATTAAGGTTAAGGGACCCTTTGTTTAACATAAGCGTACCTTTAACAGTTACATTAGTGTTTATTTTTACACTGTCGGTTGCCGCATTCAATTGTACTTTTACATCATTTAATCCGGGTCCTGTTAATTCAAGGGATCCTATTTTAGAGCTTCCGATGTAATTAACGTTATAACTTGCCGAGCCGTTAAAAGTTCCGCCTGAGGTAAGGATGGAACCGTTATCAACCGTAACTTGTGAACCCGCGTTCATGGTAACCATTGAGCTGTTTATAATATTTAAGTTTCCTTTGGTTAATTTTAATTCTCCCGTAAAAGCTAAATCAGTACCTAAGCTTACATTACCGCCTGAAGTTATATTTATTTCCATGTTATTTAAGGAACGTGCACCTGCATTAAACAACAATGTGGATGATACAGGCGTGGCAGTTTGAATGATTAAATTTGATGTCGTAGAACTGGATAGCATTGAACTGTTCATAGAAGAATAGTTTCCTTTAATAGTTAACGTTTTGCCGTTCAATACCAATGTGCCCATATTATGGCTCATGGTACCGTTTACCATAAGGTTACTGCCTAATGTTAAGCTTTGTGTACTGCTTGATAATTGAATCATGACGTTGTAAGCGCCTGCACCGCCAAGCTCAATGCCTGCCGTTTTTGAACTTCCCACATACATTACATTGTACGCGTTTGACGCGGTAAATAAACCGCCTCCTATAATCAATGAACCACCGTCTACTTTAATATTGGAGTTAGTGCTTAAGGTTAAATTAGCACCTGTACTTAATGATAAGCTTCCTGCTTTAAGGCATAAGGTATCCATTAAATTCATTTGCGCCCCTAATGATAAGCTTGTAGCAGAAGTTACAAAACGGTGAATGTTAGCTAATCCTGAAAACGTCATACCGCCTGTTGCAGCCAGTTCTAAATAATATAAATTCATGGTACCGGAGCCCGATAAGGTTGATAAGGCATTAATAGTTAAACTGTTTGAAGTTGTGCCTAATGTGCCCATTACGTTTAGGCTTGAAAGTACAGAGTTAAATTGTACATCCACATCCATATTAACTGTTATGCCCGCGGGAATAATAATATTATCGGTGGTAATGGAAGCACCCGCTGTGCCACCACCCCATGTTGCCGCGCTTGACCAGTTACCTGAAACAGTAGCCGTAATAGTTGATGCATAACTAACTGCCGATACAAAGGTTAGAGCACCTGCTAAACATAATGATTTAATTGTAGAATTTTTTTTCATGTGAATTTAGATTTTATAAAACATTTTTTAAGTTAATACAATTATCCACATGTTATGCCATCGTGCCTGTTATTCAATTCACTTGTATTATCAAGGACTGCAACGCATCTGTTAAAAATATTGGCAGGGATTTTATTCTACACACCATACCTCACTTTGCAAATAAAAGTTAACGGTTTATAACACGGCATTATAATACTCAACCAATTTAATGGCTTGTATCGCATCTTTTACATCATGCACGCGTATTATTTTTGAACCATTTAATAACGCTATCGTATTTAACACAACAGTGCCTGTAAGGGCTGTTACCGGCGATGTATGCAGCACTTTATTTACCATGGCCTTCCGTGAAATACCTGACAATAAAGGATAGCCCAGGCCGGCAATGACATTTAAATTTTTTAACAGTATATAATTATGTTCCTGTGTTTTACCGAAACCAAAACCCGCGTCTAAAATCAGCTTATCAAATCCTAAATGTTCGCAGGCCGTTATTTTTTGTTTAAAAAAATCAATAACCTCGCTTACTACATTGTCATAAACAGGATGTTGTTGCATGGTTTGCGGCGTACCCTGCATGTGCATTAAAATATAAGGAATTTGGTGCTTCGCTACGACCGGCAACATACCAACATCCATATTCCCGCCTGATATATCATTAATTATATCAGCTCCGGTATTAATGGCAAAATCCGCCACTTCTGCCCTGTAGGTATCTACCGAAATAAATATGTGCGGAAAATGAGCCCTCAATTCTCTTAAAGGCTCTCTCAGCCGTTTAATTTCTTCTTCCACCGAAATAACGGACGCGCCCGGGCGACTGGAAGCCGCGCCGATATCAATGATCGTGGCCCCTTCATTTATTTTCATTTCCGCGTCCTTTAGTATATCCGAAACAGAAGAAAATTTACCGCCGTCATAAAAACTGTCGGGGGTTAAATTAATAATAGCCATTACCCGGGCTTTATCAAAGCTTAATTGTTTGCCGTTTGTTAAATAAGATTCGTACATTTTTATATAAATTAGCGCATCTAAATATATGAACAATACACCTCAGCAATACGACGAAGCCATTAAATTATGCAAGGATCTTTTTTTAAAGAAAATGAAAGACTATGGCACAGCCTGGCGAAACCTACGCCCTACTTCTTTAACAGACCAACTATTTATTAAGGCGCAACGCATTAAAAGCATAGAAGAAAAAGGAACACAAAAAATACAGGATGATATTAAAAGCGAATACATTGGCATTGTTAATTATTGCATCATTTCATTAATACAGCTTGAACTCGTACATGACCCCAGGTTGGAATTGCCGGTGGATGAAGTGGAACGGTTATACAACTCGTATGCCGGCAAAACCAAACAGTTAATGGAAGATAAGAACCATGATTACGGCGAAGCTTGGAGAGACATGCGCATCAGCTCTTTAACGGACCTTATATTGATGAAAATATTTCGTGTAAAACAAATTGAAGATAATAAAGGCCAAACCGTTGCCAGTGAAGGCGTTGATGCCAATTATATGGATATGCTGAATTATTCTGTTTTTGCCCTGATAAAGCTTGCTTAGCCGGCATGAAATTTTATAGTATATTACCAAAAAAACTAATTTATGAAACGTAAAAACACACTTAAAACAATGTTACAGGTAGCATTGTTATTTTGCTTAACCATAAGCTTTAATGCCAATGCACAAAGTGCCTCACGAGTAGGAAATAAAGAATTTTATAAAACGCCTTACAACGCCCGTAACAGCGGATCTTACGGAAAAGGCCAACACCTTTTATCCTTAGGGTACGGTGTGCCTAACTTCCTGTATTCAGGTTACGGAGTAGGTGTTAAAGGCAGTTCTCTTGTTTATGGCGGCGACCGCCATATAGGCATCGGGCCTTTAATGCTTAAATACGAGTTTCCTATAAGGGATGAAGTTGGCTTAGGTATTATTTTACAAGGCGCTGTTAAAAGTTGGAAATATGGTAACGGAAACGCATACCGCGATCATGCCTGGGGCACCGGCGCTGCCTTTATGGGCTATTACCATTTTAATAAGTTAATTAATGTAGAAAAGCTGGATGTATACGCCGGAGTCGGAATTAATTTTACCTACCAGCAAATTACTACAGATCCTGCGTATTATTCTTACTATAATTCATACTATGGGTATTATTATGGTAATAATGACCAAAGTGATTTTAATGTAAGGCCTTGCGGTGTAGTTGGCGCGCGGTATTATGTAGCACCTAAATTTGCTTTTTCTTTAGAAGCAGGATACACAACCTTTAGTTCACTTAATTTAGGAATTACTTTCAGGTTATAATTTATACTATTACTGAAGTTCAATAACCATATCGGCATACCGTAAAGCAGAATCTCTATGACTAATAATTATAGAGGTTTTGTTTTTCATCACAGTTTTTAAATTTGTCAGGATCAGGTCTTCTGTTTCTACATCAACCGCCGACAAACAATCATCAAAAATTAAAATCCGTGGTTTTGAGATGATAGCCCGCGCGATAGAGATGCGCTGTTTTTGTCCGCCTGATAAAGTAACACCCCGCTCGCCAACCATGGTATTAAAGCCTTCGGGGAACGCCATAATATTATCATATACACCGGCGTCTTTAGCTGCTTTGTAAATTTCCTCGTCGCTGTAGTGCCGGTCAATAGAAAAAGCAATGTTATTTTTAATAGTATCCGAAAATAAAAATACTTCCTGTGGCACATACCCAATGCTTTTCCTCAGCGTTGACAGGTCATGTTTTTTAATAGGTGCCCCGTCAATTAAAATTTCACCGGAGCTCACATCATATAAGCGCGTTATTAAATTTGCCAGTGTTGATTTTCCGGAACCTATTTGCCCTTTAATACCAATGGTTTTACCCTCTTCAACAGTTAAGTTAAAATGCTTAAGGGCCTGTATATGTGTATCGGGATAGGTAAAACTTACATTTTTAAATTCAACACGGCCTTTAATAGGAGCCGTAATTTCAGGCGTGTTTTGGATAGCGCTTTTATAATTTAAAAGCTCATCAATACGTACCTGCGATGCGGATGCCCTTTGTATAAGCGAAGTTACCCAACCCAAAGAGGCGAACGGCCAGGTTAGTTTATATACGTACACAATAAATTCAGTTATATTACCTACTTCAATGGTTTTACTTACTACTAAGTGCCCTCCGTACCAAACCGTTGCTATAACACTAATACCAACCATTAACACCATTACAGGCTGAAAAAAAGCTTCTACGAGTGTTAGCTTTAGATTTTGTTTTTTGTAATCGGCATTTAATTTTTCCAGCTCACCGGTATAATGTTCTTCTCTTGCATACGCTTTAATAACCCTTACGGCAGAAAATGTTTCCTGCGAATGGGAGGTCAATTTAGAAAGCTCCTGTTGCACAATAGTACTACGTTTATTAATAAGATCGGATACTTTATAAATTACAAACGATAAAACAGGCAAAGGTGCAAACACTAACAGGGTAAGCTGCCAATTAATGGAAAGCATAAATACCAATACAATGGTAACGGTTGCAAATGTATTGATCACGTACATAATAGCGGGGCCTGTATACATTCTTACTTTTCCTACATCCTCACTAATACGGTTCATGAGATCGCCGGTGTTATGGTTTTTATAAAAGGAAGCATCCAGCGTTTGAAAATGGGCATATAAGTCGTTTTTCTGATCAAACTCAATGTGCCTGCTCATCACAATTAATGTTTGACGCTGAAAAAACAAAAACAACCCGCTGGCCATTGCAAGCCCTAATAATATTAACCCGAATTTAATGAACACGTAACTGTTTACTGCTGTATGGGTAGAGATAAGCCTCACAATTTCGTTAGTGGCGTTACGGACAATGACTCCCTGGTAAATGGAAAAAACCGTGGAAAGCACTACAAATAAGGCGCCTGATAACAAGCGCCTATTGTATTTAATTAAATAAAAATTAATGGATCGTAGGGATTTCATGTCGTTTTAGTGTCAGGCTTTACTAATGTTGAAGCCTCTTATTATTAACCTTTAACTTCGCTTAAGGAACATTTTGCTGTCCGTTTAAAAATCGTTGTTTAATTGGTTGGTTGCTTTTTGTAAAATTTCAAACGCGTTCTCTGCCATTAAATTTTCTTTATCCAACGTCGGGTTAATTTCTACCATTTCAAAACACACAATTTTTTTAGAACGCATAATGTAGTAAATTAAATTTCCCGCTTCTTTTTCAGTGATCCCGTTTGGCACAGGGGTTCCGGTTCCACTGCTGATACGGCTGTCCATACTGTCTACATCAAAGCTTACATAAATAATATCGCAATGGTCAAGGTAATTTAAAGATTCAATGGCAACCCTTTCCACCGCTTTTTTACGAATTTCCTGCAGGTTAAATACACGTACCTTATTTTTTTTAATTAAAAAATCTTCCTGTGGTTCAAAATCACGCAGCGCTATATATACCAAATCATTGTAATTAATTTTAGGCGTAATGCCGCCAAGGCTTTTTAATTTTTCCCAGTACTCCACCGTTTCGTCATCCGGTTTATTTTGTTGACGTTCTTTATTGTCTTCGGCTAATACACACGCTATGGGCATACCGTGCATGTTACCGCTTGGTGTTGTGTATGGTGTATGAAGATCGGCATGCGCGTCGATCCAGATAACTCCGATACGCTTTGTAGGATAAGCCATTTTAATACCACTGATGGTTCCTAACGCGGAACTGTGATCGCCCGCTAACACAATGGGCACTTCTTCTTTTAATAAGGTCTTTTTTATTTCATTGGCAAGGCGCTCATTCAATGTATAAATGCCTTTAATACGTTTAGCGTAATCGTTTACAACGGGTTCTAACAATAAATGGTTTTCATTTTGAACCTCAACAGATTTGAATTTTTTAAAGAAATTACTCCCGAAATCGAGCGCCGCAATTTTAATGGCATCAACACCCATGCTCGACCCCCTTGTACCGGCGCCTATTTCACTTTTTACTTCAATTAATTTTATCGGTTTAATCATAGATTTCATTATAGGGCGTAAAGATACAAATCATTGGTTAAATTGGGAATAAAAGTAATTTATGCATGTAAAACCTTTAAAACAGCTATATGTACGTTATAACTGAACCTTAATGCTTAGAGCCGCATCGCTGACGCAGTGTTGAGAGATACTATTTAATTTTGGAACAGACATTATTTTGTTGCCGCTAATATAGTGCAACAGTGTGTTTTTAACCTCAACGCTAAAGTTGCCATTAAAAACGACGGCAAAAATTTTAAAATTGTTTCGCACTAAATAATCAATTGATAAAAGCGAATGGTTAATGCAGCCTAAATAATCGGAGATCACCAATACTATTTCACAATCCATGTGTTTGGCAATATCGATCACGCAACTGGTTTTATTAAGAGGAACCAAAAGTCCGCCCGCACCTTCAATAATTAAATGATTATAAGTTAAGGGTAATAGTATCTTAGAAAGTTTTATATCTATTCCTTCAATACCGGCAGCTATGTTCGGCGACAGCGGTTGTTTTAATAAATAGCTTTCAGGATGTATAATTGTTTTGGTATTACTAATTAATGACCTTACTGTATCCGAATCTAATCCATCAATAGTTCCGCTTTGTACGGGCTTCCAATAATCCGCCTGTAAAGCCTCGGTTAAAACAGCCGATACAATGGTTTTACCAACGTTAGTTCCTATGCCGGTTACAAAAAGGTTCATACACTAAATAATTTTAAATATTTTTCTTTTATCTCCTCTAAATTTAATTTGCGATTAATATAAGATAATGCCCCTATACTTATTTTTTCAAAAGTGCCCTCGTCCATTTCACACAATACTATGACGGCATTTTTAAATTTTGCTTTATCATTTAAGGAAATGTCAAAACCTGCCTGCTCTTGCTCCAAGCTGCGCCACGGTGTTTGATCAGATATAATAACCGGGCGGCCGGCTTTAAAGGTTTCTACAATAATATGACCGAAATTTTCGGTTTGTGTAGGTAAAAATAACGCGTGGTAACCGCTGATCGTCTCCCCGATTTGTGCCGGGGTTAAAACTCCTTTATATGTAAAGTGAATGTTACCGGGTAAAGAGCTTGCATTAGTTTCGCACAATTGCCAATAGGCTTCATCTTCTTTTGGCCCGTAAACATCAAATGTAATAATACCCGTTTTAATTTCCTTTAAAATAGTTATGGCAAAATTAAGATTTTTAATAGTTACGATCCTTGCAATAAAGCACAGTTTTAAAGAGCCTTTATTTTTTTCTATACCCTTAGTTTCCTGAGCCGTTGCCGGTAAGTTAGATACTTCAGACAAGAGGACATTTGCTCCGATCCGTTTTTTTATTTCATCCGTTTCGCTTGGAGATGTTGATTGCCAATGCACATCTTTAAAAAGACCCGTGAGTTTAGCATACAGTAAAAATAATTGCTTCTTTAAAGGTTTTACTGCCAAAGCACCATCCCGCAACATGCCGCGCGGCGCTAACACAATTTTAGAATTTATTTTATTCTGCTGCTTCCATTTTAAAGGATAAATCGTAAATAATTTTGAAAACAGGCTATTTAAATAAAGCGCGTCATGCGGTGTTTCCCGGATTAGTTTTAAAATAAAACAGGGATTCATGTTTTCGGGACTTACATAAAACACATCTCTCCCTTCATAATTTGTCCAAACATTCAGCTTAACATTTTCATAAGATTTTGTTGATTTAAAATCGCGATCAGTAGTAATAATTTTAAAATTAATGTCGCAGCCTAATTGTGTTGTCAATGTAGCAGCAGACTGTATAGGACCACCGGCCAGGTAACCGGGCAAAAACCAGTCACACAACATTAATATGTTTTTTTTAGCACTCAATACCGTGAGAGTTTATCCAGTTATTTAAAACAACAATGTGCCATACCCTGCTCCAACTAATTTTTGGATCGTTATTTAGAAAACGATTCCATAATAAAATAACCGCTTCCCTGTTTACAAAATTACGTTTAGAGAATTGCACCATTTGTTCTTCACAGAAGTATTTCAGATCATTTTTTAACCACTCTTTCCATGGTAATGTAAAGCCCATTTTAGGGCGGTTCACAATAGTATCGGGTAACAAATCACCTAAAGCATCTATCAATAATTTTTTGGGAGAATGCGGGTATTTGTATTCGTCTTGAATGCTTAACGCGAATTCCACCAACTTATAATCTAAAAACGGAACGCGTACTTCTAACGCCACCGCCATACTCATTTGGTCGGCATCGCGTAACAATACATTTTGCATATAGGTTTGAATTTCAAATAACGATACCCTGCTTAATTTATGCTGTTTATCCGTTACACTTTTTTTAATGATATTCTTAATAAAGTCATTGTCATTATATGTTTCTTTCAGTAATGAACTGTAATCTTTTTGATTAAATAATTTTCGGTTCACAGGGTATGCGTGAAACCCGTTAATGTGATCGAGGCTTAGGATCTCCGCTGTTTTATCACCTTGTACCGACTTCTGTTTTGCCGCTACTAATTTTCCGCCGAGGCGTCGCCCGAAACCCGGCACTAAATTAAGCCATGCTTTATTTTCAAGTTCATGGAACCGTTTAAAAATATCATAGCCTGCAAAAAGTTCATCTCCTCCTAAGCCTGATAAAGCCATGGTAATGCCTGCTTGCTTTGTTGCTTTTGAAACAATATAGCTATTCGGGCCGTCGCCGCTCGGGTGGTCAATGGCAGCAAGCGCTTCAGGCAGTTGCTTTAAAAAATCGTCGGGCGCTAATTTAATTTCGTGATGCTGTGTATTAAATTTTTGAGCGATTTGTTTGGCATATTTTGCTTCCGAAAACTCACTTTCGTCAAAGCTGACATTAAACGTTTGTACTTTTTCGGAAGATAACTTGCTCATTAATCCTACAATAGCACTACTGTCAATACCGCCTGATAAAAACGCCCCAAAAGGAACATCTGCCACCAATCGTCTTTCAACAGCGGCAGTAAGCAATTCATTTACTTTAGTACAGGTTTCTTTGTATGTAAGATCACCTTTCGTTTTAGTATAATGATTTACGTTCCACCATTCCGATAACGTCACAACGCCTTGCTTATATTCTAATATAGTGCCGGGCATTAACATAAACACATCCTGTAAAATAGTATTTGGAGCATGTACTGTAGAATATTGAAGGTATTCGGCCACAGAATTCCTATTAATTTTTTTATCAATTAAACCTGAACTGCTTAATGCGCGTATTTCGGAAGCAAAGCTTAGTATATTATGTTTAAAATGATAATATAGAGGTTTAACGCCAAGCCTGTCTCTAACAAGTATTAATCTCTGCTCCTGTTTATCCCAAATGGAAAAAGCAAACATGCCGTTGAAACGTTGTAAACACTCAACTCCCCACCTTAAATAAGCGGCTAAAATAACTTCTGTATCTGTATTTGTTTTAAAAAAATAAGGTAACTCATCTAAACCGTGTTGCGCCCTTTGAAGCTCAAGTTTTAATTCTTTATAATTATACAGTTCCCCGTTGTAAACCATACTGTAACGAGCGTTCTGAGACATAAAAGGCTGGTTACCTGCTTCGGAAAGATCAATAATAGATAAGCGACGGTGCCCCAGGAAACAATGCTCATCATTCCAAACACCTTCGGCATTAGGACCGCGGTGCGCCATGGCATCGGTCATTTTTTTTATGGCAGATCGGTTGCCGTCATTATTTATTTCATGTCCGACGATTCCTGCAATTCCACACATACTCAACTTAAATTAAACTATTACAAACCAATTGATGCCAGGTACTTTTTATCGGACATCATTTTTTTTATGCCTTCCTCAATACTAATTAACTCTTTACCCAATATTTCCTTCATCTTCGTATTATCGGGTTGGCGGCGGGTCATGTCTCCTTCTTTTAAAGCGGGTAAATGAATAATAGGTGATTTACTGCCGCTTAGTTTTATAACCAATTCGGCTAATTCTAAAACGGTCATCAATGTATCGCTCCCAATATTTACGACGTCATTCTCCAGTAAGTTACCCGTTAAAATAGCCATACATGTATCAACTGTATCATCTACATAAGTAAAGGTTCTGGTTTGTGAACCATCGCCATAAATAGTAATCACTTCATTTTTTAAAGCTGCCGCTAAAAAACGGGATACTACAAAATCGGTACTTTGATTAGGCCCATAGGTATTAAAAAATCGAAAAATAGTATAAGGTAATCCAAACTCCTGTTGGTAGCTTCTAAAAAAACACTCACCCACATTTTTTACAACAGCATAAGGTACCCGTGAATTAAGAGGGGTACGTTGCTCATGCTGAGGCAGCTCTACCGGCTCACCGTATACTTCGGATGAAGACGAAAAATAAACGTGTTTCACGGACGATTGTTTTGAAAGATCCAAAATGTGTTTAATACCTGAAATATCATTCAGCACGCTGATAGGATTTTCTTGTGTGCGAAAAACACCTACTACTGCCGCAAAGTGGAACACATAATCAAAATTTTCATCCAGCATAATAGCGGATATTTCAGTATAATTGTTTACATCTGCTTTTATAAATTTCCAGTTCCCGGTTTCTTTTTCGGGTAATTTTGATATATATCCTGTAGACAAATCATCGGCTATGATCACAAAATTATTTTTATCGCGAATGAGTTTCTCAACCAAAGCTCCCCCTACATTTCCGGCCCCGCCTGTTACTAATATCTTATTCATATAATTTAAATACCTAGCGAATATAATACAAATACCTTAATTATTCCCTTACTAAATAGTTAATTGATACCGCAAATAATATGTATTTTTGAGGCCGGGAAATGCCTCTGTCAGTGCACTATAAACACGTATAATATACACAGGCATACCACACGACCATTAAAAATAAAACTATCGACGTATGAATATCGAACATTTTTTATCCGATACTATCTCAACCGCTGTAAACAGCTTATTTAGCCTTACAACTAAACCGGAAAATATTATTTTACAAAAAACAAAAAAAGAATTTGAAGGCGATTACACATTAGTAACCTTCCCTTACATAAAAGCTGCCAAGTTAACGCCCGAAAAAACAGGTGAGTTAATCGGCGAAGAGATTCTTAAAACAAACCCTACTATTACTGAATTCAACGTTGTAAAAGGTTTTTTAAACCTCACACTCAAAACCGGCTTCTGGCTTTCTGAATTTAAGAATATCAGTAAAGATGTTAATTACGGTATAAAACCTGCTAACAGCAGCGGCAAACAGGTTATGCTGGAATATTCATCGCCAAATACCAACAAACCTTTACACCTCGGGCACGTCCGCAATAATTTATTGGGGTATGCGGTAGCTGCTATTTTAAAAACACAGGGGCACGATGTTATTAAAGTAAATTTAGTGAACGACCGAGGCATTCACATTTGTAAAAGTATGGTTGCCTGGAAATTTTTCGGAAACGGTGAAACACCCATGCTGAGCGGCTTAAAGGGAGACCATTTAGTAGGAAAATATTATGTAGAGTTTGACAGGGCATATAAAAAACAAGTTCAACACCTGATGGAGAAAGGAAGCACTAAAGAAGATGCGGAAAAGCAGGCTCCTATTATGTTACAAACTCAGGAAATGCTTTTAAAATGGGAAGCCGGTGATAAAGAAACCATGGACCTTTGGAAGATGATGAACCACTGGGTGTATGACGGGTTTAAAATAAGTTATAAAAAACTGGGTGTTGATTTTGATAAAATATATTACGAAAGCAATACTTATTTATTAGGAAAAGAAATCGTACAAGAAGGCCTGACTAAAAACATATTTTATAAAAAAGAAAACAATAGCATTGCCATTGACCTTACTAACGACGGGTTGGATGAAAAAATAGTTTTACGCAGCGACGGCACTTCTGTATACATTACTCAGGATTTGGGAACCGCCATTGAGCGTTTTAAAGAATTTCCTAAGATCGCGCAAATGATATACACCGTTGGCAACGAACAGGATTACCATTTTAAAGTATTATTTAAGATCCTTGAAAAGCTGGGCTGCGAGTGGGCTAAAGAGTGTTACCACTTATCGTACGGTATGGTAGAATTACCCGAAGGTAAAATGAAAAGCCGTGAAGGAACCGTAGTGGACGCCGACGATTTAATGGACGGCATGGTGGAAACTGCCAGAGAAGTAACGGAAGCATCCGGTAAAGTAGCTGAATTTCCACAGGAAGAAAAAGACGAATTGTTTAATACTATAGGTATGGGCGCTTTAAAATATTTTATTTTAAAAGTGGACCCTAAAAAGAAAATGCTGTTCGACCCTAAGGAAAGTATTGATCTGCATGGCAACACAGGGCCTTTTATACAATACGCGCATGCTCGTATAAAATCAATTTTAAGAGATTATAACGCGGATATTCATTCCATTTCTGTTTCAGACAATTTAAAATTACACGAAAAGGAAAAAGAATTAATTAAACTCCAATACGATTTCCCTAAAATATTGGAAGAATCGGCAAATACATATAATCCTGCCGTAGTGGCCAATTATATTTATGAGTTGGCAAAGCTGTTTAATCAATTTTACAACGAATGCTCTGTTTTAAAAGAAGAAAATAAAGCCGTAAAAGAATTCAGGATCAAATTAATTGAAACCACGGCCCGCATTATTAAAAACGGTATGATGAGCCTTGGCATTGAAGTGCCGGAGAGAATGTAAAACAAAGATAAAAAGATTAAAGTAGTAAGATGAAAGATTGATTTTATATACATGATCTTTAATCTTAGATCTTTATACTTTTTTAAAATGTGCCGGAGAGAATGTAAA
>JANYGK010000044.1 GCA_025362395.1 Bacteroidota bacterium
TACGAGGGGTTACTTTTTTGAAAGTTATAATGAAGAAGTATTTAAAAAAAACGGCATTGATGTTAATTTCATACAGGACAATCAATCACTTTCCTCAACAGGCGTACTAAGAGGTTTGCATTTTCAGGCTCCTCCGCATGATCAGGGCAAACTGGTAAGGGTTATTACGGGGGCGGTACTGGATGTTGCGGTTGACATTCGAAAAACTTCTTCTACTTACGGAAAACATGTAGCAATAGAATTAACGGAAGAAAACAAAACTATGTTTTTCATTCCTCCCGGTTTCGCGCATGGCTTTTTGACGTTAAAAGACAATACTATTTTCTCCTATAAATGCACAAACCTGTATCATAAAGAGTCGGAAGGCACTATTTTGTGGGACGATCTCGACCTTAATGTAAACTGGAATTATAACGATCCCATTCTTTCAGAAAAAGATATCTCAGGAATACCGTTTAAAACATTCGTTAGTCCTTTTTAAAATGGATTTTTTTCAAAAAAACACTATTTTATTTATTGTTACCGCGCTTACTATTGCGTTTTTTTTCTCTATTCTGATTAATTCTATTTTATTGAAATTTTCACAAAATTTAGGTGCAAGAGGCGCGGCCGATCAAAAACACATTAGGTGGAGCCCAACCGTTAAGCCGTCTTTAGGAGGTATTTCTTTTTTTGTGATCTTCCTGATCTCATTTATCGTTCTTGGGTTTATTAATAGTTTACTGCCGCAACATTTCAATAATTTAAAAATTATCGGCATTTTTTTAGTCTGTACTATTGCTTTTATTATGGGGTTAGCTGACGATGCTTATAATACAAAACCTCTTCTTAAATTTTTGACCCAAATTGCCTGCGGCTTTATACTTTATTTTACCGGTACAAAAATAAATGTCTTTTCAATTGAAACACTTAATTTGGGATTAACTATAATTTGGGTAGCAGGTTTAATGAATTCCATAAATATGCTTGATAATATGGATGGCATTACAACCATTGTTTCCATAACTATTTTATGCTTCGTCATTTCTTTAAATCAAAAGTTGAATCTTATTTTAACGCCACTGCCAATATTAAGTTTGGGTTTATTAGGTGCCTTATTAGGATTTCTTATTTATAACTGGCATCCTTCCAAAATGTTTATGGGAGATACAGGGAGCCAATTTCTCGGGTGCTTTTTAGCGGTTCTTGGTATTGATTATTGCTGGAATTCTTTTTCTTTGGTTAATAACATCTGGCAATCTGTAAACCCGGTTTTGTTAGGCTTTATAACAGTAGCTTTAGTATTTATTTTACCCTTAACTGATACGATCACAGTAAGCATTAACCGTATGAGGAAAGGCAGATCTCCTTTTATTGGAGGGAAAGACCATACAACGCACCATTTATTTTTTAAAGGCGTCACTGAAAAAAGAATTGCTGTTTTATTTTTCGCTATCGGACTTATCGGGTTATCATTAGCAATGAATCAAATACTAAATTACCAAATAAATTGGTTAATCATTTCCATTATTTTTTGTGCCGTCACTTTTGTATCTTTATATCTAAATACGATATTAAAAAGAAAGTGACACTTTCATATACAATAGCAAATTTTTTTCGTAACCCTCCTCTTCATTATATAAAAATATACGTGAGCTTTGGGTTTTGGATTGTATTTATATGTTTAATAAGGATCATCGCATTTGGTCCAGACTTATCAAGACCCGATTACTCCAATGCAAACTTTGAGGTATTAGGTTTAAATATCCCGGCTAACCTTGAATTTGCGGGTGAACGAGTTCCTCAAAACGATTATGAGATAAAAGAAAGTCTTGAAAAAGAATTCTTTTCCAATAAATCCTGGAAGAATTCTTCTTTAGCTTTATTCAGCAAAGCGCAAAAATGGTTTCCTTTAATTGAGCCCATTTTAAAACAGGAGCATGTGCCTGATGATTTTAAGTATGTGGCGGTGATTGAAAGCCACTTATCAAATGTGGTTTCGCCTGTTGGTGCAGGCGGCTTTTGGCAGTTAATGCCTAATACGGCACAGGGTTATGGCTTAATTGTAAACAGTGAAATAGATGAACGTTATGATGTAGAAAAGGCCACACGGGTAGCCTGTAAGCATTTTAAAGACGCTTATAAATATTTTAATAATTGGACACTTTCTGCAGCCGCCTATAATGTAGGGATTGGAGGCATACAAAATGCTTTAAAAAAACAAAATACCGATAATTATTATGACCTGTTACTTAACAAGGAAACCGGTGCATTTATTTACAGAATCTTAGCCTATAAAACACTGTTATCTAATCCGCAGCATTTCGGTGTAAAAAACAAATTAAAAAAATCGGGAGGTTTTCCGGCTTATAAAACAGTTAAGATCGACTCTTCTGTAACAAATCTTAACGCTTTTGCCAAACACATAAATACCAATCTAATTACCCTGAAAATTTTTAATCCATGGCTAATAGGGGATAAATTGACGAATCCTGATAAAATAACTTATACTTTTAAAATACCTAAAAACAAAAACGTAGACTTAAGTGTTTACTTTAACGATGTGTTTCCGCAGGAGGCAACTGCTGATACATTATTGAAAAAAATTGAAATTGATACTTTAAAAACAAAAATTGACACCTTAAACAGATGATTTGAAATATGAGACCTAAGATTTGAGATAGCACAACTCTCATATCTCATATCTCTTACTCATATCTAACTAAAAAATGGAAGACGAACACATTGAAGTAATAGGTGCCAGAGCGCACAATTTAAAAGATATATCAGTAAATATACCCCGAAATAAATTAGTAGTACTCACCGGTTTAAGCGGAAGTGGTAAATCATCATTGGCTTTTGATACTATTTATGCGGAAGGTCAAAGACGTTATATAGAAAGCTTTTCGAGCTATGCACGCCAGTTTTTAGGCAATATGGAAAGACCTGACGTTGATAAAATTTCAGGATTAAGCCCTGTTATTTCTATCGAACAAAAAACGGTTAATAAGAATCCTCGCTCCACTGTTGGCACTATTACAGAGATATATGATTTTTTACGTTTGCTGTACGCAAGATCGGGTGAAGCATTTTCTTACGTTACAGGTGAAAAAATGGTACGCTACAGTGATGATCAGATCATTGATCTGATCCTGGAAACTTATAAATCTAAAAAAATAAACCTGTTGGCTCCTGTTGTGAAAGGCCGCAAAGGGCATTACAGGGAATTGTTTGAGGACATTCGCAAAAAAGGATTTGCTAAAGTACGTATTGACGGAGCTTTAGTAGACATTACTCCTAAAATGCAGGTAGACCGCTATAAGATTCATGATATTGAAATAGTAATTGATCGTTTGGAAATAATCAAAGATATTAAAACACGATTACACCAATCGCTGCAAACAGCTATGAAACAAGGCAAAGGCACCATTATGGTATTGGAGCATGAAGAAGAAACCACTAAAGCAAAAAAGAAAACAAGCGGTTCTTCAGCGGGTAAAGTTCAGTTTTTCAGCCGTTCCTTAATGTGCCCTACAAGTGGTATTTCTTACGATGAACCCGCACCTAATTTATTTTCTTTCAATTCGCCTTATGGTGCTTGTCCGCATTGTAACGGTTTGGGAGTTGTATCAGAAGTTGATATTACTAAAATAGTTCCAAACCAGGATATATCTATCCGTAAAGGTGCTATAGCACCGCTTGGGCCGAGTAAAGGCATTTGGGTTTTTAAACAAATTGAAGCCATTGGCGAGCGTTATAAATTTAATTTAGATACACCTTTTGAAGATATTCCTGAAGAAGCAGTTCATATTTTATTGAACGGCAGTGAAGAATTATTTACCGTAAAATCGGATACTAACGCTAACGGTTACAGTTTTTCATTCGACGGAATTGCGACACACATTTCCAGACAAGCCGAAGAAAACCCTTCACCGGCTATGAGCCGTTGGGTTGAAGGATTTACCAATAAAATTAATTGTTCAGTATGTAACGGAACCCGTTTAAAAAAAGAAGCGCTCTATTTTAAAATAGATAATAAAAACATTGCGGAGCTTTCTGAAATGGATATTAATATATTAGGCGATTGGTTTAAAGGCATTGAAAAACGCTTAAGTAAACACCAAAATATTATTGCCAAAGAAGTTTTAAAAGAAATAAGAACGCGTATCGGTTTTTTATTAGAAGTGGGTTTAGATTATGTAACGTTAAACCGTTCTTCCAAAACATTGAGTGGCGGTGAAGCCCAACGTATTCGTTTAGCAACACAAATAGGTTCACAACTGGTTGGTGTATTATATATTTTAGATGAGCCAAGCATTGGTTTACACCAACGTGATAATACCCGTTTAATTGAAGCGCTTAAAAATTTGCGGGATGTCGGCAACAGTGTATTGGTTGTAGAGCATGATAAAGACATGATTATGGAAAGTGATTATGTGATTGATATCGGCCCCGGTGCAGGAGTTCATGGCGGACGCGTAGTAGCAGCTTCTACGCCAAAAGAAATGCTGAAGTTTGATACACTTACTGCTAATTATATTACAGGTAAAAAATCAATTGAAGTTCCTAAAGTACGTCGTAAAGGTAACGGCAAAAAGCTGGTATTAAAAGGTTGCACCGGTCATAACTTAAAAAACGTTTCTATTGAAATTCCATTAGGGAAATTTATTTGTGTTACCGGTGTAAGTGGTAGCGGCAAATCAAGCCTGATAAATGAAACACTGTATCCTATTTTAAGTAATTACTATTATAATTCGGAAAAACGTCCCCTACCCTACAAATCGTTTACAGGTATAGATTTAATTGATAAGGTTATTGATATAGATCAGTCACCGATTGGAAGAACTCCAAGAAGCAATCCGGCGACTTACACAAATGTATTTTCTGACATCCGTAATTTATTTGCAGAGTTACCTGAATCAAAAATAAGAGGTTATAAACCGGGACGTTTTTCGTTTAATGTAAAAGGCGGACGCTGCGAAACATGCGGAGGCGCAGGCGTTAAGACCATTGAAATGAATTTTTTACCGGATGTATACGTACAGTGTGACGAATGCCGGGGCAAACGTTACAATCGTGAAACCATTGAAATAAGATATAAAGGAAAATCAATTTCGGATGTATTAAATATGACAATTGACCAGGCTTGTGATTTTTTTGAAATGCTTCCGAATATTTACAGACAAGTAAAAACCTTGCAGGATGTGGGTTTAGGATATATTACTTTAGGCCAACAAGCTACTACCTTAAGCGGTGGTGAAGCGCAACGCGTAAAATTATCTACCGAGTTAAGTAAGCGTGATACAGGAAATACGTTATATATTTTAGATGAGCCTACTACCGGGTTACATTTTGAAGACATTCGCATTTTATTGGGTGTATTGAACAGGCTAGTAGAAAGTGGTAATACAGTACTAGTTATTGAGCATAATATGGATATTATTAAAGTAGCCGATCATATTATTGATGTCGGTCCCGAAGGCGGAAAAGGCGGCGGAGAGATATTGTTTACGGGTACTCCCGAAGAGCTGGTAAAAGTAAAAAAGAGTTATACCGCACCCTATTTAAAGAAAGAGCTGAACTAAGTGTCTTGAGTACATTAGGGTTAAAAGAGATGAAAGAAATTATCTTAATTCTATTTATAAAGCCGTCACACTAAATTTGTTTCCGTGTGTAAAAAAATGATAAACTAAATTCAGCGTATCAATGCAGTTTTTTGGCGCCAAGCGGGCCGTCGCTACTCGCTTTTTGATTGCCATGAAGGACAACAAAGGAGTTCATACAGGCCGCTTCGTCCCTGGCGCAGCATTTCAGAATTTCAATATTCTCTTTTACCTTAACAAGGTAATATTGCCTTTTTTCGAAAACGGTTTTCTTTCTATGGTTATTCCCTCTACACTATATACAAACACGCCTGTATCTAAGGCTTTTCCACGGAAGGTTCCATCCCAGCCAAAGGACTTATCGGATGTTTCAAATACGACTTCTCCCCAGCGGTTAAAGATTTTGAGAGTATAGGTAGTAATACAAAACCCGTGTATATTAAGTTCATCATTTAATCCATCGCCATTCGGAGAAAATGCATTAGGAATGAAAAAGTCGCCGCAAACAAAATCGACCTTTACCAACACAGCATCTTGTTTTTTGCAGTAAGGCGAGTTGTAGGCTGTAACTATATACTGAGTGGTTACTGTGGGTTGAACTACAGTATTGGTGCAGGTAACGCAGACGATAGTGCCATTATCCTGCGACCAGTAATAAGTTGTACCGCTACCAGTTACTCTTATAGGAGCTGTTTGCCCAACTGAAATTAAGGTATCGCCATAAGCACGAACAGATGGTGTATCTGTAACGTTAATATAATTAGTCAACAACAATGTATCGCTTCCAAACGTATTACCGGTGATTAAATACACAGGATAATTACCTGATAAATTATAACAGACGACAGGATTAGAAAGAGTGGAAGTTGCCGGCGTACCTCCGGGGAATAACCATTGATATGTGAACGGCTGTATCCCGGTTGAAGTAGCAGTAAAACTAACGCATGCTTTCGTACAAATTGTATCATTTGTTAATGTCGAAAAATGGCTCACAGGAGGAATACAATTAAATACCTGTAAAGAGATGGTATTCGTTTCCTTACATAAACCATTGGATATAGATACGGTGTAAATTACAGTTGCCGTACTAGTTGGTTTTGCAGTAATAGCTGAACCTGCATTTGATCCCTGTATAGAAGCAACAGGCAACCATGTGTAACTATAAATACTTCCGATAGGTGTTGTACTGATTGTTACTGTTTTAGTAAGACAAACGGAAGGGCTGGATATTGAGAGTACGGGGTTAATAGGAGTACTTACACTAACTGATACCACAGCAGACAAGGCTATGCAACCGGCGGCACTTTGGCCAACAACTGTATAAGTAGTAGTATTTAAAGGATTGACATGCAGTGTTGAAGTGGTTTGAGCCACGGGCGACCATGTGTACGTACCTCCTCCAGAAGCTGTTAAAGTAGTTCCTGAACCGTTAGGACAAATAAGTGTACTGCCGGCAACAATACTTAACGAAGTTATTGGCGGAACATTAATACTGATAGTTTGAGAAGCATTGCAAACTCCTGTAAAACCTGTTAATGTGTAGGTTGTTGTAACTGTAGGAGATGCAGATACTATAGCACCTGATGTGGCACTTAATCCAAAAGCAGGAGACCATGAATACGTAGAGGCTCCACTACCTGTTAATGTAACCGAGGCCCCTCCTATACAATACGTACTTGAAGTAGCGGTTAACGTAGGATTAACAACCACTAAGCTCGCGGTAGCAATAGCAGAGGCAGTACATGCGCCGCTTGCCCCTACAACGGTGTAAGTTGTGTTAGCAGAAGGTGTGGCGATAACAGTTGCTGCAGTAGTCGTGTTTAAACTGGCGGAAGGAGACCATGTATAAGAGGTAGCTCCCGAAGCTGCAAGTGTAGCAGATGAAGATGCGCAGAAAGTTGCGCCAACAGCAGTTATAGTAGGATTATTAGCAACTGAAACTGAAATGATTTGAGTTCCCGTACAACCCGATGCATTAGCGCCTGTAACTGTATAAATGGTAAGTGCAGTTGGAGTTGCGGTAACAGACGCACCATTAACAGAACTTAAGCCAGCGGAAGGCGACCAGGTATAAGATACTGCACCACTTGCGGTTAAAATTGTATTTGTTGTAGCACAGATTGTAGTATTAGGCGATCCTGTAATTGTAGGAATTGTATTAAGGGAAACCTGTACAGTATTGGTTCCTATACAACCATTAGTATTAGTACCGGTTACCGAATAAACAGTAGTAGCAAAAGGTGTAGCTACAACAGATGTTCCGTTAGCGGAACTTAACGTTGCTGATGGAGACCAGGTGTAGGATGCTGCACCGGAAGCTGCCAAAGTAGAAGAACCGGCAGGACAAACCGTTGTATTGGACGAGATCATAAGAGAAGGATTCACATCTACTAACACTTGCACAGACGATGTTCCTATGCAGCCGCTTGCGTTTTTACCTGTTACCGAATAAACAGTAGTAGCGACAGGACTGGCTGCAACGGATGCTCCGTTAGCAGAACTTAAAGTGACTGATGGTGACCAGGTGTAAGACGTAGCTCCTGACGCCGTGAGAGTAATAGATCCTGCCGGACAAATAGTCGCATTTGGAGAGATGATGAGTGAAGGATTAACATCTACTAACACCTGCACAGTAGAAGTGCCTATGCAACCATTAACATTTGAACCTATTACTGTATAAACAGTAGTAGCAGGAGGTGAAGCTGTAACCGATGCTCCATTTGCAGAACTTAACGTTGCTGATGGTGACCAGGTGTAAGACATAGCACCTGATGCCGTCAGAGTAGCAGAACCGGCAGGGCAAACAGTTGCATTTGGAGAGATGGTAAGTGAAGGATTTATATCCACCAATACCTGCACAGTAGAAGTGCCTATGCAACCATTAGCATTTGAACCTATTACTGTATAAACAGTAGTAGCAAGAGGTGAAGCTGTAACCGTTGGTCCACTTGCAGAACTTAAGGTAGAAGAGGGAGACCATGTGTAAGAGTTAGCTCCTGATATTGAAAGAGTCGCAGATCCTACCGGACAAATAGTCGCATTTGGAGAAGCAGTAAGTGAAGGATTGACATCTACTAATACCTGCACGGTAGAAGTTCCTGTGCAACCATTAGCATTTGAACCGGTTACTGTATAAACAGTAGTAGCAAGAGGTGAAGCTGTAACCGTTGCTCCACTTGCAGAACTTAAGGTAGAAGAGGGGGACCATGTGTAAGAGTTAGCTCCTGATGTTGAAAGAATAGTAGATCCTGCCGGACAAATAGTTGCATTTGACGAAATAGTAAGCGAAGGATTTACAGTCACGAATACTTGTGTGGTAGCTGTTCCTACACAACCGTTTGCATTTTTACCGGTTACCGTATAAACAGTAGTAGCAAGAGGTGAAGCTGCAACAGATGCTCCGTTTGCAGAACTTAATGTTGCTGATGGCGACCATGTGTAAGACGTAGTGCCTGATACCAAAAGTGTAGCAGACGATGCCGGACAAATAGTTGAATTTGGAGAAACAGTAAGTGCCGGATTAACATCCACTAACACCTGCACAGTAGAAGTCCCGGTGCAACCACTTGCATTCGTACCTGTTACCGTATAAATTGTCGTTGCTGCCGGAG
>JANYGK010000077.1 GCA_025362395.1 Bacteroidota bacterium
GACGAGCGTACTTACGAAAAAGTTGTGGCCTTACGGGCAGTATCGTCAACCGATGGTATGACGGCAGATTGGTGCCATTTACCATACGAATTCCTTGCTAAAATATCCAATGAAATTATTAATAAAGTAAAAGGGGTTAACAGGGTAGTTTACGACATAAGCTCTAAACCGCCCGCTACCATTGAATGGGAATAGACTAAGTACGTAGTATCCAGTTGGCAGATTTTCATTGAATAAAAATAGTCAGCAAAATTAGTAAGCAGTTAAGTTAAATTTAAGTAGTTTATAAAAGATAATGAGTAAAATAAAAGCATCATATGTAATACTTATACTGACTATTGCCTACTGCTTACTGCCAACTTTTTCTTCAGCGCAAACCAAATCAACAGACGTTAAAACCATTAGCGGTAAAAAATTTTACATTCATAAAGTAGAAAAAGGTCAGAGCTTGTATGCCATAGCCAAGGTGTATAACATGGATGTAAATTCTATTTTAGCGGAAAACGATGAAGCCATTGACGGCTTAAAACCGGGACAGGATTTAAAGATTCCTTTCGAATCATTACTTCAAAAATCAGCTTCAAACATTGATACTAATAAATATGTGTATCACCGTATAAAAAAAGGAGAAACGATTTATGCAATTACGAAGCTTTACAGTATCGATGAAAAGAAACTTGCATCTTATAACCCGGGCTTAACAAGTAATTTAAAAGAAGGAGATTTTATTATTGTCGGCGAAAAGAAAAAAACAAGTTCATCAACAGTAAAAAATCAACCTTTAAACAAAGATACCGCTTACTATACTGTAGTTGCCGGGGAAACGGTATACGCCTTAACCAAAAAATTTAATATTACACAGGAAGAACTTTTTAAATGGAACCCAAGCGCTAAAACAACTGTTAGACAGGGACAGGTTTTAAAGCTTGCCGCTAAAAAATACCTTATTGACGCAACGCCGTTATCTATACTTCCTATATTAACAGATACAGCTTTATTGCATAAACCAAAAAAAAACGCTTACACGGTAGGCTTATTTTTGCCGTTTAAATTTACGGAAAGCGAAGCTATTGATGTAGACTTGTTGGCAAGAAGTAAAGCTTCCTTCCCCGCTACACAGGCTTTGGCGCTTGACTTTTACACAGGCTTTAAAAAAGCGATTGATTCGTTACAGGCTAAAGATTTTAATATTACGCTTAATATTTACGATGTACAGGAGCATGATTCTGCCGGGATAGAAACCATATGTAAGTCTCCCGAATTTAAAACCTTGGATATGATTGTGGGGCCTTTATACCCGGGCGTGTTTAAAGTAGTTTCAGGTTATGCTAAAACCTTAAGTATTCCTTGTATTTCACCGCTTACCCAACAAAGTAAAATTTTATTTAATAATCCTCTTACAAGTAAAATAACACCCTCACAGTACACTATTATTGAAGGCCTTGCTGATTTTTGTATAGACTCTTTATCTGCGGCAAGCCACATGATCATTGTAAATACAACTTTAAAGGACGAAGCGTATCTTAAAGCTTTTAAAGAGCGCTATAATACTGAGCTTTTAAAAACAGGTAAAACTATAAAAGATAGCATTACACAAGTAAAAGGAATTGCCGGAATAAAAAATGCGTTTATACCCGGTAAACAAAATGTAGTGGTGATGCTCACCAATAACCCTGTCTATTTGCAGGATGTGATTACACAATTATATGTGTTTGCCAATAAAAAAGAAATTATGTTGTTAGGGTTTAATTCTGTAGCAAATATCGATAACCTTGATCAGGATTACCTGAACGATTTGCAGTTTCATTTTGGAAGCGCAACAGGTATGAATTGTAAAGACACGTTACAACAAAAATTAATGAAGTATTATAAGGAAATTTACACGACCGATCCGTCAGAATATTTTTTTGAGGGATATGATATCGCCACATATTATTTATCTAATTTAAAAACACAAGGCCCCGGTTTTTTTATGAATCTGGATAAAACTCCCGGCGAAGGCGTTTCTACAGGCTTTAAATTTTACCGACCAGATGAAGAGACCGGTTATGAGAATCGTGCCATATTTATTTATAAATACTCAGATTATAAGTTACTGAAATTAGGATGGAGATAAGCAAAGAACATATTTCCGATTGGTTAAAAACCTTGCAGGATATCATTTGCAAAGCCCTTGAAGCTGCCGACGGATCAGCTAAATTTAAAGAAGAGAACTGGACACGTGAAGAAGGCGGCGGAGGAAGATCGCGTGTGATGGAAAACGGATCTGTGATTGAAAAAGGAGGAGTTATGTTTTCAGCAGTAAGCGGTAAAGCACCTGATTTTTTATTTAAAGAAAGTGCACATAGCGAAACAAGTCCAAACATTAACCGTGAAGGCTTAACGTTTTTTGCTACCGGTGTTTCAATTGTTATACATCCCGTAAACCCTATGGTTCCTATTATTCACATGAACATTCGTTATTTTGAAATGAATAACGGTACTAAATGGTTTGGAGGAGGAATTGATTTAACCCCACATTATATTATAGATGAGGATGCAACCTATTTTCATACGCAATTAAAAAAAGTATGTGATGCTCACCATAAAGCGTATTATCCGAAATTTAAAACATGGGCAGATGAATACTTCTACATAACTCATCGCAAGGAAACACGCGGTATTGGCGGCATCTTCTTTGATCGTTTAAATAAGAGCGAAGAGATGAGCTTCGAACAAAATTTTGAATTCTGGAAACAGGTAGGTGAAGCATTTGCACCAACGTATGTAGAATTGATACGCCGTAATAAAAACAAATTGTTTACACCTGAAAATAAACAATGGCAATTGTTAAGACGCGGCCGTTATGTTGAATTTAATTTAGTGTATGATAAAGGAACCCGATTTGGCTTGGAAACAAACGGAAGGGTAGAATCTATTTTAATGAGCTTACCCGCAAATGCAAGCTGGCTCTACGATTTTAAAGTAAAAGAAAACTCTCCCGAACAGGATACCCTTAATAAGCTTAAAAAAGGAATTAATCGCGTTTAAATGAATAAGGTACTTACATATTTTTTACAAGGCTTGGTATTATCCATTCCTTTCGGCATCACCGTAATTTTATTCGTAAAATTATTTCAGTTTTTTGAAGGCGTGTTTTCCTTTGTGGGGCTTACCGGTTATCCTATAATTGATACGGTTATTTCCATTATTTCGGTATTGATCATTATTACTATTATAGGAATATTAGCTTCATCTTTTATTTTTAAAAAGCTGTTTGCTTATTTTGAAGAAAAGCTGGAGCATGCTCCTTTTATAAGGCATATTTATTCGCCCATAAAGGATTTTATGAATGCTTTTATGGGTAACAAAAAAAAGTTTACAAAGCCTGTATTAGTGCTTACAAATCCTCAAGCTAATATTGAAGAGATAGGTTTTATTACACAGCATGATTTAAGCGAATGGGGCATTAAAGGAAAATTTGCCGTATATTTGCCTTACTCGTACTCGTTTTCAGGAAGGTTGGTGATTGTTCCGAAAGAACAGATAACTCCTCTTAACACTGAGGGGTCTGACGCTATGAAGTTTATAGTGTCGGGCGGAGTAACAGATGTAGATTAGAATTACTTAAAACCATAACGATGAATAAATTTACTTATACATTAGCGGCGTTGGTTGTTTTAGCCTCCGTAAAAGCTCAAAAAATTTCTGTGAAAGACGGTTCAAGCAGTTTTTCTACAGGCAGCCATAATGCTTACACCACCACTGTTTATGAAACGACGGCCGATGACGCGGAAAGTAAATGGAAAAGCTATTTAAAGGATTTCAAGAATGAAAAGGTAAAAAGCAGCGGCAACGAAGTAATGGGTGACAATGTTTTAATAAAAGACTGGGGTAATAACCCTGTAGATGTGTATGCTACTTTTGATGAAGATAAAAAAACAAAAACAGTGGTTATGCATGTGGCTTATGATTTAGGTGGGGCTTACCTTTCCTCGTCGGACGGAGAAAAACACCGTGCTGCTGAAAAAATGGTAAAAGAGTTTGCAATTAAAACCACTAAGGAATCGATGGGGGATAAGATTAAAGATCTTGAAAAAATTGCATCTAAACTAGCAGATAACCAAAAAGACCTTGAAAAGGAAAATAAAAATTCTAAATCTGATATAGAGGATTCTAAAGCAAAAATAAAAAAAGCGGAAGAGGATATTAAGTTGAATGAAGCAAACCAAGCTAAGAAAAAGGCCGACATAGAGGCTCACAGCAAGCTAATGGCAGACGCTAAAGCGATAATGGATAAAATAGATTAGTTTTTTTTGTATTAATAGTAAGCCGGCACATACGTGCAGGCTTTTTTATTGAATAGATGTTAACGGTGTTTTTTAAATAGGGTGACCTCCGGACGAGAATTTATTATTTGTCAATCACACTTAATAAATTTATAGATATTGAATTCAAAAAGAAAAGCCTCGTTTAAGAGGCTTTTCTTTTTTCAATTTTATTTCTTTTTATCCATGTTTGTTTTGTCTCCGTAAATTTCTACGTGAGCTTTTTTATCTTTATAATTAGGAATAGTTTTGTACATAAAAACAATTTTTTTAAGACTGCGTTCTCCGCCGTTTAAATTAACCACACGGCTTTCTCCCGGTGCTTTAATAGCAGTGCCTAATTTAACTTTTTGGTTATCGCCGCTTTCATAATATATTTCTATATCTGTGATCTCAATAGGCGCATCTATTACTTTAAATTTAATAGAGGCAAATTTATCCGATCCCATTACTACTACTTCATCCCTGTCTTTTGTGAAATCTACTTTTGTTTCACCGATCTTATGCCATCCTGTTTTATCGCTTATTACCACGGCAGGTTGTTGAGCTTTCATTTCAGTGTATCCTGCTCCTAAAGCAAGCATTGTAAAAATTATTACCTTTTTCATATTTTTTTTTTATTTGGTTATGTCCCAAATGTTAAAAAAATGTGCCATAATAGTTTTATACAGTCCTTTAATCAAATAGCTATAAATAATTATTAAGTGACTTAAATTAAAAGTGTCCTGAAACAGGCTTCAAATCTATATTTACAAATTTATTTATGCTTAAATAGCAAGTAACCATTTTATACCTGTGCAGTTATAAATTGCAGCGACAATAAATAAATTGAGGAAAAGTTTCCTCGTATAGGTGAATCTTAATTAAAGAATAAGCCTATTAAAACACTTCATCAATATCGTTTCTTCTGATAATATCAGTATTAGAAGGTTCATCATCGTCCCATTTAGCAGATTGTACCGTTTTTGTATTTGGCTGCGATAAGAAGTCCGTATTTTGTACAATACCCGAACCGGTAATGTTACCCGAATAAATATCCTGACCTTCCGTATAATCCAAGTCAGCAAATTTTGCATACTGGCCAATAAATCGTAAGGGCACATCTACAATAGAACCGTGCCTGTTCTTCGCAATAATAATTTCTGCCCTGCCTTTCGTCGGTTGGTTATTTTCATCAACCTCCAACCCGTAATATTCCGGCCGGTAAATAAACATCACCATATCTGCATCCTGCTCAATAGCGCCCGACTCTCGTAAATCACTTAACTGAGGCCGCTTGCTGCCACCCGGCCTGTTCTCTACCTGTCGGCTTAACTGCGATAGTGCAATAATTGGAATCTCTAATTCTTTTGCCAATGATTTTAATCCGCGGGAAATCTGTGAAATTTCCTGCTCACGGTTTCCTTTACTGTCAGGGCCACCGCTCATTAACTGCAAGTAATCAATAATAATAAGTGAAATATTTTGCTGCTCTTTTAAACGACGCGCCTTGGCTCTTAGTTCAAAAATGGAAAGCGCGGGTGTATCATCAATATATAAAGGCGCTACCGATAACTTTTTAATCCGTTCATTTAATTGTACAAACTCATGGTTATCTAAATTTCCTTTTAAAATTTTATCCTGTGCAATTTCTGTTTCCGAAGAGATTAAACGTTTTACTAATTGTAAAGAAGACATCTCTAAAGAGAAAATAGCAACAGGCTTATTAAATTCAACGGCCGCGTTTTTTGCCATAGTAACCACAAAGGCCGTTTTACCCATACCGGGGCGGGCTGCAAGGATCATTAAATC
>JANYGK010000083.1 GCA_025362395.1 Bacteroidota bacterium
AGTAACAACTTTAGAAAAGGCTGGGACGGTTCGGTAAAAGGAAGCGGTAAATCGGCCGAGCAAGGAGTATATGTTTACAAACTCATGATATTTGATATGCAAGGCAACAAACACCCTTATGTAGGACACGTTACTGTTTTAAAATCGAATTAAAATTCAGCAACTTTAATTTAAAGAGGTTCTCCTAATACGAGAGCCTCTTTTGTTTTTACATTATTTAAAAAAGACCGGTATATTTTTAATATCTATAATGTATCTTTACAGACTTATTAAAGATAGATGAAGAACATACGCAACTTTTGTATTATTGCACATATTGACCACGGCAAATCCACATTAGCAGATAGATTACTGGAATATACAAACACCATTTCTAAACGCGAAATGCAAGCACAGGTGTTGGATGATATGGACTTGGAAAAAGAAAGAGGCATTACGATTAAAAGTCATGCTATACAAATGGATTATGTTTATAAAGGCGAAAAATATATTTTAAATTTAATAGATACTCCCGGCCATGTTGATTTTAGTTATGAGGTATCGCGTTCTATTGCCGCGTGTGAAGGCGCTTTATTAATAGTAGACGCGGCACAAGGAATCCAAGCACAAACTATTTCCAATTTATATTTAGCACTTGAGCATAACTTAACCATCATTCCTATTTTAAATAAAATAGATTTGCCAAGCGCAGAACCTGAAATGGTAAAAGACCAAATAGTTGACCTGTTAGGCTGCGAAAGAGAAGAGATCATGTCGGCTTCGGGGAAAACAGGAATGGGAGTTCATGAAATACTGGAAGAAGTAGTGAATCGTATCCCCTCTCCTAAAGGGGATGAAAACGCGCCTTTACAGGCCTTAATATTTGATTCGGTATTTAACTCGTTCAGGGGAATTATTGCCTATTTCCGCATTTATAACGGAAGCATTAAAAAGGGAGAAAAAGTTAAGTTTTTTAATACAGGCCAGGAATATAATGCCGATGAAATCGGCGTATTGCGTTTAAAGCAAGAACCACGTGATGCCGTGCATACAGGGGATGTAGGGTACATTATTTCAGGCATAAAAGAGGCAAAGGAAGTAAAGGTTGGAGATACGTTGACTACGGTAGCAAACCCATGCAAGGAAAGTATACATGGATTTGAAGAGGTAAAACCCATGGTATTTGCAGGCATTTACCCGGTAGATACAGAAGATTTTGAAGAGCTGCGTTACAGTATGGAAAAGCTTCAGTTAAACGATGCGTCTTTAACTTGGGAGCCGGAATCATCGCTGGCATTAGGCTTTGGTTTCAGATGCGGATTTTTAGGAATGCTGCACATGGAAATTGTTCAGGAGCGTTTAGAGCGTGAGTTTAATATGACCGTTATTACAACGGTTCCTAACGTTTCGTACATTGCCTATCAAACTAACGGAGAGGTGGTAACAGTAAACAACCCAAGCGATTTACCCGACCCCGGAAGAATTAATTATATTGAAGAACCCTACATTAAAGCCAACATTATTACTAAGGCGGATTTTATAGGCTCTGTAATGAGCTTGTGTATTGAGAAACGGGGAATTATTGTAACTCAAAATTATTTAACAGCCGACAGGGTTGAGCTGGTCTTTGAGATGCCGTTGGGGGAAGTGGTATTTGATTTTTTCGACAGGTTAAAATCTATTTCTAAGGGATATGCTTCTTTTGATTACCACCCCATAGGTATGAGAGAGTCAGACCTTGTAAAACTGGATATTCTTTTAAAAGGAGAACCCGTAGATGCCTTATCATGCTTAATACACAGAAGCAATTCCTATACTTTCGGAAAAAAAATATGTGAAAAATTAAAGGAGTTAATTCCTAAACAGCAATTCGAAATTCCTATACAGGCAGCTATTGGCGCTAAAATTATTTCGCGTGAAACCATAAGCGCTATGCGTAAAGATGTAACCGCAAAATGTTATGGCGGTGACATTAGCCGTAAGCGTAAATTATTGGAAAAACAAAAAGAGGGTAAAAAGAGAATGAAACAGGTAGGTAATGTAGAGATCCCGCAAAGCGCCTTTATGGCTGTTCTTAAGCTTAACGATTAAGGTTTGCATACAATCCGGAGGATTAATAATGCACCTTAACTCTCCATCCTTTCTATCAAATAGTCTTTTCAATTCCTTTGGTTTCTTTACAAGAAGCTAACCACAGAAAAAGTGTTTGGAAGAATATAAAAAACGTAACGCCCGATTGTGTTTCTAGCGTGTCTTCAGTAAAGAATGATAATAAGGCGATCAGGAAAAAAGGCAAGTATAAAGGGTGTATTTTTTTTCTTAATACAATTGCCGGGTAAAATAAATAGACACTGAAAAAAAGCAGCCCAACTAAGCCGAACGCCACACCGGTTGCAAGGTATTGGTTGTGGCAGCGCAGGCGCCATTCGTTATCTAACTTAGAATGCGTTTCCTTATAGGCGTTATTAAAAGACAGTTGTATGTCGCCTGTACCTACCCCAAATACCAAGTGGTGTTTAATAATGTAGCAGGCAGTATTCCAAAACTCTAATCGCATAATAAGGGTATGGCCCGACGGATTTTCTCCGCGCTTATATTTTGTGTATTCCCAAACTATTTCACGCCAACGGGTAACAAGGCCGGGGTGATTGGCATATTGATAATTTGAAATACCTTTTTCAATGTTTTCAATATCACGGGGAGCTAAGGATTGCATGCCTAAAGAATCCTTAGTGAGTCCTTTGCTTGCCAGATAACGTAATACTGTGAAGCGCAAAGCATTCCCCTTTTTATCTTTTCCGTGATAAGGAATACTGCTTTTACTTTCCCAAGATCTTTCAAGCTCAACATCATTAATATTTACGGTGATCAGGTTCCCGTTTTCTGCCTGTTTAAAAACAGTATCCTGCAGGTATGGCCTGCCGTTTAGCGTAGTTTTTAAAAGTGTGTTTGAAATATTATTTTTAACCACATCATACATATTTAAACTACGGTACGCATAATTAATCGGTATTAAAACCACAACAGTAAGCACGGTTAATACACCTGCCGAAACTATCGTACTAAACCGGCGTATGCTGTAAAACACACACAGTATACCCGCAACCATTAACAGGCATACAAAACCCGTAGCCATTTCGAGCCTATACATGAAAAATAAAAGCCAGCAGGAACACCCGAAACAAATAAGCTGAAGCATTAATTTTTTTTCATGGAACAAATAGTAAAATAGACCTGTAACGGCAAAGGCTATAAATAAAGAGAAACGAATGTGTGACATAAATATGGACGCCTGTCTCACATCAACGATTGTTTTATGTGTGTAACCGGCATACACCAAGTAGCAACAGAAAGAACTGATCAGTACTGCCGAAAAGAAAAAAAGAAACACCGCTTTAAATTCTTTGCCCGATAAGGGTTTAGAGGAAAAAAAGAGTAAGGGTAAAATAAAAAGCGGTAATTTATTTCTGAGATCATCTAATCCGGCCTGCGTTTGCTCGGTATATAACATACCCATTATATGAAGGAAGTAAAAGGAAATAAGCAGCAGGAATATCTTGTTAGTTTTTAACCGTTCCCATTTATACAAAAAATTACCTTCTAAAGCCCAGTTAGCAGCCAGTATAATTTGAGGAATACTTGTGGGAGCCGTACCAAACAACATTCCCGTAGCTAACCCGATAATTCCGATTAAAAAAATATAACGATGCAGGGTTTCGGAAAACACAATAATTAGAGCTAAAGATAAACTTTTAAAAGGTTATGCGCATGTTAAATTAGTTGTTTAACGCCTTATTATATAACGAAAACAGCGGTTACATATTGCCTTTAAAAACCATGGTATTAAATTAAGTGTGTAATAAATAGCGTGTTATTTAACTTATAAATGGCTTTTAAACCGTGTTATTATTAATTTGAATATGTAATAAATTAAAATTATATGTTTTATATCATGTTATAATACTTCAATTTTGTGTAAGCATATAAATTAATTAAAACCATATAATCATGAAAACAACCATTAAAAAACTATCGGCTCTTGCCTTAAGTGTTTTTGCGTTAACAGCCTATGCACAATGTCCGAGTATTACGGGGTTTAACGTAACGCAAGGATCAACGGCTACCACCACTATAGTTCCTATTATGAGCGGAACAGTAAACCCTTCGCAAACCAATTACTACTGGCAGGTTTCACCTTCTGCTACAGTTATTTCAAACACACAACAATCTACCGGATTAATCAATTTTCCCGGTAACGGAACCTATACGGTGTGCTTGCAATATAATGATTCAACTACCATGTGTTCAGGCAATACCTGTACGCTTGTTACAATTACAACATCTACAGTCAGCACCAATTGTAACGCTTCATTTACAAATTATCAAGACAGCTCTTGTATAACTCATTTTGTAAATTCTTCAACCGGATCAAATTTAACGTATCAGTGGTACGATATGTCCGGCTTTAATTTATTAAGTACACAACAAAATCCTGCCTTAAACCTTGGCGCAGGCAATCATTTTATAGCGCTGTATGTGTATGCATCCGGTCAGTTTTGCGATTCAACCACTGCAAGTATAAATGTTTCATGCACCAATACTGTTTCCGCGAGCTGTCATGCCGGTTTTACTTTTTCAACGGACTCAAATTGCGTAACCAATTTTGTAAACACCTCTACAGGTACAAATTTAACATATCAGTGGTACGACTCTTTTGGTTCGGGCATTTTAAGTTCACAACCTAGTCCTGCATTAAGCCTTGGTCATGGAAATCATTATATTTTATTATTTGTGTATTCAGGCGGGCAGTTTTGTGATTCTATTGCCTTCATTGTAAACATTGCCTGCGCGGGCGGTACTATTTCGCCTTGCAACGCTTCATTTACGGCATATACTGATTCTTCATGCATAACACATTTAACTAATTCAAGCACAGGTTTAGCTTTATCTTATCAATGGTATGATATGTCTAACTTTAGTTTATTAAGCTCTCAACAAAATCCTTCTCTTAATCTTAGTTCAGGAGGTCACATTATAGGGTTATACACCTATTCATCAGGTCAGTTCTGCGATTCTACAACCGTTTTTGTAAACGTGAGTTGTTCAGGCGGAGGAACCACCGGTTCTTGTCATGCTAATTCACAATTCTCTGTTTTTGCAGACAGTACACACGCCGGAAATTATTTTGCTTACAACCAATCATCAGGTACGGGTACCACAAGCTATTTATGGAACTTCGGTGACGGCTCTACCTCTAATCAGCCTTATCCGTTCCATCAATATGCAAGCCCGGGCCATTATGTTATTTGTTTAACGGTTACGGGAACAAGCGGTACATTAACCTGTTCAGATGTGTATTGCGACTCATCGAGCGTACAAAGAATAGCTGCCGGGCATTTAATGAACCAATTTACTGTATTACCTCAATCGGCAACAGGTATACAAGAACAGCAAACTCAGGCAACGTTAAAGGTATATCCAAACCCTATAGAAAATGAATTAACAATTGAGGTTCAGGCATCTCAAAACGAACAACACATAAGTTACGTGTTAACAGACGCCTTAGGTAAAACAGTTTCAAGAAACAGTATTTCTTCTTTAAAAACAACCATTAGTACCGGCGAACTTGACAAAGGAATTTACTTTTTATCGGTTTTAGAAAACAATAGAATCATTAAAACAACAAAACTAATTAAGTAACATTCTTTCAACTCAATAATACATTAAAGTCTGCTAATTGTTGGCAGACTTTAATGTATTTATAAAGCAGATCAATTAATGCGGAAATGTATTTATATAGCTTACTTAACGTTGGCAAGCTCCGTTTTACCCAAAAAACTATATATACAGCTGTTTGTATCGGTAATGAAAAAGCTGCATCCCTGAAACTAAACTTTACCTGCCAGCCATTCAGTATAATTAATAATGGTTTGATTTTCTTCAGCAGATGTAAATTTTTTAATAAAATGATTAATTTTTTCTTTCATGCTTCTCCACGAAGGAAAACTTTTATCAATATACTGTTGCATTAATTGTAAAACCGCAATTTCAACAACCAGTGTTTCTTTATTTTTTAATTCGGCCAGTTTTTTATAAAGTAAAGTAGCCAGTTTTTCTGCCGGCTCTATTTCTCCGCTTTCTATTTTATTGCATAACTCAAAAACAGATATTTTTAGTTGAAAGGCTTCATCATAGTTTTTAAAAGCATCGCTTATATATAACCGAACTAAATACTTACTCGCAGCTTTGTATTTATGAATATCGAAGTGAGTGATAGCAAGGTTTAGAAGCACAAAGCCCATATAGTTGGGTGTTTCCTTTATAACAGGTTGTGTCTTTGCTTCCTCAAGTGTTTCTATGGCTTTTTCGGGGTTTGTTTTGCTGTAATTGTTTACGAGTATGTTATAATAGTAAAATATATATTTTTCATAACACAGCTTGTTGTATTCCGATAAAGCGTGTTGTAGTTTTTTTGCAAATGCCAATGCTTGTTGATGTTTTTTTAATACATAAGATGCGTTACATAAATAAATATAAAGCTGAATTTTAATTTCGTGGGTTTCTTTATTAAAAAGGGTATCGTGTTCGAAATCGGCATTAGATTTTATTAAATAACTCTCTAATGCCGTATAGTCTTGCGTGAGTAATAATAATCGGCAAATATTTTGGAATACCTTAAACCGAAGCGTCGCGCTGTTTTTTACATACGATAAACCTTGTGTTTTCTCTAAAGTAGAATCCATCCATGCTTTAAAAGTCTTTGTAACAACAAGGTTTTGCGTGGTTTTTAGTTTATAGGATAGTAATGAAAAATTGTTTTCAAGCTCACGTAATAACGCTAAACGATTCGAGTTTTCTTCTCTTTTTTTTATATAGGTTTCGGGCGACTCTTTAATGTTTTGCAAACTGAGCTGTATGAACAGCTCATAAATTATTTCCAAGGTTGAATAGTCTTCATGTGCGATGGCTTTTTTTTCGCTAAGTTTTAAATAATGTTGTGCCAGCTGCAATTGGTTCTTTTTAAAAAACACTTTTGATATAATGAGTAGGTGTAAGGCCTCTATTTCTTTTTCATTTCGGTTTAAATTGGAAAGAACCACCCCCACATCTTCATTTATTTTATTTTTGAGCCTGTAATATCTACTATCGGGTTTCTCTTTATTATAGACAAGCTTAAAATGTTGCGCATCGCTCCACTCCGGATTAACTTTAATGCTATTAAAAAGCTCCAGATCAATTCTACCTTTGAAATCATGTGTTCTTTTAGAATAGAGTTTGTAACTTTTCAGCTCTTCTTTTTCTAAAGATTTAATAATGTCTTGTAAAATATCCATATTTGAGTGTGTAATGAAATAATAAATTTACATAAAACCTGTTTAATAAATATGTAAATTAGGTTATTATTTTAATGATCCGGAAAATGAAAACAATAACCTTTATTATAAGTTTTTTTATTTCTCTTTCAAGCTTCGCGCAGGCAAAGCTCGGAATGAACAATTTTTACACTATTACCCCGGCTTCAGCCACCACCACTGTTGGAATAGCGTACAACAGTAATATCACAATTCGGTGCGCCGTTCAAAATAAGGGAAATGCCGTATTTAACGGGAATATTAATTTATTAAGAAGCATAGTTTCAGGTACATTTCAGAGCACAACGCTATTAACCTACACAACAGCTGCGGTTACATTAAACCCGGGCGATACCATTAACCTTGTTTTTAACGATTCTGTTACTACAAGCAGCTACAGACAAAGCGGCAACGGCAACACCGTTGTGGTTTGGCCGGTTTCTTCGGCAGCAAGTACTATTGACAGCTTACGAACCATCCCTATATATACCGCAGGTCCAAATAGTATTCATGAATTCGAAAAAAATGAGCTGATCATTTATCCGAACCCGGCAAACCAATTGCTTTTTATTAAACCCGAACAAGGTGTCGATTATAAAGAGATCAGGATTTACGATATTCAAATGAAGGTTATTATGAAAACGCCTTTTAACGAAAGTGTAGATATCAGCAAATTGCCGGTAGGGTTATACAGGATCAATGTTTCCACTACTAAAGAAAAAGAGTATACGTCGCAGTTTACAAAAACAGATTAAGCGAGAACCTCCTTTGTGTAGAACCACATTTTTTCCACATCCTTTATAACGTGTTGTTGAGGTTGTATCCCCTTGACATGTTCTGTTTCAGAATAAGGAGTTTTCAAAGAAATCTTATAAGGGTCAACTTTAACAGACATGGAGGTATCATGAATTTTATTACTGATCAGTTGAAACATAGAAGCCGCAACCTGTTCAAGCAACGCCATATTATCTGCTACTTTTGCAATGATTTTATCGGGATTAACGTGCATTTCATCAATACCCCTTTGAAAGCTTTTCAGGTAGTCTAAATCTAAAGGGTCAATATAACGGTTCTCGAATGTTTGGTGATCGTGAGGCAACCAATCTAAAAACATATCCTGTACATTTTTATTAAGAACGCCGAATTTTCTTCCCAAACTTTTTTCTGAAACAAATAATTCTTTTAATATTTTAAGATCTGTAAAGCCATGGTTTGTAAACAATAAACAGGGTACAGACCAATAAATAGCCCAATCCCAGAAGATCTTGAAGACCATGATCTGTGTATTACCCATCAGCTTATATTTATCTTGATATATCGGTAACCAACTTTGATACCACGCTAAATGTGTTTGCTCATAAATCTGAGCGCGCACCGTAATATCTTCGCCTTTGTAATCGCGTAAAATTAAATCGCTGAGCCATGTATTATTTAAGGAAATAAAATCACTTCCGGGAGAATAAAAAGGATCAAGGAATGCCCCGGCCTCACCTGTTACAGCCCATCTGTCGGAAGAATAAATACGCCCACTGTCGTGTGCAAAATGTTTAAGGATCCGAAAATCCATTAAGTCCTCTTTTGGTGGGCAGACAAATTTTGCAGCTTGCGGCTCATGCTTGTTGATCCAGGCAACTGCTTTTTCGTATGTATTAATAGTATCAAACGGGTGAATGTCTTCATCAGCCACAATGCCAATGCTTGTGTTTTTTGAACCTAAAGGAATGATCCATAACCAATAGCCTTTATCCATAAAATGAACGGTACTAAGGTAGCGTAATTTTGGGGCAAGAAAAGTTTTCCATTTTTCATTTTCACTCCATTCATCAATATCAATAACGCCTTTAACCCTGTACCAGGCGGCATTTACATTGTGCGGTGCTTCTTTCTGAAACCCTAACTTTCGTTTTAATAAACTGATGCGGCTTGTGGCATCTACCAGCCATTTAGTGCGAACCTTTTTATCTTCACGTTCATGCGCGTAAATGATCTCGTGTAAACCTCCGGCTTCACCAAACACAACATCTTTTGCACGGGCGGCCAATAAAAAATCGGTTCCTAATGATTTAGTGTGTTTTTCTAAATAATTTTCAAACGTACCTCTATCCAGCTGATGGCTTGGTACCGGTAACTTTAAGCGAGGGCCTAGTTCTACGCGGTTAGAGAGCTCTTCTTTTTTATCATCGGTAAAGAAAAATCGTAAGCCGTGTTTAGGCAATTCAAATTCTTCCAGGTATGCTTTTAAATTTAGTACTTCCCTGAAATAATGTGTAGCGAGTTCTACGGTGGATTCTCCCACTTTGTGTGCGGCTGTTTCAGCAGCTTTATCCCTACTCTCTAATATCAAAATAGAAATATCGGGGTTTGCCTGTTTAAGTTGTATGGATAAAGTTAGTCCTGCCAAACCTCCTCCGGCAATTACCACGTCGTATTCTTTAAGCATTTGTTTTGATTTTGTGAATAAAACAAAAATACAATTTTATTGTGTTAACGCCCTTTTAAGGCTGAAAAATAAATATAAAAAACAAGTTTTGTTTAATATTTAGTATCATTGCGACGTGTTTTTCATCAAATAATTAAACAAAAGTTTTACCTGCATTATGAAGATCCGTGAGCCCGATAAAAATGATTTTCTTAAAATAAGAACGTTGATAGAATTATTTGAACTCGACAACAGGCAACTGCTTAAGGAACAATTTTTAGCAACGTCTTCACAAATCGGTTTAATAGGCTTTGGAAGAATAAGAGATTATACGAACTGTAGTGAGCTGTGTTCCTTAGGAGTAATAGAGCCACAGCGCTATAAGGGTATAGGGAAACAATTGGTAAAAGCACTTATTCAAAAAGCAAAAAACCCCTTATACTTAGTTTGTGTTATTCCCGATTTTTTTGAGCCTTTAGGGTTTACTATAGTAAAGAAATACCCCGATGAATTAAAAGATAAATTAGAGTACTGTACAAGCACATTAGTAGTGGAAGAAAAATACGTTGTTATGAAACATGAAAAAAGTGACGATTAACATTTTATAATTTTTATTTTTACATTTTTTAAATTAGTATATGGATTATATTATTTCAGGAATACAACAACTAGGCGTGGGTAATACCGATGTAAAGGCCACCTTTAAATGGTACCGCAAGGCATTTGGAACAGATGTAAAAATATTTGAAGAGGCTGCTATGGCTGAACTAATGCTGCCTTATACAGATAATTTACCACATGCAAGGCATGCCATTTTAGCCATTAGTATGAATGGCGGCGGTGGTTTTGAGATTTGGCAATACACAAGCAGACGCGCTCAAAGCGCTGCGTTTACCATACAACTAGGGGACATAGGCATTTTTGCAGGAAAAATAAAATCGTATGATATACAAGGCTCTTATAATCACTTAAAGCAATTTGGTGCAACGATGCTAACGGAGATTACAACTTCGCCCGATGGCAGAAAACATTTTTATATCCATGATCTTTGGAAAAATGTATATGAGGTGATCGAAGAAAAAACAGCGTGGTATCAGAAAAAAGATTTTACAACAGGTGGTATATTAGGCGCTGTTATTGGTGTTAAAGACATTGAAAGATCGGTGAACTTATATAAAACAGTATTGGGTTTTGACAAGGTGATAAGCGATACAACTTCTGTTTTTGAAGATTGGAAAGGAGTAGAGGGGTCACAAAAAAAATTCAGAAGAGTAGTATTAAGAAATTCGAAACCGCGCGAAGGCAGCTTTGGCCCATTACTTGGTGATAACGAAATAGAATTGATACAAGCCTTAGACTATACGCCTAAAAAAATATTTGAAAATCGCTTGTGGGGCGATTGCGGATTTATTCATGTATGCTTTGATATTAAAAACATGAAAGCTCTGCAAGCGGCTTGTAACAAAGTCGGTCAGCCTTTTACGGTTGACGGCGGCGCAGGTTTTGAAATGGGTGAAGCAGCAGGACACTTTACGTATATTGAAGATGCCGACGGCACGTTAATAGAATTTGTAGAAACAAAAAAATTACCGGTCGTAAAAAAAATCGGATGGTATTTAGATCTTCGCAAGCGTGACCCTAAGAAACCATTACCTAACTTTATTTTAAAAGCTTTGAGGTTTAGCAGAGTTAAAGATTAAAGTTTTTTGACAGTATTGGATTTTGATAATGGCTTTGAAATTCTTAAATTTGATTAAGAAAAAGCTCGAAAATGAATATTTCACTTGAAATTGATAAAATCAAAAATGATCTTGAGGAACTTCATGATGAAAAGTTGATTGAAACGGTTAAAAGTCTTTTAGATTTTGCACGTAAGCGCATTTTTGAGAGCAGTTTAACGCCAATGCGCCTTGAAGAATATGTAGAGAGAGCATTAAAATCTGAGGCAGATATAAAGTACGGCAGGCTTACGGATGCGGATGATCTATAAACATGCACAAAGTATTAATTACTCAGTTTGCCAAGGACAATTTGAAATTTATTTATGAATATTATAAATCTACAGTAAGTATTTTATTGGCTGATAAGATCAAAAAGGAAATTAAATTGGCAATACTCGAACTTAAAAATGAAAAAGTAGATTGGCAAGAAGATGACTATTTAAGAGTTTTAAAGAAAGAACATCGAAGATTTATTTGTGGTAATTATAAAATTATTTACTACAGAGATAGTATTAAGCAAATAACATATATTACTGATATTTTTGATTCCAGGCAAGATCCAATAAATCAAACCGGCTAATATCTAAAAAAGCATTACCGAATTTTATTTTAAAAGCTTTGCGGTTCAGTAGGGTTAAAGACTAAAAGCCCCACAAATCCTTGTAAGAAGCCGCTTGTGTAAAAGCGGCTTTTTCTTTTGTAAACCGACAAATTAATCGCATTTTTACTATTCAAACAGCTCATAAATGAAAATTAAACACGTATTTTTTTCTTCTGCAATTATAGCATTAGCGGTAGCATGTTCAGCTACTAAAAAAAGCAAACAAACACAAGCGGTTACCACCAACGAACCGTCTATTATACTTGATACCATAAGAGTAATAGCCAATGAAACTCCTAAAAAGAAAGTGTATCAAGCCACTGAAACCAAATTGAACGACATTATTCATACTAAATTATGGGTAAGCTTCGATTGGCAAAAGTCACAAATGTCGGGCAAAGCAGAGCTTTTAATTAAACCCTATTTTTATCCTACTAACATGCTGTATTTGAATGCACGGGGTATGGAAATTAAAAGTGTAACCGGAACAGCGTTAGTCTATAAGCCGATTATTGTTAAACCCGGCCAAAAGGTAAGCGAAGAAGATTCGTATACTAAACTTCCGCTCACCGTAAAATATTTATATAGCAACGATTCTATCCGGATTGACCTTGGCAGGGTATTTAAAAAAGATCAACAATACAAAATTGAAATAGAATACATTGCTAAGCCGGAAGAGTTGAAAACAGGTGGAAGCGCTGCTATCAGCGAAGACAAAGGCTTATACTTTATTAATCCTACAGGGTCTGATCCGGATAAAATGCCACAGATATGGACACAAGGTGAAACTCAATCCAATTCTGTTTGGTTTCCGACCATTGATAATCCTACTGAGAAAATGACAGATGAGATTTATATGACGGTAGAAGATAAATATATAACTCTATCTAACGGTTTGCTGACGGACTCTAAGAAAAACGCTGACGGTACACGAACCGATCACTGGAAAATGGATCTTCCGCACGCGCCTTATTTAGTAATGATGGCTGTAGGCGAATTTAAAAAAGTGACTGATGAACCTTGGAACGGGAAAGAGGTAAGCTATTATGTAGAAAAAGAATACGAACCGCATGCTAAAGCTATTTTCGGTAAGACAAAAAAAATGATCGAATTTTATTCTAGCAAGTTGGGAGTTCCTTATGCGTGGCCTAAATACTCGCAAATAGTAGTGCGTGATTACGTGAGCGGGGCCATGGAAAATACAAGCGCGACCTTACACGGTGACTTTATGTGTTACCAAACTACACGCGAAATTATTGATGGCGCTAAAGGAGAAAGTACCATTGCACATGAATTGTTTCACCAATGGTTTGGCGATTTGGCAAGCTGCGAAAGCTGGAGTAATTTAACGTTGAACGAATCGTTTGCAACTTACGGAGAATACATGTGGGAAGAATATGAGAACGGAAGAGATGCAGCTGATGATCACAGCGCACAATCACGCTTTGGCTACTTTGCACAGTCTGCTCAAAAACAAGTGGATTTGGTGCGTTTTGATTATGAAGAACGTGAAGATATGTTTGACGCGTTCAGCTATAACAAAGGTGGGCAGATCATTCACATGCTGCGCAAGTATGTTGGGGACGATGCATTTTTTGCTTCTTTGAAATTATATTTAGAAAAAAATAAATTCAAAACCGCTGAAGCTCATGACCTGCGCCTGGCATTTGAAGAAGTTACCGGTGAAGACCTGAATTGGTTTTTTAACGAGTGGTATTTTGCCAAAGGCCACCCGATACTCGACATTACAAAGTCGTATGATGCCAACACTAAAAAAGTAAAAATAGACGTTGTTCAAAAACAAGACTTTAAAGAAACACCTTTATATAAATTGCCGATCGACATTGATATTTATGCCGGGGGAAAGAAAACAAGAACACGTGTTTGGATAGATGATGTGAAAAACACGTTTATGCTCGATGCTGCTGCAACTCCCGACCTGGTAAATTTTGATGCCGAAAAACAATTGTTGGCTAAGCTAACCTATCCTAAAACAAACCGGGAATATGTATTTCAATATAAAAATGCACCATTATGGGGTGATAGAGATGAAGCCATGGATTATTTTAAAGACCACATGGCAGATGCGGATGTTTATGCTCTTATGAAATCTATCGCTAAAAAGGATGTGTGGCGTAAATTCAGGACGCAGGCCATTGCGATGCTTAGTGATATGGGCAAAGATAAAGAGGCAGACCTTAAACCGTTATTTGTAGATATTTATAATACAGATGCAAATACAAAAGTAAGAGCAGCAGCGCTTAAAGCCTTAGCGGCTAATTATAAGGGCGATGATTTAAATGCGTTATATGAAAAAGCATTGAATGAACAGTCGTACGCTATTGCTTCTGAAGGCTTTGATGCTATTGCAAAAATTAATCCTGAGCTCGCATTGAAAAAAGCAAAAGGCTTAGAGAATGAACCGTCTAAAGAAATTATTTATTCGATTATGGATTTGTATTCTAAAAACGGGACAGACGACAATGCGGAATTCTTTAAAAAAGTAAAAAAACAATTTAACGGCTTTGAATTAATGGCTTACGGAAACATGTACGGTAAGTTTTTAAAACGCGCTACAAATCCTGCTACGGCCCTTGATGGGGCTAAAGAAGTAGCTAAGATGGGTATGTCGGATAATAAGTATGTGAAATATACCGCGCAAAAAATAATGAAGGATAATTTATTGAATGTGTGGCAGGATAAAGAAGATAAGTTGAATGCAAAAATAGAAAAAGGCAAAAAAGAAAATCAGGATGTAACAGCATTAACTAGCGAGTTAAAGACTGTTGCTGATACGAAGAAACAAATTCTGGACTTGTATAATTCTATAAAAAAGTAAATTTAACCACATAGTCACATAGTCAACATAGGATAAGAATAATAGATGAGTGTACTTACTAAAAAATATTTGGATGAGCTGACGTATGAAATAATAGGATCATCAATTGAAGTTCACAAAGCGCTTGGTCCCGGGTTGTTAGAGTCAGTTTATCATAAATGTTTAAGAAGAGAATTATCTATAAGAGGAATTAGTTTTTTATCAGAGCTTTCTATCCCAATTTTTTATAAAGGTGATTCTTTAGATGTGGATTTAAAGTGTGATTTATTTGTAGAAAATGCCATAGTTTTAGAATTAAAATCAGTTGATAAGATGTTGCCTCTTTTTGATGCACAACTTTTAACTTACATGAAACTGTTAGAAGTATCTAAAGGAATTCTTATTAATTTTAACGTAAACAATATTTTTAATGAAGGTCAAAAAACATTGGTAAATGATCAATTTCGATTAATGCCTGAATAAAACTTATACAAAAACTATGTTTTCTATGTGACTATGTGGTTTATATACAACAACAAAATGAAAAAATTCCTATTACTATCAAGCGTTTTTGTATTGAGTGTTTCAATAGCGCAAAATAAATTGCTTACGATACAGGAAGCAGTATCAAAGGGCCGCACAACACTTGCGCCAAAGCGTTTACAGGGCATAAGCTTTATTACGGGAACCGATAAGTTTTCATATATAGATAATAATACGTTGAAAATAGGCGATAATGTTTCAGGGAAAACAATGGATGCGGTATCCTTAAAAGACCTGAATATAAATTTAAAATCTTCGCAAAAAGATACCATGGCCGCTATTGCAACAGTGACATGGAAGAACGCGAATCAATTTTATTTTTCCAATAAAAAAGGAGAATGGATTTATTCTTTAGACAAAAAAAATATTACTGAAACGGATCGTAAAGAAGATGAGGCCGACCAGGAAGCGTATGATAAAGAGCCTGTAACAAGAATTATTACGTATTGTAAGAACTATAATCTCTATGTGTCTAAAGACGGCAAAGAAACACAGGTAACAACAGACGGCTCTTACGAAATAGTGTATACCGGTAAAAATGTACATCAAAATGAATTCGGGATCAGTAAAGGCACTTTCTGGAGTCCGGGAGGCAACTACCTTGCGTTTTATCGTATGGATCAAAGTGATGTAACGGATTATCCTATTATTGACTGGAATGTTCGCCCTGCAAAAAATGTAAATATTAAATACCCTATGGCCGGGAATAAAAGCCATTATGTAACCTTGGGAATTTATAATGTAAAAGCGAACAAAACATTGTATATAAAAACAGAGGGGCCTAAAGAACAATATTTAACCAACATTGCCTGGAGCCCTGATGAAAAGCATGTTTACATTGCTGTGTTAAGTCGTGATCAAAACCACATGAAGCTAAATGAGTACGACGCTGCAACAGGTTTTTTTACACGTACATTATTTGAAGAAAACGATGATAAATATACGGAGCCCCTACACCCGATGTTATTTGTAAAAAATAACCCAACGGAATTTATTTGGGAAAGTCGTAAAGACGGTTACAACCATTTATACTTGTATAATATTAACGGAACGTTGATTAAGCAATTAACCAAAGGTAATTGGGAAGTAAAAGACAAAACCGGGCTTGATGATAAAGGAGAACGGATTTTTTTTCATGCGAATGAGCAAAGCCCGGTGAATCAGGATTTTTACAGTGTTAATTTGAAAAGCGGAGAAATAAAACGCCTTACTTATGGAAACGGCTTCCACACCTGCTTTCTAGACGTAAAAGGAAACTACATCATTGATAATTTTTCGAGCTCAACTATACCGAGAGAATACAATGTGATTAATACAGCGAATAAAAAAGCGATTAATATTTTTAAAGCCGAAAACCCGATCAAGGATTATAAACTGGGAACATGGAATTTGTTTACGATCAAAAATGCAGAAGGAATAGATTTGTATTGTCGTTTATTTAAACCCGTAAATTTTGACTCTACTAAAAAATACCCCGTGTTGGTGTATTTATATAACGGGCCGCACTCGCAAATGGTTACCAATACTTGGATGGCAGGCGGAGAGCTTTGGTATCAATACATGGCAGAAAAAGGTTTTATGGTGTTTACGGTTGACGGCAGGGGAACATCTTACCGAGGAAAAGCATTTGAGCAGGCAACGCACAGACAGTTAGGCACTAAAGAAATGGAAGATCAGTTAAAAGGTGTTGAATATTTGAAATCGTTACCTTATGTGGATGCAAGTAGAATTGGGTTACATGGTTGGAGCTTTGGAGGTTTTATGACAACATCGTTAATGACACGTCACCCGGGTGTTTATAAAGTAGCCGCTGCCGGTGGGCCTGTTATTGATTGGACCTACTACGAGATTATGTACACAGAACGTTATATGGATTCGCCGCAGGATAATAAAGATGGATACGAGAAAAATAATTTGTTGAACTATGTAGATAAATTAAAAGGAAAGTTATTAATGATCCATGGCGCACAAGACCCCGTAGTGGTTTGGCAGCATAGTATGATGTACCAACGTAAAGCGGTTGACAAAGGCATACAGCTTGACTATTATGTTTACCCGGGGCATGAGCACAATGTATTGGGTAAAGACAGGATGCATTTAATGGAAAAAATAACGGATTACTTTATTGAGAATTTATAGCATGCAAAAAAAACACATTCGTTGGGAACAAAGATTCAGTAACTATAATAAAGCATTGTCAAAATTAAAAGAAGGCGTTGCAATTAATAGTGAACATATTACTGAATTGGAAAAGGAAGGAGTTATTCAACGTTTTGAATTTACACACGAACTCGCATGGAATGTAGTAAAAGATTATTGCTAGTACCAGGGAAATGCATCTATTAATGGATCAAGAGATGCGACCAGAGAAGCATTTAAGATAAATTTAATTACAAATGGTGAAGGATGGATGGACATGATCATCAGCAGGAATAAAACGTTCCATACCTATAACGAAGATACAATGCACGAAATATTTAATAAAATAATCCATTCGTATTATCCGTTATTTGAAGACTTTCAAAGAAAAATGGAAAAATTAAGATCAGGGGAACAAGAATCATTTGATAAAGAATAATGAAATACGGGCTATTATTAGAAAATATAGATCGTATTATAAACGCGTTTGTTTCACATAAAGAAATTGAAGAAGTGGTGTTATATGGTTCAAGAGCAAAAGGAAACTATAAACCCGGCTCTGATATTGATCTTACTTTAAAAGGAGAAAAAATATCGGGCGGCATATTAAATAAAATTTGCATGGAGTTAGATGATCTGTTATTACCTTATACATTCGGTATTTCTATTTACGATGACCTGAATAACAGTGATTTGTTGGATCATATTAATAGAATTGGTTTTACGTTCTATAAAAAGTAATTCAAATTAAAAATAAAAAACAAACAATCATGGACTTTACTTCTTACAACTATACTGTTACCGAACGGTTTATACGTTACGCGAAAATTGATACACAATCTGATCCCGATTCGCCAACCTGCCCAAGTACCATGAAACAAAAAAACCTTGGTAAGCTTTTGGTAGAAGAGCTGACGGCTATGGGAATTACAGATGCCGAACTGGATGAGTACGGATATGTGTATGCTACTGTTCCTTCCAATACACAAAAAAACGTGCCTGTTATTTGTTTTTGTTCACACATGGATACCTCACCCGATTGCAGTGGTGAAAATGTGAACCCGGTGATTCAGACAAAATATAACGGAAAAGATATTATACTGAAAAATGATGCGTCACAGATCATTAAATTTGCAGAACATCCTGATTTGGCCGCACAAATTGGTAATGATATTATTACCACTGATGGCACCACTTTATTAGGAGCCGATAACAAAGGAGGCCTTGCTGAAATTATGGACGCTGCTAATTATTTAATGCAACATCCTGAAGTAAAACATGGCGCCATTCGTATTTTATTCACACCCGATGAAGAGATAGGAAGAGGAGCGGACAAAGTAAACATTAAAAAACTTGGCGCTAAATATGGCTATACCATGGATGGCGAGAGCTTAGGGCATTTGGAGAATGAAACCTTTAGTGCTGACGGTGTTTCTATTTTAATAAAAGGAGTACCCACCCATCCCGGTTTTGCAAAAGGTAAAATGGAACACTCCGTTAAAATTGCGGCGGAAATTATTAGTCGCATTCCAAAAGATAAAACTCCTGAAACCACAGAACAAAAACAACCTTTTATGCACCCTGTTGCTATTAACGGAGGCTTAGAGCAGGTGGAAATAAAGTTTATTATCCGTGCCTTTGATACCATAACTTTAAAAGCGCTTGAAAAAGAATTGGAAGAGATTACAAAAACAGTATTGACGGATTATAAAAAATCGAGCTACGAATTTAAGGTAACAGAACAATACCGTAATATGAAAGATGTTTTGGATACCTGTTATTTTGTAGTGGAAAATGCCTTGGAGGCTATTAGCAGAACCGATGTAACCCCTGTGTTATCAAGCATCCGCGGCGGCACCGATGGCTCACGTTTATCTTTTATGGGCTTGCCTTGTCCTAATATTTATGCGGGAGAACATGCTTTCCACAGCAAGCTCGAATGGGTGAGCGTACAGGATATGCAAAAAGCTATGCAAACCATTGTGCACCTGTCGGCCATTTGGGAAGAGAAAGCTAATTAACCTAAACCTTATTTACTGATAAAAGAAGGGTGTACCATATTCTCAAACGAATACAATTCATCCCATTTTTTTTGCGTAATTAAAGCCTTTTCCGTTACAACAATAGTATGGATGGATTTTCCCGTTTCAAGCGCTTCTTTGGCAATAGCCGCTGAACTTTCATAACCTAAAATAGGATTTAATGCGGTTACAATGCCAATGCTGTTCATTACAAAATCCGAACATACTTTTTCATTTGCTGTAATACCTTCAATACATTTTGTGGTTAACGCATTTACGGCATTCTTCATATACTCTAATGATGTAAATAAGCTGAAGCTGATAACCGGTTCCATTACATTTAATTGTAACTGCCCTGCCTCAGCGGCCATGGTTATGGTTACATCCGCGCCAATCACATAAAAAGCCGTCTGGTTAACCGCTTCCGGAATTACGGGGTTTACTTTGCCGGGCATAATGGAAGAACCGGGTTGCATTTTCGGTAAATTAATTTCATTTAACCCGCAGCGGGGGCCTGAAGATAATAAGCGCAGATCATTACAGATTTTAGAAATTTTAATAACGCTGCGTTTTAATACACCTGAAAACTGCACGTAGTCACCTGTGTCAGAGCTTGCGTCAATTAGGTCTTTCGATAACTTTAATGGAACACCCGATAGTTCTGCCAAATATTGCGTTACCATTTTAGGATAACCCTTAGGCGTATTGATCATAGTGCCGATAGCCGTGCCACCCATATTGCAATCCGTAAATAATTTTCGGGCTTCCAATACCCGTTTTATATCTTCATTAATAGAACTGGCAAAACCATGGAACTCATCACCTAGTAGCATTGGTACGGCATCCTGTAATTGCGTTCTTCCCATTTTTAATACGTGATTAAACTCACGCCCTTTTTTTGTAAAGGCCAATTTCAGATCTTCAATGGCAGCAATGTATTGTTCTGTCTTTTTATACAAGGCTAATTTTAATGCAGTAGGATACGCATCGTTGGTAGATTGCGAGCAATTAACGTGATTGTTGGGATGCAGAAATTGATAGTCTCCTTTTTTATGCCCGAGGTATTCTAACCCAATATTTGCAATTACCTCATTGGCATTCATATTAATAGAAGTTCCTGCGCCGCCCTGTATGAGGTCCGTAACAAATTGATCTGTATGTTTTCCCGAAATTAATTGGTCGCAGGCAAATACAATGGCTTCCGTAATTTTAGGATCCAATATTCCGCAGTCGCGATTGGCAAGCGCTGCCGCCTTCTTTACAAAACCAAATGCTATTATAAATAAAGGCTCCTTCGAAATAGGAATGCCCGTAATATTAAAATTTTCTAATGCCCTCAACGTTTGTACACCATAATATACCTCGTTCGATATTTCACGCTCTCCTATAAAATCATGTTCAAGCCTGTTGCCCGTTTTGTTTTCCATAACTATTTAATTAATGTGTATTTAGTTTAAGCGAAATTAAAAACCTATATAATTTTAATTATACCGTACACGAAAAGTAAGCATAACAATAATATAAAGAACAAAAAAATCCTTAAAATTGTTAAAAGGGAACATAAGAAAATAAAATAAATTATTCGATCCTTCTTAAATTAAGGTCCTTTGGCCTGCTTACTACCATAGGGAATTTTTCAACTTTTACAGAACTGCTGTCTAAACCAAATGCCTTTGCTTCACTTAAACTGAAGCGTTTTAAAAAGAAATACACATTTAAAATTAATTTCTCGAAAAAAGGCAGATCATTTTCGTAAGAAAGGATTTTTTCGATGACTACAAATTTGAAATCACCGATCACATTATTTTTATTTAACGATTCATAACGACTGGTAATATCAACTTCTTTCCTATTCACAAGGTCTTCTACTACTTTTCTGAAAAGTAAATTTACTTTTGGCGCTACACGGAACCCGATCCTGAAATCGATGCGAATAATATCATTACCTGCTACATGGGTTACTTTGTAATCCATACGGTAAGGTTCATTCATTACATCAACATGCACAAACCAATACACATCGGCGCGTTTAGGGCGTTTCTGAAGAATAGAATAAATAATTTTCGCCTCTATCTCTTCAGGGTTATTTGCGCTAGTCATGTAAACAAGGTGTGTGGCGTATTTACTTAAGGATTCGTCGTTGCTGAGGTCAATCAATTTACTTTGATGGTCAGCCAGCTTAACCATATCCACATAGCGGTGCCGTATTTTTTTTGCGAGATGCCAAACGGTCATAACAGTCATTAATGCCAAAGCAATGAGTAAGGTTATCCAACCGCCATGCGAAAATTTACTTAGGTTAGCTGCCAAGAAAGAGGATTCAATAATAACATACATGGTGATGATCGCATAAATAAACAGTTTGTTGTAGCGTTTCATGTGCATATAAAAATTGAGCAGCGTGGTAGTCATAAGCATACACAATACAATGGCTAAACCGTAAGCGGCCTCCATGTTTGATGATTCCCTGAAATACAAAACAACACCAATACAGCCTGACAACAACAACCAGTTAAGAGAAGGAATGTATAACTGGCCCCTTAAGACCGATGGATATTTCACTTCTACTTTTGGCCATAAGCTTAAGCGCATGGCTTCATTAATAAGTGTAAACGACCCGCTTATTAATGCCTGCGAGGCAACAACAGCAGCTATGGTGGCAATAATAATTCCATAAGGCACAAAGCTTTCCGGCATCATGGCATAAAACGGGTTTGTTGATTTAAACATATCCATGGTTTTACCTTGTTGTGAAATTAACCAGGCACCTTGTCCGAAATAATTTAAGACCAGCATCGATTTTACAAAGACCCATGAAATACGGATATTTTGTTTACCGCAATGTCCCAGGTCAGAGTATAACGCTTCGGCCCCTGTAGTACAAAGAAACACAGCACCTAAAATTAAAAAACCGGATGGATGTGTTTTTAAAAGTAAATAGGTATAATAAGGATTTAAGGATGACAAAATAGACCAATCGCCTGTAAGCCTGTAAACACCAAGTACGCCCAACATTAAGAACCAAACGGTCATTAACGGACCAAAAAATTTACCTATAAAACTTGTGCCGAACTGTTGTAAAAAAAACAAACCGCATAAAATTCCGATAACGATCGGGACGGTATTTAACCCCGGTTCAAAAAACCTTAAACCTTCTACAGCGGCAGACACGGAGATGGGCGGGGTAATGATCCCATCGGCAAGTAAAGCGCTTCCGCCAATAATAGCGGGAACTAGTAACCATTTGTACTTAGTACGTTTTACTAAAGTAAATAAGGAAAAAATACCGCCCTCACCTTTGTTATCTGCTCTCAACGTCAGGATCACATATTTTAAAGTAGTTTGTAGGGTCAGTGTCCAAAAAATGGCTGATATAGCACCTTTCACAATATCCGCGTTAATAGGATCCTTTCCAAAAATAGCGCTCATTACATAGAGGGGCGATGTGCCGATGTCACCATAAATAATACCCAGTGTAACTAATAAGGTGCCTGCTGTAACTTTGTTAATATTATGCTGATTTTCCATGTATGGTTTTATAATCTGAAGAGTATGGCAAAAATGATCCGGTTTTCCGACTTAACAAGGTCCGGTTTCCAGTCTGTCGGTAATTGAGTGGTAGTATAGCCTGTGGGGGATGTGACTCCTCCATGCCCGGCAAAATAATTTACGCTCGACCGGCGGTGAACGTACTCTAAACGAAAACAAATGTGTTGGTTCGGCATCCAGTCTATATTTGTAGAATAATCGAAACCCGAAAACGGATCGCCGGGATTAGCGGTAAAAGGAAAAGCACCGGTGGTTTGTGTAGGATTGTTAGGGTTAGGTAAAGCGCTTGCCTGGCCCGGTGGCAGTAATACTAAATAACGCCCCGGGTTATTCATATACCCTCCGCCAAGTGTCCACGCAAAATGATTTTTTGCAAACCAAATACGGTTGTAAAACATAAGGCTTGTAAAGTATTGTGCAGGGCCTTGCGCAGAGTCACCGTTTTTTAAACCGTTTACACCGCCGCCTTTTTCCAAGCCAAAATCAGCGGTTAAAGAAAACGCCATTTTACTGATTCCTTTTGATTTAGGGTGGTTTAAATACCTTGCCAATATACTGTTATCAGTATGGAAGCGTTTACGGGAAGGGAGCCCTACGGCATCCGCACCATAATAATTATTGGTTAACACTTTAATGTTTTCGTTAGGGCTCCAGGTGATGTTCCCGCCAAGGCCAGGCTGTTTATTAAACATGCCGTAACTTTGCCAACCGTTAATGATCCAGGGTTCAACCTTCAATTTTTTAGTGACGAATATCTGGAGCCTGATCCCGTTAAAGAACCAGGGTGTATTATCAGACGTAAAAGAAGCTTGATATTCCCAGTTTTCTACCTGGTAGTAAGAGTTTAAACCAATGTACGACATAAACATGCCTGCATCAATATTAATACCATGCAACACATTAAAATGATAACCGGCATTTGCTTCCGCTAAATAACGGTACACATTATCCAACTGGTATTGGCCCTTATAAACACTATAGTCGTTACGCGGAATAAGCACAGAGCGCGTACCGAATTGCGTAACAATATGTGCCCTTGCGTTTTTATAATTAAAATCGCCACCCAGGTGAACGGCCGAAACTTCCATTTCGTTATTACGCGCTATAGCGGTTGAGCCAACTACGGTGTTATCAATAGGATCGTTAAAAGAATAGGAATAATTTGCGTCAACCATAACCGTTGGTGTAAAATATTTCCCTGCCATGGTTGGCTTTGAACGGCGGTCGCCTCCGTTCCACCATGAGCAGTCCATACCGTCTAAATATTCTCCTTTTTGTTTGTTTACAGGCTCAAGGGTGTCTTCTTGTGAATAGACAACTCTTACGCTTAAAAGGAGCAATAGAATAGGAATGGTTTTTTTCATTGGCACAAAAGTATACGTTAATCTACGAATATCATGTTAAGACAGCGTGCTTCATATCAATAAAAAATTAGAAAACCCCTGTAGTATTTTGACGCCACAAATGTACGTTAAGAATTAGGAGTTGCGCACTAAAACAGGATCAAAACAGGAAAAATTTTATACAACTTTTAATGTGTAGAAATTATAAAATTATCTATATAGCATTATATTTACCCCTTTGAAACACGTGGTTTTAATGGATAACACTAAAGGTAATTAACACCATACGTGTAGCTGTAATTAAGGAACGGTTTATCCTCTTTCCCTTTTAATAGGGGTAAACGCCAGAGGGTTAGCAGAGATCTCATCCTCTAAATGCCTGTTCTTGTATATGTCAATGGCCATATACAGCGCTTCTCTGAAAGAAGATTCATCCGCTATTTGTTTTCCTGCAATTTCGTAAGCCGTGCCATGGTCAGGCGATGTACGTACAAAATTTAAACCCGCCGTAAAATTTACACCGGTGCCAAACGCCAATGCTTTAAACGGTATTAGGCCCTGGTCGTGATACATAGCTAATACCCCATCAAATTGTGTTTGTGTATTGTTTCCAAAAAAACCATCGGCAGAATAAGGCCCGTAAACCAACATGGTTTCTTTTGCCTTTTCAATCGCAGGGATAATAGCTGTTTTTTCCTCATCACCAATAGCACCGTTTTCCCCTGCATGCGGGTTTAAACCCAACACGGCAATTTTTGGTTTACGAACACCAAAATCATGTTTTAACGAATGGTGCAATTGAATAATTTTTGCCAATACCTTATCGGTTGTAATATGTTGCGATACATTTTTTAAAGGAACATGGCCTGTTACAACAGCAACCCGCAAATCGTTAGAACATAATAACATTAAAGGGGTTCCGCCAAGTGCTTCCCCCAAATATTCGGTATGGCCGGGATAATTAAACCCGGCCTCCTGCATGGTATGTTTATTAATAGGCGCGGTAACTAATACATCGATTTTTCTTTCAAGAAGCGCTTTGGTTGCGGCTTCTAAAGATATTTTCGCATACTTGCCGCTTACTGAAGTAGGTTTTCCGGGCTCAATATTTACCTCTTCTTCATAGCAAATAAATACGTTAGGCTTTTTAGTATGAACTTGGCTAAAATCCCTTAAAGGATTAAAATTAAACTCTTCCAGGCCGAGTAATTTTCTAAAGTATGAAACCGTTTTTTGTGAACTGAATAAAATAGGAACACAGATTTCTGATAGACCCGGTTCAGATAATGTTTTTAAAATTATTTCTAAACCTATCCCGTTTAAATCTCCTTGCGAGATACCAATTACTATTTTATTATCGATCATAATCTTATTGTTTTATCCAGCCTATTAAACAGGCCACTTCTTCACCGTCTATCGCTTCCCACTTTGCTTTATACACATTGTAAACAGACATTCCTTGCTGGTAAGATTCATCGCCCATTACTATCTCTTTTACAATGGCCGCATAGTTTGCCGATGATTTAAAGTTTTTCAGATCAAAGTGGTCTTTCCCGATTTCTTTTCCTCTAACCCAAATACCGCGTCCGGTCGATTTTTCCTCCATTTCCACAGAAAACCCTGCATCATATTCTTTATAAAAACTTTGCAGCATGGTTTCCTTTGCAGGGTTAATTAAAAACAATTTATCTTTAAAATAAAATTCTACAAAGCTTCCTGATCCTTTAGCAATAGCATAAGTTGGAGGGATTTTGGCAGTTGAATTAAATACCCCGATCGGTTTAGCGGTTTTAGTAGAGATAGTATATTTAACAATGCTACCTTCCAGATCTGTAATTTTTATATTAGGGAATAAAAAATTATCGTTATCAATCCAATAAATCGGCACATCATACATTTTGTTTGAAGAGGCGTTTACGCCTCCGTGCCCCGCATCGTCCAGCAACAAAATCTTTGGCTTATTTTGCGGATAAAAGTAAAGCTTGTAAGGTGATTTTCCCCGGTCAAATTCCACATCCTGCCCTATAATAGGCTTAAAGGTTAGGCTTTTAATTTCGGCGTACGTATTAGTTTTAAGGTCAAAGTAAGAATAATATTTTCCTTTAAAAACATCGTTCGTAAAAAAAATGATACTGTCATTTGAGCAACGCACCAGTTTTGCCGTTCCGTCATACACTACTTTCTTTTCTTTAAGATCGATTACATTGCCGATCCCTGAAATTAAATAACGGTCTTTGTACAGTACATTATCTCCTTTGTCGCAGCGCACATAATCTTTTTCGTTTTTTCTGCCTGAAACGCTTAAAAGTTTTTCGCGGCCCGCATATACATTATTAACGTAATTGTATTTGTAAATAAACTGCCCGAGCTCCGCTTTTTTAGTGGGATCGTAATGCACTACAATTAAAGATTCCGTGGCAGATTGAGAAAACCCCGCGACAGAAAAAATTAAAAATATGTATACAAACAGCTTCAAGTTATAAATTAGAAAAGAAATCAAACAATAGCCTAACACCATATCCCGTGCCGCCCTTACCTCTATAACTGTCTTTGGTTGTTACAAAAGCCGGCCCGGCAATATCAAAATGCATATAGGGGTAATCTGTAAATTTTTGTAAAAACTTCCCCGCCGTAATAGCCCCCCCATAAGGGCCGCCTAAATTTTTCTGATCCGCAATATCCGATTTTAATAATTCGTTATACTCATCCCAAAACGGAAACTCTACTAAGCGCTCGTGCATGCGTAAGCCGCTAACCGTTAGCTTTGTTTTTTGTTCATCAGTTGCGGTGCCCATGCTCACAATACCATATTGGCCTATTGCAGCAGCAGCGGCGCCCGTTAAGGTTGCTAAATCAATAGTTAACTCAGGTTTATAACGTTTAGCGTAGTGGAGCGCATCCGCTAAAATCATTCTTCCTTCAGCATCTGAGTTCAGCATTTCAACCGTGCTTCCATCCATCATGTTAATAATATCTCCCGGGGCAAAGGCATTAAAACCCGGCCTGTTATCGGTAGCAGGAACAAGGCCGATAACGTGCACATTTAATTTTGCTTTAGCAATGGCGTAAATCGCACACCCAACAGCCGCAGCGCCTGCCATATCGCATTTCATAAGATCCATACTGTTAGCGGTCGGTTTAAGGCTTAAGCCACCGGTATCATAAACAACACCTTTGCCAACTAATACATACGGTTTTTTATTTTTAGCGTTCTTTGGTTTGTATTCCATTACCGTAAAGGTGGGAGGATCAACGCTGCCTTGGTTCACAGCTAATAAACCGCCCATGTTCAGCTGTTTTATTTTTGCTTTGTTAAATACTTCCACTTTAAAACCGGCTTGTTTGCCCATTGTTTTAAAAGCTTCCGCCAAGTCAACCGCGTTTAAAAAGTTAACGGGTTCGTTTACCAGGTCACGCGCTTTTAATGTAGCATCCACTGCGATACTTAAATTAGAAACGTGCTGAGGTGTAATTTTGTTATCAATAATGAAAATAGAGCTTAAGGTGTTAACTTGTTTTTTTGCACTCGGTTTATGCTTAATGAACTGATAGTTTGCTAACGCGATTCCTTCAGCCAACGCTAAAGAAAGATCAGCTTCGGCAATTTCATTAATGCATTGTATTTCGTTATGTTTATTGGCGTTAAGGGCATCGGCAATAGTAGCACCATGTTTTCGCACAAGCTCAAGTGTAGTATAATGATTTTTAATTTCGGGGATAACCACTACAAAAACAAGTCGGCTTAATGTGTTAAGACTTATAAATTTTTTATCGTTCGCTTTTATTTCGTTCGAAATATAGTATGCTTGCTCTTTGCTTAACGCGTATTCGGTTTTTGGTTTAAATGCAGAACAGATAATAACCAAACCGGTTTTTGGCCCCGGCTTAGCTTTTTTAATAATAGTTGTCATACGTGCGAATATACTAAAAATCAATGGTTTGATAAAACAAGCATAATGTTTTATTAACTTAAACATGCTGATAACCAAAAAACCCGTTAACCGGAAGGCTAACGGGTGTCAGGAACAAAAATTACTCAAAATTAATTACCGAATTCACTTATAAATTTTATGCGCATTAACCTTACTTCCTCCTCGCTGTATTCGTCTTCACCAAGCTCTTTTAAAATAGCGTTAATGTCGTCGGCTTCCGCTTCACGAAGGCATTCGTAGATATCGTCTTTTTTATCGTCGTCAATTACCTGATCAATATAGTAATTGATATTTACTTTAGTTCCTGAAGTTACAATGGTCTCTATCTCTGTCAGCAAATCATTCATTTTAAGGTTTTTATTTTTAGCCATGTCTTCCAGGCTAACTTTCCTATCAATATTTTGAATAATAAACACTTTTAATCCCGACTTATTTACTACCGATTTAATGACCATATCACTCGGACGCTCTATCTCATTTTCATCAACGTGTTTTTTGATCAGTTCTAAATAAGGCTTCCCGTATTTAGACGCCTTGCCCGCACCAACACCCGTAATTTTTGTCATCTCATCCATCGTAATCGGATAGTTAATTGACATTTCCTCTAAGGATATTTCCTGAAAAATAACGTACGGCGGTAAGCTGTTTTGTTTGGCAATTTTTTTAGTAAGGTCTTTTAGCATGGCGTATAGTGCTTCATCTGCGCCACTACCCTTACCCGCAGCAACATCTTCGTCATGGTCGCTTTCCGCGTTACTAAAATCGTTATCGCGTGTAAACTTAATGCTGTAAGGCTTTTTAAGGAATTCTTTTCCTTTATCTGTAAGTTTTAACAAGCCGTAGTTTTCAATGTCTTTAGCAAAAAACCCGTTAACAATAGCTTGGCGAAGCACAGCATTCCAAAACTTATCGTCTTTGTCGTGTTCAATACCTTTGCCCCAACATTCTAAGGCATCATGCTTATACGATTTGCCGGTGGCAGTTAAGGTGCCTGTTAAAATATTAATAATGTCTTTTACCTTATGTTTTTCTTTGCTTTCGGTAACGCATTCAATCGCTAATTCAAGATCTTCCTGCGCCTCAAACCTCTGTTTGGGATGCCGGCAATTGTCGCACATCTCATTACATAATACTTCGTTAAACTCTTCACCGAAATAATGTAGAATAAATTTACGCCTGCAAGAAGATGTTTCCGCAAAAGAAGCCGTTTCAGAAAGCATTTGTTTTCCTATTTCCTGCTCATTTACGGGCTTATCTTTCATAAACTTTTCCAACTTCATAATATCATCATAGCTGTAAAAGGTAAGGCAGTTTCCTTCACCTCCGTCACGCCCTGCTCGGCCTGTTTCCTGGTAATACCCTTCTAATGATTTTGGAATATCGTGGTGAATCACATAACGCACATCCGGTTTGTCAATTCCCATCCCAAAGGCAATAGTAGCAACAATCACGTTAATGTCTTCCATTAAAAAACCATCTTGCGTTTTAGCGCGTTCTTTAGCGTCTAAGCCCGCGTGGTAAGGTGACGCCTTAATGCCGTTAACCTGTAAGGCTTGCGCAATTTCTTCTACTTTTTTGCGGCTCAGGCAATAAATAATCCCTGATTTACCGTTGTTTTGCTTAACGTATTTAATAATTTCTTTAATAACGTTTTGCTTGGCGCGAACTTCATAATATAAATTGTCGCGGTTAAACGAAGATTTAAATAATTTGGCTTCCAGCATACCCAGGTTCTTTTGAATATCCTGTTGCACTTTTGGCGTAGCAGTAGCTGTTAAAGCCATAACGGGTACAGAACCAAGCTTATCTATAATTGGACGTAAACGCCTGTATTCGGGCCTGAAATCATGGCCCCATTCGGAAATACAATGCGCCTCATCAATAGCGAAAAACGAAATTTTAAATTCTGAGAAAAATTCAATATTATCTTCTTTATTAAGGGTTTCCGGGGCAACGTATAATAATTTGGTTTTACCGGAAAGTACATCTTTTTTTACGGTGGCAATTTCCGACTTATTAAGTGATGAATTTAAAAAGTGGGCTATCCCTGTTTCATTGCTGAATCCGCGAATAGCATCTACCTGGTTTTTCATTAAAGCGATTAAGGGCGAAACGATAATCGCCGTTCCCTCGCTCATAATTGCAGGCAGTTGGTAGCATAATGATTTGCCCCCACCGGTGGGCATAATAACAAATGTATCTTGCTTATTGAGGATATTATTAATAATAGCTTCCTGAGTTCCTTTAAATCCCCCAAAACCAAAAAATGCTTTTAAAGGTTTAAGCAAATCATGGGTTTCAACTTCTGCAATCATGGTTTTAATGATTAAAATGTATGTTTTATTGAGTAAACGATTTTGATAAATCGCATTATAAAGATATAATTAAAATTTTGAATAAAACAAAACAATTTGACGGTTAAATCGGATTTTCAGATTAATTAACGGATAATAGCGATGAACGAATTTAGAAAAAAGGCTTTTTGATAATTTTGTCACTATAAGTTAGTATCCATTTTCCTATAATGGAAAAGAAAAACCGGTATAAAAAGGAGGGAATAAAAAATATTAAAATAAAAACGAAAATTATACATCTCTAAAAACATAAACGTAATAACCCGTATGGTAAACATAATTATAAACAGCTGCACGCCCCATCGTTTCATGTGCCACACGCCTATTACAGACACGAACTGAAGGGTGATAACAATGCCGAGGATCATAGGCACAAAATCACCCATGTGTTTTATGGAAGGCATAAATAACATAGGGAATGCCAAGAGTATGAGTATTATGGCAGTAACACTTATAACACTTATTATTTTTGGCCTTACAACCTGTGCCATGTTTAAGTTTAGAAAGTTATTGGTTAGTTAGTTCTTATAGCTTCTACCGGATCTAATTGCGAGGCGCCATAGGCGGGTATAAAGCCGCTGATAATGCCTATGAGAACCGAAATAGTTAATCCCAAAATAATGTTTGAACGGGTTAAGGTAATTTCCATATCAATAGCCCCGTCTGCTAAAAACGTAAGTCCATATATAAATAAGAGTCCTATCACGCCCCCCATTAAAGATAAAAAAACGGCTTCGAATAAAAACTGTGCCAATATAAAATAATTTTTAGCTCCCAATGATTTCTGAATGCCGATAAGGTTAGTGCGTTCCCGTACGGATACAAACATAATATTGGCAATGCCAAAGCCTCCTACCAAAATAGAAAAGCCTCCTATAATTGCGCCTGCAATACCTACAATGTCAAACAGGCCGTCGAAATTTTTACTGAGTAAATTGGTTTCGTTCAGTGCAAAGTTGTCATCTGCAATGGGTTTCAGGCCTCTAACGCTTCGCATAATGCCTGTGAGCTCGTCCTTTAATTGTGCGTTGGTTACACCCGGTTTTGCTTTGGCGGCAATAAACGGATCGCTGTTCTCAGACTTTACATCTAAAAATAAACGCGCAAAATTATAAGGTACCACAGCTTGGTTATCCATGCTGTTGCCCAACATACTTTCGCCTTCTTTTTTAAAAAGGCCAATTATTTTGCAGTTTCTGCCGGCTACTTTAATGGTTTTACCTATGGCGTATTCGTTATTAGGGAACAGGCCTTCGGCTAAGGCATTTCCTAGTATAACCACATTGTAGCCGCCTTCTGCCTCGTCTTCACGGAAATAACGTCCTTCCGATATATCAAACGCTTTTACCTGTCCGTAACCATACGACCAACCCGAAACGATACCGTTTTCAACTGTGTTGTTTAGATGCTTTAATGTTTTACGTGCAGCAATCCTAAAGCCTATGGCTTCTACACCTTTTGCTTTACGCTGTACTTCGGCTAATTCACTGTAAACGGGAACAGGGCGGTTAATGTATTTCCACCAAGGATAGTCGGGCCCAAAGGTCCAGGGCCATTTCATTACAAATACTACGTTGTCGCCCAGGCTTTGTACGCTTCCGCGGATGTTCCGTTCTAAACTGTCAACAATGGTAAATACGGTAATGATGGCAAAAATACCAATGGTAATGCCTAAGAGGCTTAAAAATGTCCGGAGCTTATTTGCTATTAAAGCACCCCAGGCAAATACAATGCTTTCCTTTAGAAGTGCAAATACCATAATGTAAATATAGCCTTAAGAAATTAATAAATACGTTTAATACTTATAATAGAATTGTATTTTTGCAGCAATGAAAACAAACCATAAAAACGCACTGCTGTTTATTTTTATTACGCTTTTAATTGACTGTACAGGCATTGGAATTATTATACCGGTTACACCAAAATTAATTGAAGAACTAACGGGAGGCGGCGTGAGCGATGCGGCTAAGTATGGCGGCTGGTTGTCGGTAGCGTATGCAGTAATGCAGTTTTTGTTTTCGAGTGTGCTCGGCGGCTTAAGCGATAAATACGGGCGCAGGCCGGTACTTTTAATTTCGTTATTGGGTTTAGGGATCGATTATATTTTCCTTGCTTTTGCGCCCACTATTTTTTGGTTATTTATAGGCCGGATGGTTGCCGGTGTTTCAGGTGCCAGCTTTACTACGGCATCCGCTTACATTGCAGACATTAGCGTTCCCGAGAAACGCGCACAAAATTTTGGAATGGTAGGGGTGGCATTTGGCCTAGGATTTATTTTAGGCCCATTGATAGGTGGTGTTTTCAGCCATTTCGGAACTCGCGTGCCTTTTTTAATTGCAGCGGGCTTGTCATTATTAAACGCCTTATACGGTTATTTTGTGTTACCCGAATCGTTAGATAAAGAACACCGAAGGGCTTTTGATTGGAAACGCGCAAACCCTGTTGGCATGCTTTTGAATTTAAGACGCTACAAACCTTTGTACGGGCTCATTTTAATTGTTTTTTTATTGAACATTGCAGGGCATTCAGCACAATCAACCTGGACCTATTTTACCATGCTCAAGTTTAACTGGACCGAAGAAATGGTTGGGTATTCATTGGCTTTTGTAGGCTTAACCATAGGTATAGTACAAGGAGGTTTAATACGGGTTATTGTACCTAAAATAGGAGAAATGAAAGCTGTTTTTGTCGGGCTTGCTTTTTATTTGACGGGTTATATGTTGTTTGCCTTTGCAAACCACGGTTGGATGATGTTTGCTTTTATGGTGCCTTACGCTTTAGGCGGATTGGGCATGCCGGCCATTCAAAGTATTATTTCAAATAAAGTACCCGCAAATGAGCAAGGCGAAATACAAGGCGTGTTAACAAGCTTAATAAGCCTTACGGCTATTATAGGACCTTTGCTGATGACTAACTCTTTTTATTATTTTACAAAGCCCGGCGCACCGGTCTATTTTCCCGGAATCCCTTTTATAATAGGAGCTGTATTAGCCCTGATGTGCATTTTTATTGCAGTTAAGGCCGTGCCTAAAGCTATAGCGCATTAGTATATTTTAAGAGTTTGGCTGGAATATCCTATTTTATTATTAGTCAATAAAATGTAAATTTGGTTTTTAAACTAATCCCTTGAAAGTTTCCCGGTTATTGGTCATATTTAGTTTTTTAGCATTGCTCCTGCCAATGTGTAAGCCTGCGCATGTCTACGATAAATACATTAAGGAGCTTGATAGTTTAAAGGTTGTCGTGGAGCAAGCTGTCGATAATTTTAATACGGTTGACAGTTCACAGTGTTATAATACATATTCAAAACAATATACTTACAGCACGTTTATTAACGCACATTTAAAAGATACGGTTACAAAAGAGCAAGCAGAAGGGATGCAAAGGTTTTTTGCGATAGGAAAACCGTTGAATGATTACCTTGCTATGCGGCCGTTGTGGCTTACCGAGGCACGATTGAGAATTAAACAAGTATCGGCCCTTACAAACGACCTAAAAAATGGGAGCATAGAAACAGGCGAAGCCATTGAGTATATAAACGAAGAGAAAAAACAATCGGAAAAAATTATAGAAGAACTAAAAATTAATACAGCTTTAATACGGAAACATTTAGAGCTGTATGCTAAAAACCTGCCTGTTGTGGAAAGTGTTTTAAGAAATATAAATTCAGAGAAGCTCCCCGACCTCATGAAACCTGAAATAAGAAGACATTGAAAAAAACAGTGCTTATACTTTGTTTAATGATTGCCGTTTTTACTGATATGCAGGCGCAGCAAAAGAAAGGTAACGATGAACAGCTGGCCGTGTATTACTACGACAGGAAAGAATTTGATAAAGCGGCCGTTTATTTTGACAAACTGTACGATAAATTACCGGACGCGTATTATAACCAATATTACAACTGCCTGCTCGAGTTAAAAGATTACGGCAAAGCAGAAAAGATCACCAAAAAACAATTGAAGCGAAATGATGCCAATGTATACTTGTACGTTCGCCTCGGAACCATTTATAAGCTGCAAGGCAATCCCGATAAGGAAAAAGAACAATATAACAAAGCCGTAAAAGAGTTGATTCCTGAGCAAAGCGCTATTTTTGCTTTAGCGCATTCGTTTGAAGACATCGGCTTATATGATTACGCGATTGAAGTATACAAAAAAGGAAGAAAAGAATTTCCTACAACTTATCCGTTTTATTACGAGATAGCGGATCTGTATAAAAAGAAAGGCGACCTTAAGGCAATGATCAACGAATACCTTGATGCTGTTGAGTTTAGAGAGAGCGAGCTTTATACGGCACAGGCAAACCTACAACAGTCGTTAGGGTATGATGATAAGAAAGGCGGCTTTAATAACCCATTGTTGAAACAGGAATTGCAAAGACGCATTCAAAAAAATCCGGATAAAATTATCTTTTCCGAATTTTTAATTTTTTTACAAAACCAACAAAAAGATTTTGAAGGTTCTTTTATTCAAAATAAAGCATTGGATAAGCGCCAAAAGGAAGACGGGACGAGGATGATGGAGCTGGCCAAGCTTTGCATCAGCAACGAAAATTATGATGTAGCTGAAAAATGTTACCAATACATTATCAGTAAAGGAAAAGAAAATCCGTATTACGACCTCGCTATTATTGAAAAGCTGAACACTAGTTACGCAAAGCTTACCCTGCAAAACAATCCGCCCGGTGCTGAGGTAACACAGCTGGAAGCCGCTATGGAAGCCGCTATTAAAGAGTATGGGATCAGTAATTTATCGTTACCGCTTATAAAAAAATCGGCCTTGTTAAAAGCATATTACCTTAACAAGCCTGAGGAAGCTATACAGAGCCTTGAAACTATTATTATGGAATACACGTTCGCTAAAAATGTGATGGCCGATATTAAGCTCGACCTGGGCGACATGAATTTATTAGTGGGGAATATTTGGGATGCATCTTTGCTGTATTCTCAAGTTGAAAAAGATTTTAAATATGAACCTGTAGGGCAGGATGCGAAATTCAGAAACGCAAAACTAAGTTACTACGCGTCTGATTTTAAATGGGCCAAAACACAATGTGATATTCTGAAAGGCGCTACCAGCAAAGTTATTGCGAACGATGCGTTGGATCTTTCATTAATTATTACCGACGCTATAGGGGTTGACACCAACGATGTGCCTTTGAGTATGTTTGCTTCGGCCGACCTGTTAATTCTGCAACATAAATATGATAAAGCTATTTTAAGATTAGACAGTATTAACACCCTGTTTAGTGAACATACGCTGGGAGATGATATTTATTTTAAGAAAGCGGAAATATACAAGCGCACAAACCGTTATGAAGAAGCCGCTAAAATGTACCAAAACATTGTAGAGTTTTATCCTACAGAATTATACGGTGATGACGCACAGTTTAAAGAAGCGGAGCTATATGAGCGTTATTTGAACGATAAAGAAAAAGCAAAACAACTATATGAAGAGGTACTGACCAAATATCCCGGAAGCATTTATGTAGTGGAAGCAAGAAAACGATACAGAGACCTGCGGGGCGATGTAGTAAATTAACCCGAAATTAGTTTATAGTAAGACCAATTTAATTAGATAACAACATGAATAAATTTAACGGATTAATTACTTTAATATGTTTGTGTAACCTTGGTAGAGCGCAGGAACAAACCATTCAAATTACACCTGATGTACAGTCGGCCGTTGTCTATTTAGACGGGGCAGAGCTTTATCAAAACAAACCCGTAAGCTTAAATGCGGGTCGTACACAAATTACCTTCAACGGTATCTCTTCAAAAGTTATTTCAAAAAGCATACAGGTTACCGCAAGCGGCGATGTAAATATTTTATCAGTGACAGATAAATTAAACTTTATTGATCCGGTTGAAAATTCTCCAAAAACAAAAATGGTGCGTGATTCCATTAAGCTGTTAAACGATAATGTTTTGTTGTTGGGCTCTGACAGAGAAGCTTATGAGACTGAAAAAGAAATGTTGTTAAAAAACCAGTCTATTGGCGGCCAAGACAAAGGCGTATCCATTGCCGAATTAAAATTGGCAGCAGATTTTTACAGGGCCCGTTTCAAAGAAATTAATTCGGAGCTTTACAGGATCGATAAAAAGATGACTGCGTACAATGAATCTTTAGTCAAACTAAATCAGGAACTTTATGAAATTAATGGCTCACCAAAGGGCCCTACCGCGGAGATCAAGGTATTAGTATCGAGCGCCACCAAGCAAACCATTTCGTTGGATTTAAAATATTTAGTATCTGATGCAGGTTGGGCACCAAGCTACGACATTGTTACAGAGGATGTAAATAAGCCCATTACCTTAAAATACAGGGCTAAAGTATATAATAATACGGATGTAGATTGGAAAAACATTAAGATTAAATTATCTACGGGCGACCCTACAAAAAACGCGTCGAAGCCTGAATTGGAAGAATGGTTTTTGAACTTTAATACTATGGATTATGATAATGCTAACAATGATAAGAGTAAAGTATCATCTCTCTCCAATCAAAACCTGATCAATTCGTTTAAAGGCCAAAATGAATACCAGCAATATTATGAAAGTAATAAACCTGCACAGGCCCAAGCAGCGCAGAAACAGGATATGCAGCAACCCGGTGTGGAAATGGAAGAGGTGGAAATTTCTGACCTGAGTGCTGAGTTTGATATTAAAACAGAATATACGATTCCGTCGGATGCCAAACCGTATATTATTGATGTAACGGTTTACAACTTGCCTGCGGCGTATAAATATTTCAGCATTCCTAAAACAGACAGAAGCGCTTTTATGCTGGCACGTATTACCGGTTGGGAAGAATTAGAGTTAGTGGCAGGTCCTGCTAATGTGTACTTGGGCGGAACTTATGTAGGACAATCTTACATTAATACAAAAAGCACTAATGATACGTTGGATCTTTCTGTGGGAAGGGATAATAAAATCATGGTGTCAAGAACCCAGTTAAAAGATTTTAATACAGAACGTGTAATCGGGAATAACAAAAAAACAACTTATTCCTACGAGATCGTTGTTAAAAATAATCGTAAATCGGCTATTACTATTGACGTAGAAGATCAGATCCCGGTTTCTCAAAGCAGTGATATTACGGTTGAAACACTTGAGCTGTCGAAAGGAGAATTAAACCCTTTAACGGGAAAAATAAAATGGACATTGACTATTGAACCCGGAGATGTAAAGAAATTACTGTTATCTTTCGCCGTAAAATACCCGCGGAATAAAGCGTTACAGGTAAAAAAATACAGAAGAGCGGTACACGCAAAATTTTAAGAATGTATATATATAACGTAACCGTAAGTATAGATAAAGAAATAGCTAAAGAATGGTATCACTGGATGAAGACCGTTCATATACCACAGGTAATGGATACAGGCTATTTCACAGAATATAAAATGTGTAAGGTATTAAATGTGGACGATGAGGGAGAAACCTATTCCACACAATATACTTTTAAAGCAATGCCCGATATTGAAAACTATCAAAAACACGAAGCACCGCGCTTACAGGCAGAGATGAAAGTATTGTATGAGGGCAAGTATATAGCGTTTAGAACCCTGTTGGAGATTGTTTAATGAAGTTGCCGGGACTGATCATAGCACTTTTCTTTTTTGTTAATTCATTTTCTCAAAAAATGTTGGATATACATTACCGTTCAATTTTTGGCAAAGAAAAATCGTTTCAGTTCTTTAACAATGCAAAACTGCATTATAAGCTTAAAGGGGAGTTAACTTACCGGACAAATAAGGTAGTAAACATGCAGGACAGTTTTTTGGTGTTTGATACTGACTCTGTTGTGAAACTTAGTTGTATAAAGGCGATAAGAATAGATGGTGTTATATTAAGCCCATATCTTTTTGGTGCAGGGGCTTTATTTTTTTTATTGGATACCGGGCATAATATTGCTTTTGGGCGTGAAAAAATAGTGAATGAGCAAACGGTATGGGTAACCGCTGTTTGCTTTGCCGGTGGGTTAATTATGACTTATTTTCAAAATAAGCATGTGCGTATTCATAAAAGCACGACCTTACGGATTATAGATGCGAATTATCAAAACATGAACTCAAAAAATTAAGAATGAAGTTTTTTTTGTTTATCATATTTATGATTGCCTGTTTTAAAGAATTTAAAGCACAGGAATTTTTGGCTATTGATGTGTTTACATTGGGGCATTTTAAACGATTTGAAATTTCACAGAACGATCAAATGACCTATAAATTAAAAGGCAGTAGCCACAGGCAAACCCATACGATTGTTGATATGGAAGACAGCACTATATATATTGAAACAGGAGAGTCGATACAACTAAAAGAAATAAAAAAGATCATTACCGACAGGTCAAATTTTTTGACACGAATAGTTTCAAATTTTTTTAGAATAGGCGGCGCAGGTTACATAGGGTTAGACGCGTTTAATAACGCTATTAACGGGGAAGCACCGGTTTTTGAGGAAAGAACATTAGTTATTGGAGCAAGTTTGTTTGCAATGGGAGAAATTATTCATCTCGCAAACAAAAAAAGGATCAGAGTAGGAAAACACGCGCGGTTAAAAATATTGAATTTAAGTCTTAATTAAACTATGGCATCACCCGTAAAAGCAAAAAAACATTTAGGCCAACATTTTTTAACCGACTTAAATATTGCACAAAAAATAGTAAACGCATTGCCGCAGGATGAGTTGCCAATTCTTGAAATTGGACCGGGTACGGGTGTACTGACGCAATATTTAATTGACAAAGAAAATTTTACCGCCTTCGATATCGACCAAGAATCCATAGAGTTTTTAAAACAAAAATACCCTCAACACGAAGACAAAATTCAACACCAAGATTTTTTAGAAGCTGACCTGGCCCCTTTTGCAAGTAAAGGACAATTTAAAATAGTTGGTAATTTCCCTTATAATATTTCCACACAAATTATGTTTAAAGTGTTGGAACACCGTAATGATGTAACCTCTTTGGTAGGAATGTTTCAAAGAGAAGTAGCGCAGCGCATTGCTGAAAAACCAGGGACTAAAGCTTATGGCATTTTAAGCGTACTGTTACAGGCATTCTATAAAATAGAATATTTATTTACTGTGAGTGAACATGTATTTAACCCGCCGCCAAAAGTTAAATCCGCGGTGATCCGTTTAACACGCAATACTACCAATGCTTTAAACTGTAACGAAGAATTATTTTTTAAAGTAGTGAAAGCCTCTTTTAACCAACGAAGAAAAACGGTACGTAATTCGGTAAAAGTACTAAGCGGAAACGCTGTAGTAGAATCCCGCTATCTTGATAAGCGCGCTGAGCAATTATCGGTGGATGAATTTGTGGCCTTAACAAATTCGATAGAAACGGCAGTTAAAAAATAAAAAATTTCACCGATACATAGGATTACTTTGCCTTGGTTACCTTATCTAATAATAAAGCAAAAAATGGTTTGGCACTCGCCCTTCAGACGTTATAAAATTCCATTTTTATTTAATTATAATTTCTAACAGTTTTGATTGTTTATTTTTTTCATGCTTTTAATATTAGGATAACATTTAAAGCAACTGAAGCTGAAAGGCAAATGCAGAATTATATTATTGAAAGGTCCGGATCAATCCGCACTTTTATTTAATACTATTTCCGGGGTTTAATCAAACCTGTAAATATCTTCTATATCTTCTTTACCATCGTGTATTACTTTTAAATCGGTTATGAGGCCGCTGTTAAGGCCGTATACCCACCCGTGTAAATGCAGTTCACGTGTTTTCCATGCTTCCTGTACAATCGATGTTTTAGCAAGGTTTCTAACCTGTTCAATTACATTCAGCTCCGTCAGCCTTTCTGTACGTTTATCCAAATCGCTGATGTTTTCCAACTCGACGGTATATTTATTGTAAACATCTTTAATGTTACGTAGCCAATTATCGACATAGCCATGGCGTTGATTTGTCATCGAGGCTTTTATACCGCCGCAGCCATAGTGTCCGCACACAATAATATGCTTAACGCCAATATATTTTACGGCGTATTCTAAAACACTAAGCACATTAAAATCGGTATGTACCACCATGTTTGCAATGTTTCGGTGCACAAACATTTCTCCCGCGTCAGTATTGGTTACTTCATTAGCGGGCACTCTGCTGTCGCTGCAGCCTATCCATAGGTATTCGGGTTTTTGGCCAAGCGCCAGTTTTTTAAAATATTCGGGGTCTTCAAATTTTTTTTCTAAAGAGTGTCGCCTGTTGCCGTCTATTAATTTTTGATATGCATTTTCCATATTAATGAGTGTATTTTATAAGTTCAACTTTTACATTCCTGTTCTTTGAAGATATGATAAAATTAGCAATCACATCTTTCGAATCCCTGTTTATTTTTTTATTAATGCTTCCGTCTATAATTACTTTGCTATTCGGTTTTATGGTTTTGAAAAATTTAATAAGATAACCCTTATTAAAAAATGTAACATGCTGAGGTAATTTTATTAAGTAATATAACTCGCCTTGTATCAATTCGCTGCCTGTATCGAAGGAGGACCTTATATTATCGCGTATAATATATATTACGGCTACTACTACACCCGCGCAAACTCCCTTTAACAGGTCGGTTATAAGCATTATACTAATAGTAATTATAAAAGGCAGAAACTGTTCGTGCCCGAATTTCCATTGTTCTTTAAAAATTTCAGGCTTGGTTAATTTAAACCCTGTTATAATTAAAATTGCTGCAAGGCACGCGTTTGGTATTAAGGTTAATATATTAGGCAATAAAAATACACTTACTAAAAGTAAGGTTGCCTGTATAATGGATGAAAGCTTTGACTTGGCCCCTGCGCTAATGTTTGCGGAGCCCCTTACAATAACAGAGGTAACAGGTAAGCCTCCTAAAAAGCCGCAGACAATATTTCCAATTCCCTGTGCAAGTAATTCTTTGTTTGTATCCGACTCATGTTTACCGGGATCTAATTTATCGGTTGCTTCAATTCCTAAAAGGGTTTCTAAGCTTGCCACAATTCCTAAGGTTATTACAATTGTCCAGAACGGAATGCCGGTTACAAAACTAAAATCAGGAAAGAGCAAGTTGGTTTTTAAATCGGATACTGTATTAATAACCGGGAGATTAACAAGGTGTTGCGGATCTATCCTTAAAAAAGGGTGCGCTCCGAACAATAAAGTAAACACTATCCCCAATATCACTACTAATAAAGGACCGGGGATGTTTGCCAGGACTTTGTTTTTTTTATAAAAAGATTTGTCGGCAACAATAAGAACTACAAAAGAAGTGATCCCAATAATTACTGCCCCCGGAGTAATGTAATTTATCATATTAATTAATTCCGTAAATGAATTTTCTCCATCTATTTGAATAAACTGTTCATCGCCTTCCGGGTCTTTATCATACCCGAATAGGTGAGGAACCTGTTTAATAATTAAAATAATTCCTATTCCGGCAAGCATTCCTTTTATAACTGCATTCGGTATATAATTTCCGATAGAACCCGCTTTTAAAATTCCAAGAATCAACTGAAAAACACCGGCAAAAACAACGGCTGCTAAAAAAGCCGGGAAGCTTCCCAACTGCGTTACAGAAGTTAATACAATAGCGGTGAGCCCGGCGGCAGGCCCTGAAATGCTATACCGTGAACCACTTAAAAGTGTTACGACAATTCCGCCAACCACGCCGGCAATAATGCCTGAAAATAATGGCGCTTGACATGCCATGGCTATTCCTAAGCATAATGGCAAAGCTACTAAAAACACCACTATACCTGCCTTAATATCGGCAAATACATTTTTTTGAAACATAAATTTTAATTTTGTTTAATCGTAAATAAATAAGGACTTTAGGAAGTCGAACAATTGAACTAAATTTTTGGCGGAGGAATAAGTATCTCTGAAGTATAAAATAAACAATCATCTTCTAGAGTTGGCCACATAATAGCAATACCGTGTTGTAATTCAGAAACCCTGAATGGGTTTTCCGGGAAAAAAATCAGGTCATCCGGAGATTCTTTCCCGGAATGGTTTTCTTCTTCTTCGGCAAGAGGTGTATTTAAAGCCGAAGGCGATTTAGAAGATTTTGCGGGTTTATTTAAACTTAAAACAGTAGGCTGTAGCACCAAATTAACCATACAGATTAGTAAAAAGGCGATAAAACTATTTTTTATTTTGAAGTTCATAAGGTTAAAACCGGCACTAAATTTACGTGATTAAACGGGAAGTTTAACGCCATAAAGCGCTTGAAAAATAACAAAATTAATCCTATTTTGATTAAATTTAAGGATTATTTAACAATCAATCTTCTTATGCTTAAGTGCACTGCTCTTTTATTATGTGTTTCAGTATGTACCTATTCACAAAGTAAAAAAGACATTAAAAGAAATCATGTTGCCTCTGTAACCATTACAGAAACTACCAACGGTAAGACCCTAAAGGATGAAAAAACAAGCTATAGTGATAAAGGCGAAGTAATTGAGAAAGTGGAATATAGTAAAGAAGGTTTATTAAAAAAGACCACAAAAAAAAGGCTTAATAATTTGGGGGATGTAACGGAAGAAGAAGAATATGATGAAAAGAATAATTTAAAAGAAAGAACGGTTGTAAAATATAATGCGTTTGGTGATAAAAAAGAAGAATGGATTTATGATACCAATAAAAAGTTACTCAAAAAACATATTTACATGTATGATAATAAAGGATTAAAAACAGAGCGCAAAACCCTAGATGCTGCGGGGAAATTGGTGAGCAGCAAAAAATACACCTATACTTTTAAATAATATTTTGTTGGATACCCTTAAACATAGCCTTTCGCAATTTGAAGCTATTACATTACAGGAAATGGAAAATGTAAAGTTAATGGAAAGAACGGATACAAAATATACATTTCATGTTTCGCAACTCTTAGCTGTGTTGCAGGAGTCTGTGCCGTTTTACAAAGTACTCATTGTTGAAAACACCGGCATTAACCGTTATAAAACAATGTATTACGATACAGAGGGGTTTGATTTGTATAACAGCCACCACAGCGGAAAACTAAACAGGTATAAAATACGCCACCGAACCTACGTAGAAAGTAATTTGCGGTTTTTAGAAGTAAAATTTAAAAACAATAAAGGCACAACATTTAAAACCAGAATTAGAGAAGAGGAAAGCGCCGGCTTAAAAGCAGGGAAGGCGTATGATTTTTTAAAAAAACAATTACCGTTCGACCCCGCGACGTTAGTTCCTAAAATCCTAATTAACTACAGCCGTATTACACTGGTAAATAAAATTTCAGCGGAGCGGCTGACAATAGATTTGAACCTTGAATTTAAAAAGAATGATGTTACAAAAACAGTAAGCCAAATAGTAATTGCCGAGGTAAAGCAAGCCGGCAAGGCAAGTTCACCGTTCGTTTCTATTATGAAGCAAAAACATATCAGAGAAGGTGCTATTAGTAAATATTGTTTTGCAGTAGCAAGTTCTTATACCGAAGTGAAGAAAAATAATTTCAAGCAGAAGTTAGCTTACGTAACTAAATTAATTAACGCATCATGATTGCATTACAGGTAGCAAATAACGTAATTCCGGCGGTAACAGGCTATGAAGAATTACAAAAAATTTCAAGTAAAATATTTTTCAGATTATTGATCGATCTTTTTTCTGTTTTTATTTTAGTGCGAGTCATTTACTACCCGATATATAAGCACCGCGAACTATTTTTTACCTATTTTATTTTTAATACCGTTATTTTTCTGATCTCATTTTTATTAAACAAGGTAGATCTCTCTATGGGCGCGGCTTTCGGGTTATTTGCCGTATTTAGCATGTTAAGGTACAAAACCGAAGAAATAGCTATTAAAGATATGACCTATTTATTTTTGGTAATTGCAATAGGTTTAATATCGGCAGTTACTAAAATAAAAGACACAAGCGATGGCATTGAATACCTGTTTTTAATTGCGATAAACGCGGTTGTGCTGCTGATCGTCTACTTACTTGAAAGTAATATCTTAATGAAAAAAGAAGTAGTAAAAACTATTTTATATGAAAACATTGAATTGATCAAATCAGATAAAAAAGAGGAGTTACTGGCAGACCTTAAGAACAGGACAGGATTTAACGTGCACCGTTATTCCGTGCATAAAATAGATTTTCTGAAGGATGCAGCGCAGATCAGGATCTATTATTACGAGAATTAAATGCAAAAAAACCCCTTTATTTTTTGCAGATTTCAAAAAACCGTTTATATTTGCACTCCCAATTCGGGAGATTAGCTCAGCTGGTTCAGAGCATCTGCCTTACAAGCAGAGGGTCACAGGTTCGAACCCTGTATCTCCCACCACATTGGATGAGCCGCCTAACAAGGCGGCTTTCCTTTTTATACCCTCTTCCAAACTCCTTGCTATACTTGTGATTAAACGAATTACCGAATTTACTTTCGAGGTTCGATAATTGCTATTTTCTCTGTCATACAAAATTCCTTCAGGAAATATGATATTTTGGATTTCCATTTTAGCGTGGAATGATGCTTTTTCCCATAATGACGGTAGTTCCAAGCAAATATTAACGTACTTCTTTATCTGATTTTCGAGGTTCGATAAATCCAATCGGGTACTTCCGATTTTTTCCTCAATATTGTTCTTCTCCGTTTTATACTTCAACAAAAACTTATCGTATAATTCCCTATTTATCTCCTCTTGGATAAACTTTTCCTCTAAAGTCTCAATCTTCTTAACCACATCTGTCAACTGAGCCTTAAACAGCTTTACATTATCCTTATTGCTATCGTTAGTTTTTACAATATATTTAACAAACTCATCTTTTATTGGCTCAATATGTTTTTTAAGGACTTCAAAATCTTTTAGATAGTCCTTAAAAAGTAGGTTAAGTATTTTTGCGCTTTTATTGCATTTGCAACCTTTCTTATTGCACTTGTAATAGTACAATCCTTTTGCCTTAACAATATAACCTGCGAATGCAGTACCACAAGTACCACATTTTATAAAATTCTTGAGCGGTGTTTCTTCAAACTCCTTTTTGAATTTTATGTTTTGACGTTTTTTATCGGTATTAATTCGCAGGAACAATTCTTCCGAAATTAATTTTTCGTGCTTACCTTGAATTACTTTACCGGGCAATAAATTATGTCTGATTATTCCGCAATAAAAAGGATTACGAAATATCTCCGTAATTTGTTGGTGAGAAACTTTAACACCCGCTGCGTGTAAACGCTCTAATATTTCAAGGTTGTTTAAATTATCATCAGCTTTCCAATAAAATGCTTTGCGTAATATTTTACCAGTATCATTTACTGTTATTCGTTGTTCTCTATGCTTTGTATATTGGTCGTAACCTAGCGGAGCTTTTTGTATCCAGTAGCCTAAATTTAATTTTTCTTTCATTCCTGCCACGCACTTCTCTCTTCTCAAATCATTATCATATTCGCTAAAAATAAATTGAATATTTTGCTGAAGTTTGCCACTTGATGTTGCGGTATCCGATGGTTGGGTTACCGCATAAATATTAATATTTTCTTTGCGAAGTTCCGATGCAATAAAAATAGCGTTTGCACCTGAGCGTGAAAATCTATCAACGCTATAAACCAATATGTAAGAGATTTTTTCTTTACTACGTCTTGCAAAAGTAAGCATCCGAGTAAACTCCTTGCGCTCATCATTTTTTGCGCTTTCATAAGTACCACCAAAATATGCTATGGTATATAAATTATTTTTTTGAGCGTAATGCTCTATTGCTTTGCGCTGAGTTTCTAAACTATATCCTTCTTGTTGTTCTTTTGATGATACTCTAGTATAGATAATGCAATTAGAACCACTTATCCTTTCTGCTGTTTTATTGTTTTTAGCGAATTGAATAAAGTTATTTATGTCGTTCATTTTATTTTCTGTTTTCTTGTTGGTATATGTCAAATAATACTCTCGCAAATGTTTTGATTAACTTAATATGTTCTTTCGCTTCTTCTTCATCCACATCTTCAAAACCATCATAAGCACGCAACTTCTCAATCGTTAATTCCTCTTTAGCTTGTTCAATACCAAATGCACTATTTTCGGAAAGAACATCTTTATTCTTCCTTGTTGTTTGTTTGATATTTGAAGCACCGGATTTCATTAAAATTCGGATGCTTTAAATTGATTTTTCAAGAAGAAAAAGAGCGATAACTGACGCTGTATTAAATCAAACTTACGAATGTAAATATAATGATAATCAACAAGTTACATAAATAAAAAGCAAAATAACCACAAACCTCTAACTGATTGGGAATCAGAATTTGTGTGTTTTTTTTTAGATTATATTTTAGAAGTAAACTCATATTCTCTTTTGCTTCGGCAAAAGTGCATGAGTTAATTTGGTTTCATTTTAAAAAGGTGCAATAAAGTAGAATAAAGTATAGATTTCTGGAAATTTCTGTAATAAAAAATGTGTCTTTAAGTGGCATTCATATCACAACTAATTTTTCTTTAGAAATTTATTCTTGATTAATAACATCTAAACAAATTAACTATGGAACAAGGAATTTTTTTAACAGTAAAAGATTTAATGAAGCTCAACGGAAGCAATAATTATAATAGTTGTGGCAACTATCTTAGAAATATTCGTTGGGTTATTTCGCCTAAAAAACGAAAATTAACAATTAAAGAATACTGTGATTACGAAGTAATCGATTTTTATTATACTTGGAAGTATTTGAGAGGAGTAGAACATTTTAAAATAGACAACGATAATTAACAATAATTTAAAATGCACAATTCTATCCAAATCTCCACATTATTATACTTTATTGAACATTTTTAAAACACCTGCTTTTTTATTGATGGTTATTTGTTGCTGAATTTTAAAAACAACAACATGACAAAAATTATTGTTACCACAAAAGATGAATTACAAGAGATAATTCACGAATCTATTAAGTCTGCTATATCCGAACAAAATAGCCAACAGCAATCGGAAGTGCCCGATAGAATACTATCTCTTAAAGAAACAGCAATCTTCCTAAACCTTGCACAACAAACGGTTTACGGCTTTACATCTAAACAACAAATTCCTTTTATTAAAAAGGGGAAGAAATTATATTTCCGAAAATCGGAATTAGAAAAATGGTTGTTAGAAGGAAATGTAAAATCCGATTTAGAAGGGAGGTAAGCCATGAAAATTCAGCGAAGTATAACTTCTCTCGAAAGTATTATTCAAGGCTTAATTAAAGACCTTGAAAAATATGCACAGCGTGAAAATGCAAATCAACTTTATATTGATAAGCAAAATAGTTTAATTAAAAATTTAGTTGGAATCCACAATACTATTAATTCAATTAGGTTTTTGGAGGTTTGGCAAAACATAGATAAAGAAATGCAACGCTTAGAAAAAATTGATGATCAATTAAATAGTCATTCAATTTATCTGCATTGCCGACCTAGCGGACACAATTTTTCAAGAATTACTTATAACCCATTTTAATTGTGATTGACTACACACCCATACAAAAAAGCTTGAAACAAGAAGCAAAGGCGGAAGATGTAAATAATCTTTTGTTGGTGCGTTCTGTTAATCAATGTATTAATGATGCTAAAAGACGACCAATACCAAAGATGTTGTTTTCCGAATTTTGGCACGAAGAAGAACTTTGTATTTTATTTGCCGATACTAATTTGGGCAAATCAATATTGGCGGTTCAAATTGCTAATTCCATTAGTAATGGCGAAGCTATCAGAGGTTTTAAATTAGAAGCGAAAAAACAAGTTGTAATGTATTTCGATTTTGAAATGAGCGATAAACAATTTGAAAAATGTTATTCCATCAACTATGCGAATCATTATATTTTCGACAATAATTTTTTGCGTATTGAAATCAACCCTGATTGCACCGATTTTAATGATTTTGAAAAAGCTTTGTTTGAAGCGATTGAAAACAACATTGTCCTGTACGATGCTAAAATATTAATCATCGACAACTTAACATATTTAAAAACGCAAGCGACTGAGACCGCAAAAGAAGCATTACCATTAATGAAACGCTTAAAAGAGCTAAAAATAAAGCACAACTTATCTATTCTTGCATTAGCGCATACACCTAAGCGAAATTTAATTTACCCTATTACTAAAAACGACCTCGCAGGAAGTAAACACTTATCAAACTTTGCCGACAGCATTTTCGCTATTGGCGAAAGCTGCAAGGATAAAAGCCTCCGCTATTTAAAACAGTTAAAAGCAAGAGCAACGGAAGTAGTTTACGATAGTGAGAATATTATTGTTACCGAAATATCTCAACCTTATAATTTTTTAGCATTTGAATTTGTGGATTTTAGTAATGAGCGAGAACATTTGAAGCAACCAACCGAAAACGAACAGGCTGATTTAGATGCGTCAATTATTTTATTAAAAGCATCCGAACCACATTTAGCCGACCGTGAAATTGCACGGCAATTAAATACCAATCCAGTTAAAGTTGGTCGAGTTTTAAAACGTAACAAAGTGTAACACTCTGTAACAGTGTAACAGGTGTTACACCCTGTTACAATACATTTTAAAACAGAATTTATTAATTGAAAAATGATTGTGTAGCAATTAAGAAGTAATTGAAAAACATTGAAAATAATTAGAAATCATTTAAGAATGTGTAGTTATTTTATCAAACTAATCTTTCTTCGAGTAAATCTTTCCAAATAACAAACCCTTTTCGGTCATCAGAATAATCGTGAACAATACGACTAAAGTTATCAGGATTATTTTCAATGAATGTTTGCCTACCTTTTGTTCTGATTACTCCAAGAGCCTCATCAATTTGTTTCAACTTGCTTGAAAGATTGGCGTTTCCTTTATCTATGTGCCAAATGTATGTTGCCTCTTCGGTATCTAATGTTTCAAGTAAGATATGGTATTGTTGCGCACCATTAATAAGAAATACAAACGAGAAAGGCGACAACACAAAACGGATTTTTAAAATGGAGCTATCGTGTTTCAGTGATAAATAACGGAGCTGTTTGCTATGCTTTACATTTTTCGAGTTTAAAATATCATCCAATAATTGTTCTTCGGATTGATATAATTGATTGCCTGTTTCATTGCCTTGTATTTGCCCTATACTTAATAAATTATCATTTTCTATTGGCATTCTGCCGATAATTCCTTTTGCAACAAATCGAAATTTTACGCCATCTATTATCTCTCTATTTATTTTTTGTATATCATCAGACGAAGCAAAATACGAATTAAGGTTTCCATTTTCAAACTGCGCAAATATTTCTACTTTAACATTTTTAGTTTTTAATATTTTAACGAAGTATGGTTTCAATACATCAAATTCAGGACGCATTTCTATATTTTCAATTTCAAACTCTATCTCTGTATTCACTTCAGGGATAAGATATTTAAAGGCTATTGCACCAAATCGAAATTCAAGTTGCTCAATCGGAATTTTGACTGATTTTTCATAAGTAAAACTATTTTCTTCTTGTTCAGGTACTTCATCAGGTTGATTAAACAGTGTGTCTGACTGGTTTATTTTTTTGTAATACGCATTTCGTTTCTGAAATAATTTTTCGAGGTAATCAATTTTCACATCCCTGTAATCATATATGGTTGGCGTGATTTCCGAACGTTGAACCCTACCGATGTATTGAATTAACTTACCTTCAAACGAAAAAGGATAAACTAAAAATAAACACTCTATGTTTTGAATGTCGCTACCCTCTCCAAAATATTGACCAGTTGTGATGAGTGCTTGAAAGTTCCCTTCATTTAACATTTTCCACTTTGCAGTCTTGTTTGATTCCGAATCTTCTCCGCTTAATGTTACCGTTTCATATTTCTGTTTTAAATACTGATTCAGCGTTTCAATGTGGTCTTTACGTTCTGTAACAATTACAATCTTCTTTCCCTTACTCAATTCATTAAACACATCATCTAAAATAAGTTTGTTTCGAGCAGAATCGTGAACCAATATTTTTGATAGTGTTTCAAATTTATCCGTTTTTGAATTATAAGGAATTGATAGAATTGTGTCTCTGATTATAATTTTGGCACCGCCAGTTGTTTCTGTTAATAGCGGTTTTATTTCCGCAATTATTTCTCCTAAATAAGAAAAAATTAGCTTACCATCATTATATTTCCTGAATGGTGTAGCAGTTAATCCGTATAAATAAAATGAATGAAGTTTTGTGATTGTATTTCTGAAAGTATCGGCAGGAACGTGATGGCATTCATCTACGATAATTACACCAAAACTGTTTTCATATTTATTTGCCTCTGCTGATTTTAATAATTTATCAAGGCTCTGAATCATAGCAATCGTAATCTGTTTGCCGATAGTGTTTTTACCTTGTCCAATTATTCCAATATCTTTTTTCGGAATACCTAAAAATGATTCAATCCGTTCAATCCATTGTATCGCCAATTGTTTCCGATGAACGACAATTAAAGCGGGCTGTTGTTTTTCTGCGATAATTGAAAGACCAATGATTGTTTTACCTGAACCCGGTGGAGCTACAATAACGCCAAAATCTTTTTTAGTTGCGGCTTCCTTTACTACAACCTGTTGTTCTTTTAACTGAATGCTCGAATTAAAGAATACTGTTTCCTTTTTTATTCTCGCATC
>JANYGK010000045.1 GCA_025362395.1 Bacteroidota bacterium
TGATCATTTTAAGCTTAAAACGATTATTTTTTTAATGATATTAAAAATATATATATTGTTAAACCCCTGCATACGTTGGTAATCGTGCGGCCGGCTTTGGCAATTAGGTGCGAACTTCCATCAGGGAAGCTTTTGCGGGGCAAATGGAGGTTGGCGAATTGCCTTGACTTTTTGTTTCTTTTTCGTCAAGGAAAAAGAAAACGATAAATTATAAAAAAAATAAAAATAATAATATGATAACAACAGACATTGCCATTATAGGCGCAGGCCCCGTAGCATTATTCGCCATTTTTGAAGCAGGACTTTTAAAAATGCGCTGTCACTTAATTGATTATTTACCACAGGTAGGAGGGCAGCTTTCAGAGATTTATCCTAAAAAACCAATTTATGATATTCCCGGGTTTCCTTCTGTATTGGCGCAAGAGTTAATTGATAATTTAGTAAAGCAGGCAGAGCCCTTCAATCCCGGTTATACTTTAGGTGAACGCATCGAATCGCTTGAAAAATTAGGGGAGCGTGATTTTATATTGACCACTAATATGGGAACAAAAATAAACGCGAGTGTGGTGGTGATTGCCGGCGGACTTGGATGCTTTGAGCCGCGTAAGCCCGAAGTAGAAGGACTTAGTAATTTTGAAAACGGAAAAGGGGTCAGCTATATGGTTTTGGACCCGGAAGCTTACCGGAATAAAAATATAGTAATTGCCGGCGGCGGCGACAGTGCTTTAGACTGGACTATTTTCCTGGCAGATGTAGTAAATAAAATAACCCTCGTACATCGCAGCGAAGCCTTTCGCGGTTCCCCGGACAGTGTGAATAAAATAATGAATTTGGCAAGTGAAGGAAAAATAGATCTGTTATTAAATACGAATTTAACGAAAGTAACAGGCGATAAAACATTAAAAACAGTAGCAGTGATCAATTCTAAAACCAAAGAAGAACACGTGATAGGTGCCGATAATTTAATTCCGTTATTTGGTTTAAGCCCTAAGTTAGGGCCTATTGAAAACTGGGGACTAAATATTGATAAAAGTGCGATAGAAGTCAATACCGACGATTACTCTACTAACATTACGGGTGTGTATGCAATAGGGGATATTAATACTTATAAAAACAAGTTGAAACTGATCCTGTGCGGTTTCCATGAAGCTGCCTTAATGAGCCACAGTGCCTATAAATACATAAACCCGGGCATAAAATATACCATGAAATATACTACCGTAAACGGCGTTCATGAGTTTTAAAATTGGTTATCTTTATCATAAATTATAGTTTAGAATATGAAAATTAATATAAAGAAGGTCAGCGGCGAATTCCATATGGAAGCTTCTAATGAAGACGGAAACACGCTTCAAATGGACGGGTCAAAAGACATAGGCGGTGAAGGAAAAGGAATGCGTCCGATGCAATTATTATTAGCGGCAGTAGGCGGTTGCAGTTCTATTGATGTACTGATGATGTTGAAAAAACAAAAGCAGGAAGTAGAATCCTTTGACGTAGAAGTAGAAGGACATACCGAACAAGTAGACGAGCACCGTCTTTTCAGAACGATTTGTTTACATTTTACACTGACGGGAAAAGTAGAAATGGAAAAAGCGGAACGTGCCATAAAGTTATCGATGGAAAAATACTGTTCGGTTTCAAAAACATTGGAACCTACTGCTAAAATAACGTATAAAGTCACCGTCAATCATTTTACCATAAAAGAAATTCATTCGGAAGAAGGAAAAAAAGATGAATAGTATGAAAGATAAACATTTTGAAACCCAAGCTGTCAGAGCACAATTAGAACGTACAGAATACAACGAACATTCAACGCCGTTATTTTTAACGTCTAGTTTTGTGTTTGATACAGCTAATGATCTGCGTGCCGCTTTTAATGATGAGTCTGATGATTTTATTTATTCTCGTTATGTAAACCCCAATACCAATGAATTTATTGAAAAAGTTTGCTTATTGGAAGGTGCCGAAGCAGGCTTTGCAACGGCTTCAGGAATGGCCGCTGTCTTCACCACATTCATGGCTTTATTAAAATCAGGCGATCACGTGGTTTCCTGTTCTTCTGTATTTGGGGCCACGCATGCCGTGTTCACTAAGTATTTTCCGAAGTGGAATATTTCTTATTCTTATTTTGATACAGGAAAAGTACAAGAGATAGAGTCATTGATAAAGCCGGAAACAAAATTTATTTATCTTGAAACACCTACCAATCCTGCCATTGAACTGATAGACCTTGAAGCCGTAGCCGCAATCGCTAAAAAACATAACCTGTTATTGATCGTCGACAATTGTTTTGCAACCCCATATCTGCAACAGCCTGTTAAATTTGGTGCTGACCTTGTCATTCATTCTGCTACTAAATATATGGACGGACAGGGTAGGGTACTGGGCGGAATTGTGGTCGGTAAAAAAGAATTGATCCATGATATTTATTTATTTGGTAGGTTAACGGGTCCCTCCATGAGCCCGTTTAACGCCTGGGTGTTAAGCAAAAGTTTAGAAACCCTGGCGCTTAGGATGGACAGGCATTGTGAGAATGCATTGTACATTGCAAAGGAGTTGGAAGGAAATGATAAATTAGAAAATGTGTCTTATCCTTTTTTACCTTCTCATCCGCATTATGCCATAGCAAAAAAACAAATGAAGGCCGGGGGCGGCATCCTGACTGTTACCGTTAAAGGCGGTTATGAAGGCGCGACCCGATTTTTAGATAAATTAAACATGATAAAGATCTCTCCGAATTTAGGAGATGCCAGGAGTATTGTTACGCATCCCGCATCGTCTACACATTGCAAGTTAAGTGAAGAAGAACGCTTGAAGGTGGGGATTACGCCGGGATTAATTCGTGTATCTATAGGTTTAGAAAACAAAGAAGACATATTGAATGATTTACTGCAAGCTCTGAAATAATTATAATCACATAGATACATAGGTAACATAGAAAAAACAAAAAATAATTATTAATAGAAAAACCTTATGCATTCTGTGCCTCTATGTGGTTAAAAAGAAATAAAATGAATACACTTATTAAAATACAGGAATTGATAAAAGACGCATCCCCCGAGGAAGCTTTAGCACTGCTGGCTACCGAATTCCCGGGTCAGGTTGTATTTTCTACAAGTCTTGGTTATGAAGACCAGGTGATCTCACACATGATTTTTTCGAATGCAATACCTGTGAAGGTATTTACCTTAGATACGGGTCGTTTGTTTAATGAAACGTATTCGGTATTAAACAGCACTTTAGAAAAATATAAAACATCAATTCAGGTCATGTACCCTCAAACAGATCTGATAGAAGAACTTGTAACAAAAAAAGGCCCCATTAGTTTTTATGAAAGCCCGGAGAACAGGAAAGAATGTTGCAATATTCGTAAAGTAGAACCTTTAAAACGTGCCTTGAAAGGTAACGCCGTGTGGGTGACCGGGATAAGGGCCGGGCAATCCGGGAACAGGCAGGATATGCCTTCAGTAGAATGGGATGAAGAAAATCAAATTATTAAATATCACCCTATTTTAAACTGGAGCTTGCAGGAAATAAAATCATATATCAGCAAATACACTATTCCTTACAATACATTACATGATAAGGGTTTTGTAAGCATAGGTTGCGCGCCTTGTACACGTGCCATTAAACCGGGAGAAGATTTTAGGGCGGGACGTTGGTGGTGGGAAACAAACGATAAAAAAGAGTGCGGCTTACACAGTTCATAGAATAAAGACATAAGAGTCACAGGACAAAACGAATTGTCTCTTCGAGTGATTTTGCCTGTCTCTTGCAAAATTGTATCGAGAAGTTGAGAATCCGGATACAAAGAATTAAAGAGACAGAAATTTTTACTCGATGTGACAAAAAAATATAATTATGAATAAACAAAAAGATTATTTAGATGAATTGGAAGCAGAAGCCATTTACATTCTGCGTGAAGTTGCCGGGCAATTCGACAGGCCTGCGTTATTATTCAGCGGGGGTAAAGACAGTATTTGCTTAGTTCATTTAGCATTAAAAGCATTTCGTCCGGGTAAATTTCCTTTTCCTTTAGTGCATGTTGATACAGGACATAACTTTGAAGAAGCGATTACCTACCGCGATACTCTTGCTAAGAAGCTGGATGAAAAACTTATTGTACGTTATGTAGCGGATACCATCAAAGAAAAAAAACTCAGCGACGGGAAAGGTAAGTTTCCGAGCAGGAACGGTTTGCAAACTTACACATTACTGGATGTGATTGAAGAATTTGAGTTTGATGCCTGCATTGGCGGAGCCCGCAGAGACGAAGAAAAAGCGAGAGCCAAGGAACGGATTTTTTCTGTACGGGATGAGTTCGGACAATGGGACCCCAAAATGCAACGTCCCGAATTATGGAATATCTATAACGGTAAAATAAATAAGGGAGAAAATGTACGCGTCTTTCCCATTAGTAACTGGACTGAACTGGACGTATGGAATTACATTAAACGAGAGAATATAGAACTGCCTTCCATTTATTTTACGCATGAACGTGAATGTATTCTTACAGAAAACGGTCAGCTAATGAATACCAATGAGTTTGTGCAAACAGAGGAAGCAGATGTGATTGTAACTAAAAAAGTAAGATACCGTACCGTTGGTGACATGACCTGTACGGCCGCTGTGGAAAGCGAAGCCTATACAGTGGATGATATTATTGCCGAACTAAAAGAAGCTAAAATCAGTGAGCGCGGGGCCACACGTATGGATGACAGGGTAAGCGAAGCAGCGATGGAAGACCGGAAAAAAGGGGGATACTTTTAGAAGGGACTTAAGATAAAAAAGAGAATTAAAAAAGATAAGATTTATAACTATTATAAAATGCAGCTATTAATATTTTTTACAGCAGGTAATGTCGATGACGGGAAAAGCACGCTGATAGGGCGTTTGCTTTACGACAGCAATTCTATATCAACCGATATTATTGAAACGCTTACGCGACAAAGCAAAACCACGGGCGCTAATTCACACATTGACCTGGCTTTATTAACCGACGGCTTAAGAGCGGAGCGGGAGCAGGGCATT